>JBKJTI010000342.1:0-3487 GCA_046590425.1 Cypionkella sp. | reverse complement strand
GTGGGCGGTTAGCTCAGCGGTAGAGCACTACGTTGACATCGTAGTGGCCACTGGTTCGATCCCAGTACCGCCCACCATTTCGCCGTCCCCGCAAGGGGGCAACGCTTTTCAACTGGCGCGAAGACGCGCCGCGAACAAGGGAGACAGCCATGAAGGTTGCAAACTCGCTCCGCTCGCTGAAGACGCGTCATCGTGATTGCCAGGTCGTGCGCCGTAAAGGCCGCGTCTATGTGATCAACAAGACGCAAAAGCGCTACAAGGCCCGTCAGGGTTGATCGCGCGCAGCAGCATAGAATAGGCCGCCGAGAGCAATCTCTGGCGGCTTTTTCATTTGGGGTTGGTGGGTTGCGCCGGGTTAGCTGTAGTTGCGTTGGTCTAATGCCGGATCAGAAAGATTTGATTGTGGTGATGCGTGTTGCCGCTTAGGCGAGCTGAGATCCCTTTTTGGAGCCCGCCATGCACCCCAATCCCGCGTTCCGCGCCACCCCGCTTGAAGACAACCTTGCCTTCGCCCGTGCGCGCAGCTTTGGGATCTTGTCGGTGAACGGCGCGGAGGGCCCCTTGGCCGCGCATGTGCCGTTCTTGCTGTCGCCCGATGCCAGCTTTGCCGAATTGCATCTGGCACGATCCAATCCGATTGCGCGCGCCTGCACGGCGGGCATTCCCGCCCTGATCATGGTTTCCGGCCCGGATGCTTACATCTCACCCGATTGGTATGGTGCGGATGATCAGGTGCCGACGTGGAATTACATCGCGGTGCATCTACGCGGCGTGTTGTCACCGCTGTCCGAAGCGGCCCTGCACCCGCATGTGGATGCTTTGTCAGCCGAGCATGAAAACCGCTTGCTGCCGAAAACGCCTTGGGTGTCGGATAAGATGTCAGACGGCGCGATGCCCCGGATGTTACGGATGATCCTGCCGTTTCGGTTTGAGATGGCCTCAGTCGATGGCACCTGGAAGCTGAACCAGAACAAAACGCCCGAGGTGCGGGCAAGTGCAGCAGGCCATCTGGCGCAGCAGGCTGACATGGGGTCGCAAGCCATCGCCGCGCTGATGCGGCACGATTTGGAATAGAACGAACGCTCGTGGGTTTACTGCAACGGCGTTAACGCCCCCGCTGACACCCACCCCAAAAGCCGTGCCATCCTTGGCAATCCGCGCAAAGCCGTCTTTTTCCTCGATCTTGTAGACGCCATAAAACACCCGGATTCGACCATCAAAACCGCCGCCCCACCGGGGGCGTCCAGCACATGGGTGCCGCCCTCAACGACATGCCTGAGCGTCGCGGGGAAGCTTTCGGCGCTGGCATCCAGCACAGAAACCATGGATCCCAAAGCAAAGTCTGACCCCCTGATCGACATTTGCGGCACCTGACGCAGGCCAAGGGCGGCGAAGGACACTTCTCGCACTGTCACGTCCAGAAAGCTGGCAAGTTCGGTCACTTCGATCGCCATTGGCATTGACCATCGCGACGAGCATCGCCCGGGTCATCACGCCATGGCCGTTGTAGCCCTCTAGCGCCAGGGCATCTGCGGTTGAAGCGAAAATCCTGCGGGATGAAGTGGTATTTGCCCTCAATCGTTTTGCCGTGGCCTGCGAGGAAAAACAGGAAAATATCCTGCGACATCGCCTGTTTGCCCGTCTCGGTGAAGGCAACGTCCAATTTGGCTTCGTTCACATCCTTCTCCAGCAGGGTCGCCACATTCACCGATCTAAACAGCCCCCGTCGGATTTTTTCATGTATTGGCAAAGGCTTGTACATCGGCTGCGGCGTATTTCAACTGGGGGCGACCATCGGCATATTCGTTCACCCCCACGGCCAGAACGTGCAAAGCGGGCGGTTCAGAGCTTGCCACACCGTCCCATGTCACTACCATCTGCCGGGGCGGTGAGGCGAGCAGGCCCGCCGCGTTATAGGCCACCACTTCGATGATGTTCTCAGCGGGGTCCAGCGCCATTCGGGCCGTTGCGGTGGGCAGGTCTTCGTCCAACACCACTGGCGCGCGGGCGGGCTGCACCTCGACCGTCATGCCGTTCAGCCGCCATTCGGGCTTCGGTTGAACTATCGAGGGTTTGTGCGGCAATAATCTTGCCATCGGCCGAATTGAAGGTCGCAAGATAGGCGACATAGGGATCAGATTGCGTGCCGGAACACGCCCACCAGCCCATCGGCACAGCCATAGGCGCGGTCAAATTCCGCCGGGATCACCAGTTTAGTCTGGCCGTTGATCTAGCCCCATTTGCCGGCCGCGACCTGCACTGGGGCCAGACCATCGGAAAAATCGCCCGCCGCCGTATAGTGACCGCCAAACTCGATGCTGACACTGTAAGCGATCGCATAGCCCCAGCCCTGATCGCCCTGCACCGCCGCGTGGCCGTCACTGACGGCGCGCATGGCCGGGAATGGCGCATTATCGCCGACCACCATTGACCCCTCGGCACAGTTCAGTTGCACCCAGCCATTCGGCAGCTTCACGGCGACAAAGGCGGCAGCACGTGTTGCACGTCGGGCAAGGGCTGGATGAGCGGTTCGGTCCCGCCCGCATAGCTGACGAAATTGTTGTTCAGGGTGCCAGTGATGCAGTTGGCAACTGACAAGTGTTGTCATGCGGCGGCTGGCACGGCTTAACTGGCGGCAAATCAACGAATCATTCTGAATGGAGTCATCATGCGGCTTTACACCTCTCCCGCGACGCCCTTTGGCCGCAAGGTTATGGCGCTGATCCTGGAACTTGGCCTGCAAGACCGCATTGAGATCAGCAATGTGATGGGCACACCGCTGGCTCCGGGGTCGTTGCCGGTGGATCAGAACCCGTTGGGCAAGATCCCAGCGCTGCAAACCGATGCGGGCGCGATCTATGACAGTCGGGTGATCTGCCGCTATCTGAATGATCTGGCGGGGGGAACGATGTACCCAGCCGGGCCTGCGATTTGGCCGTGCCTGACGCGCGAGGCTGCGGTGGACGGCATCCTGGAGGCTGCACTGGCGATGGCCTATGAGGTGCGATTGCGCCCGGTGGAGAAGCAATTCCCCGAATGGATCGAAGCGCAATGGGCCAAAGCCGCCCGTGCGCTGGATGTGATCGAGGCGGAATGGGCGGAGGTCTTGAACGGACCGCTAGAGATGCCATTGATCGGGCTGGCTTGCGCGCTGGGGTATATCGACTTCCGGCACGATGCACGCAATTGGCGTGCGGAGCGGCCAAAGCTGGCAGTGTGGGAGGCCGAATTTGGCAAGCGTCCGGCGATGCTGGCGACTCGTCCGGTACAAGTTTGAGCCAGTTAATCCTGACAAAATTACTTTAATTACAGCAAATCGCGCTGAATGGGCGGTGTACGGGAATGATTTGCGTAGCTTCAAGGTCGCACTTCAGGAAAAGCTGATTTCCGCCGCCCCTGCGCGTCTTTGTCCGCTGGACGCCCGCGCGTTCTGTGGCTAAACCCGCCGTGTAAGGCTCCGGGAAACCGGGGCCGCAGCTATATATCG
>JBKJTI010000279.1:0-34885 GCA_046590425.1 Cypionkella sp. | reverse complement strand
AAGGTGGGAAGGGTGAGGGCGGAAGCGGCGGTGAGGGCTCCGCTGGCGATCAGATTGGCGGCGGCGGCAAGGTCGGGGGCCATGTAGCGATCATCGCCCATGGTGGCCACGTCCTGGCGCAGGCGGGCGACGACGGCTTGCAGCGGGGTCGATGTTTGCAATGGCGCACGGAAATCGACGCCTTGCGCGGCGCAGATCGCCTCAACCCCAAGAATGACGTTGAGGTTTTGCACCATCTTGCCAAGGCGGACGGCACCGTGGGCGGCCATGCTGACGTGATCTTCCTGGTTAGCCGAGGTCGGGGTGCTGTCGGTCACACAGGGCATGGCGATGTGTTTGTTTTCGGACATCAGCGCGGCGGTGGTGACTTCGGCGATCATCAGGCCGGAGTTGAGACCCGGGCGCGGGGTGAGGAAGGGGGGGAGGTTGAACGACAAGACCGGATCTACCATCAGGGCAACGCGGCGTTGGGCGATGGCTCCGATTTCGGCGAGGGCCAGCGCGATCATGTCGGCGGCGAAGCCCACAGGTTCGGCGTGGAAGTTGCCGCCCGAGACGATCAGGCCGGCCTCGGTCAGCACGAGGGGGTTGTCGGTGGCGGCGTTGGCTTCGATCTCTAGTGTGGTGGCTGCTTGGCGCAGGACGTCCATCGCGGCGCCCGTTACTTGGGGCTGGCAGCGGATGCAGTAGGGGTCTTGCACGCGGGCGTCGCCGTCGATGTGGCTTTCGCGGATTTCCGATCCATCCAGCAGGGCGCGCATGAAGGCGGCGGCTTCGATCTGGCCAGCGTGACCGCGCAGGGTGTGGATTTCGGGTTGCAGCGGCGCGGTGGAACCCATGATAGCGTCGGTGGAGAGGGCTGAGGTGACGAGTGCCGATTGCGCGGCATTCCAGCCGTCAAACAGTCCCGCGAGGGCGAAGGCGGTGGAGAATTGTGTGCCGTTGATGAAGGCGAGGCCTTCTTTTGGGCCGAGTTGCAGGGGTTTCAGGCCAGCGGCGGCGAGGGCTTTGGCGCCGGGCAGGATCTGGCCTTGGTATTCGGCCTCGCCTTCGCCGATGATCACGGCGGTCATATGGGCGAGGGGGGCGAGGTCGCCGGATGCGCCGACAGAACCTTGGGCGGGGATTTGCGGGGTGACGCCTGCAGCCAGCATGGATTCGAGGAGTTCGATGAATTCCCAGCGGATGCCGGAGGCTCCACGACCAAAGCTGAGCAATTTCAACACCATCAGCAGGCGGGCGTGGCGGCGGGGGATTGCCTCGCCGACGCCGCAGCAATGCGACAGGATCAGGTTGCGTTGCAGGGTGGCTGTGTCAGCGGGGGCAATGCGGAGGCTGGCGAGTTTGCCGAAACCGGTGTTGACGCCGTAGACCGGGGCATCGCCTGCGGCGGCGGCTTTGATCGCTGCGGCGGCGCGCTCGATGCCGGGCTTCGCGGTGCGGTCAAGGGTGACGGGCAGTTCGTCGCGGTAGATGCGGACCAGTTGTTCAAGCGTCGTCTGGCCGGGAGTTACGATGAGTGCGGTCAAAGCGCGCCTCCGATGATGCGTTGATGAAGGGGGTTGAAGCCGATGCGATAGGCAAGTTCGGCAGGGTGTTGGGCGTTCCAGATGGCGAGGTCGGCGGTTTGGCCCGGCGCTAGGGTGCCGTGGGTGGGCAGGTTCAGGGCGCGGGCGGCGTTTATGGTGGCCCCGGCAAGGGCCTCGGCGGGGGTCATGCGGAACAGGGTGCAGGCCATGTTCATCGCCAGCAGCAGTGAGGACATCGGCGAGGAGCCGGGGTTCATATCGGTGGCGACGGCCATCGGGACGTTGTGCGTTCTAAGGAGCGCAATGGGCGGCATTTGGGTTTCGCGCAGGGTGTAGAAGGCGCCGGGCAGGATCACGGCGACGGTGCCAGATTGGGCCATGGCGATGACTCCGGCTTCGTCGAGATATTCCAGGTGGTCGGCGGAAAGCGCGTTGAAGCGTGCAGCGAGGGCTGCGCCGCCGAGGTTGGAGAGTTGTTCGGCGTGAAGTTTTACTGGGATGTTCAGGGTTTTTGCGATTGTGAACAGACGTTCGATTTGGGCGGGGGAGAAGGCGATGCCTTCGCAGAAGCCGTCCACGGCATCGACCAAGCCTTCGGCATGGGCGGCGTGCAGGGCGGGGATGGCGACGTCGTCGATATAGGCATCGGCGCGGGCTTTGTATTCGGGGGGGATCGCGTGGGCAGCGAGGAAGCTGGTTTTGACGGTGATCTGGCGCATTTGGCCAATCTCACGGGCGGCGCGGAGCATCCGCAGTTCGGTGTCTTGGTTCAGACCGTAGCCGGATTTGATCTCGATCACCGCGACGCCTTCGGCGATCATCGCATCAACGAACGGCAGGGCTGCTGCCACCAGATCAGCTTGGGTGGCGGTGCGCGTGGCTTTGACGGTGGAGATAATGCCGCCGCCGGCGCGGGCGACTTCTTCGTAACTGGCCCCTTGAAGCCGCATCTCGAATTCCGTGGCGCGGTTGCCGCCGTGGACGACGTGGGTATGACAGTCGATCAGGGCGGGGGTGATCAGGCGGTTGCCCATATCGTTTTGCGGCAGGGCGGCGTGGGCGGCGGGGAGATCGCTGCGCTTGCCGATCCATGCGATTCGGCCTTCGGACAGCACCAAGGCTGCGTCTTGGATGAGGCCGTAGGGATCGGATTTTCCCTGCCCAGAGGCCAACATAGTGGCGGCTTGCAGGCCGATAAGGGTGATCGCGGAAGGATGCACGGGATGCCTCGTCAAAAGCTATTGCCTCAAAGCTGTTTATGCGAGTATGTTTATTATGTCTACACATAAGGAGTCGCCATCGTGATTTTTGCTAGCCGCGCTTTGCTGCCCCAAGGTTGGGCCGAGAATGTCAGGATCACTGTGGCGGATGGCCAGATCAGTGCGATCACCGTCGGGGCTAAGGCGCAGGCGGGCGATGTGCGGGTGTCGGCCTTGCTGCCCGCTTTGGCGAACCTGCACAGCCATGCGTTTCAGCGCGCGATGGCGGGGATGACCGAGCATCGCATTGCCGGGCGGGACAGTTTCTGGACTTGGCGCGATCTGATGTATCGGTTTTTGGACCGTTTGACGCCCGAACAGATGCAGGCCATCGCGGCGCTGGTGTTTATGGAGATGCAGGAGGCGGGCTATGCCTCGGTCGGTGAGTTCCACTATGTGCATCATCAGCCGGGGGGCGCGGTTTATGCGGATATTGCAGAGTTGTCGGGGCGGATTTTTGCGGCGGCGGAGTTGACCGGGATCGGGCTGACGCATCTGCCGGTCTTGTATAGCTTTGGCGGGGCTGGCGAGCAGGCGCTGGCGGCGGGGCAGTTGCGGTTTGGCAATGATGTGGACCGCTTCGCGCGGCTGGTAGAGGCGGCGCGGGGTGCGGCGCGGGCTTTGCCGAGTGATACGCGGGTGGGGATTGCACCACATTCTTTAAGGGCGACCAATCCCGGGGATTTGGCTCGGGCTTTGCCCATTGCGGCGGGTAATCCGGTGCACATTCATGTGGCCGAGCAGCCGAAGGAAGTGGCGGATATTTCGGCTTGGCTGGGGGCGCGCCCGGTGGAGTGGTTGCTCGCGAATACGCCGATCGGGTCGGATTGGTGCGCCATTCATGCGACGCATATGACGGCGGATGAGACGTTGCGGTTGGCGAAAAGCGGCGCGGTCGCAGGGCTTTGTCCGATCACCGAGGCGAATTTGGGCGACGGGCCGTTCAATGGGCCGGGGTGGTTGGCGGCCGGCGGCGCGTTCGGGATTGGCTCGGACAGCAATGTGCGGATATCTTTGACCGAGGAATTGCGCATTTTGGAGTATAGCCAGCGGCTGCGGGATATCGCGCGGAACGTGATGGTTTCGGGCGAAGGATCAGTCGGGGCGGCGATCTATCTGGGGGCGGCAAAAGGCGGCGCGCAGGCTTTGGGGCGAAAGTCTGGGGTGATTGCGGTGGGGATGCTGGCCGATGTGGTGGCGATTGATCTGAGCCATCCGGCGCTGTGCGCTTTGCGGAATGATCAGATTTTGGATGGGCTGGCGTTTGCAGCCTCGGATGCGGTGATCACTGACCTGTGGTCGGCGGGGCGGCATCAAGTGCGTGAAGGGCGTCATATTCAGCGCGACCAGATCATCGCGGGCTGGCGGAAAGCTGTGCAGGGGCTGGTGGACGCGCTATAGGGCAGGCGTCAGGAGAACGCGATGGCAGAGACCACAACCTTCCGCGACGTGATGGCCGAGATCGTGCAGCGCATCACCGAAGGGCCTTGGGGGCCGGGCACTTTGCTGCCCGGAGAGGTCGAGCTGGCCGAAGAATTCGGCTGCTCCCGCACCACGATGAACCGGGCGTTGCGCGAAGTGTCGGAACTGGGGTTTCTGGATCGCAAGCGTAAGGCGGGGACGCGGGTGCGGATGGCGCCGATTAGGCAGGCGCGGTTTGAAATGCCGGTGGTGCGGTCGGAAATTGAGAAAACCGGGGCGGTGTATCGTTATGCTTTGGTCAGCCGGGAAGTGCTGGTTGCCCCCGATTGGCTGCGGGCGCGGATGGAGTTGAAGGCGCGGGCTAAGGTGTTGCATCTGCAGTGTTTGCACTTTGCCGATGGCGTGGCGTTTCAGCTGGAGGATCGCTGGATCAACGCCGGGGCTTTGCCGCAGGCTTTGCAGCAGGATTTCTCGGAGTCGGGGCCAAACGAATGGCTGGTCGCCACCGTGCCGTTTTCGGAAGTGGAGATCAGCTTTCTGGCGGCGGCGGCGGATGCTGTGATGGTGGCGCATCTGGATCATGCCTTGGGCGATCCGGTGTTTTGCGTCGAGCGGGCGACTTGGTGGCAGAATGCCGCCGTGACACTGGTGACGCTGGCGCATCGGCGCGGCTACCGCATGACGACGCGATATTGAGCCGCCTCAGGCGTTCACGTCGATCACGCAGCGACCCTTGATCTGGCCCGCCAAAATCTCGACCCCCAAGCGCGGCAGGTCGGCGAGGGTCGCCATCGTCACCATCGACTCCAGTTTGTCTTGCGGCAGGTCGGTGGCGATACGGGCCCAAGCGGCTTGGCGGTTGGCGTAGGGTTGCAGAACGGAATCGATGCCCAGCAGATTGACGCCGCGCAAAAGGAACGGGATCACCGAGGCGGGCAGGTTTGATCCGCCCGCAAGGCCGACAGAGGCCGCCGAAGCGCCGTATTTCAGCTGGCCCAGCACGCGGGCGAGCATCGGGCCGCCGACGGCATCAATGCAGCCCGACCATGACTCGGATTCCAAGGGGCGCTTCACCGTTTCGTTGATCTGATCGCGCAGCACGATCTGGGTCGCGCCCAAAGTCCGCAGATAGGGTTCCGTTTCGGGTCGTCCGGTCACGCCCGCGACTTGATATCCCAGATGCGCGAGGATGGTGACGGCGACAGAACCGACGCCGCCCGCAGCCCCCGTCACTAGCACGGGCCCCTGCCCCGGCTTTAGCCCGTGTGTTTCCAAGGCCATCACCGCCAGCATCGCCGTCAGTCCCGCTGTCCCGACCGCCATCGCGGCGCGGGGGGTCAGACCCTGCGGCAACGGCACCAGCCAATCGGCTTTGACGCGGGCTTTCTGCGCATAGCCGCCCCAGTGGGATTCGCCAACGCGCCAGCCTGTCAGAACTACTTTGTCGCCGGGTTTGTAGCGAGCATCCTCTGACACCTCGACCGTGCCTGCGAAATCAATCCCCGGCACATGCGGGTAGTTGCGCACCATGCCGCCGCCCGCGCCCATGCAGAGGCCGTCTTTGTAGTTAACGGTGGAATATTCGACCGCCACCAATACCTCGCCTGCCGGAAGATCGGCCAGGGTCAAATCCTTCACGGCGGCATGGGTCGCCCCTGCGGTGTCTTTGTCGACAACCAGCGCTTTGAACGTCATCTGCGGTCCTTTCCTGCGGCACCTCGGCCCTTGGCCGGGATGCGACACCATGCGGGCGCTGGCGTCAAGCCGCGTTGGGTGCGCCGAGCGGCATTGGGGCAGAGTAATTCTCTTGCATGAAGGTCAGGAAATTGTCGCGGTATTGCCTTGTGTGCGCTGCGGCCAAGGCATCGGCGCGGGTGATGTCGCGGGCGCAGATAGCGTCGAGCATTTCGACATGCTCATCGGTCAGAAGATAGCCGTCATGGGTGCGCTCGATATACTGAAAATGCAGGTGCAACATGCGGCGGCCTTGATCGAGCAGGCGTTCGTAGAAGGCGGTCAAGTACGGGTTTTTTCCGGCCTCGGCCACGGCCATGTGGAACAGTTTGTTGCCCTCGGACATCGCCAGATGGTTGCCGGCCTTGACCGCCGCGACAAATTCCTTTTGGCGTTGGGCGATGGCTTTCAGATCGGATTCGGTGCGCAATTCTGCGGCCAAACGGGTGTTCATCCGCTGCGCGATATCCAGCGCTTCGATATATTTCGGAAAGCTGGTCACATCAATCGGCGCAACGATGGTGGAGCGGTTGGCCAGCATCACCACCAGATCTTCACCCGCCAGTTTGATCAGCGCCTCACGCACCGGCGAGCGTGACATGGCAAAGCGCTCGGCCAGTGAGGTTTCATCCAGCAACGCACCGGGCCGCAGCGCCAGCGACAGGATTTCATCGCGGATCGTCTCGTAGGCGAAGCGCGCGCCGGTGCCCCTGGCGCGTTTGATCTCGATTTCGTCCATCGCGGGGCCTCCGGTGGCTGGTTGCATCAGCGATACCGTTTCGGCGGCTTTGTGTCGACACGGAATATTTTCAATTTGACGTGTCGGCACGCTGTCGCCATGATTTGTGGCGACGCTGCGCCTTTCGCGCAGCCTCGATTCGTTTTGCAAAGGATGTCCCATGCTGAAACTCTCTGGCGTCATCCCCGCCTTGGTCACGCCGTTTGATGCGGCAGGCCAGATCGACTTTGCCGCGTTCAAAACCCATTTGCAGGGATTGCGCGCCGCGGGGGTGACGGGCTGGGTGCCCTGTGGATCATCGGGCGAATATAACCTGATGAGCGATGCCGAGCGGGAAAGCGTGCTGGCATTTGTGAAGGCGTTTGCGCAGCCCGGCGAGACGCTGATTGCGGGCACCAACGCGCCGCATACGGCGGGGGTGATCGCCAATACCAAGCGCGCCAAAGAGATCGGCTATGACACGGTGCTGCTGGCCACACCGTTCTACACCAAGCCGACGCAGGCCGAGTTGATCAAGCATTTCAACGCCGTGCTGGATGCGGTGGATGTGAACATCGTGCTGTATTCTTATCCAGATAAAGACGGGGTGGAGTTGGGTTGGGAGGTGCTGGATGCGCTTGCCGACCATCCCCGTGTGATCGGAATCAAGGAAAGTTCCGGATCGTTGCAGCGCGCGATTGGGATTGCGACGCGCTATGCCGGGAAAATTCAGCTGGTGTCGGGGTCGGATGACATTGCGCTGGATTTCATGTTCTGGGGCGCGGACAGTTGGATTTGCGGGCCTGCGAATTGCATGGCGAAAGCGGTGTGTGATCTGGACCGGACCTATCGCTCGGGTGATTTGGTGCGCGCCAAGGCGCAGATGGCGACGCTGTATACGGCGATGAATATTCTGGAATCCGGCAAGTTTGTGCAGAAGCTGAAGTATGGTTGCGAATTGCAGGGGGTTCCGGTTGGGGAATGTCGGATGCCGCTTGGCCCGCTGACCGCCGAAGAAAAAGCGGATTTCGCGGCGGCGATGCAGCCCATCATCAACTGGAAATAGGCCATGGTCACGGTTGTCATCGGCGCGGGGATTATTGGCACGGCGATTGCGCATGATCTGCAAAAGCGCGGGCGTGCGGTGGTTCTGGTGGACCGCGATGCACCGGGCAAGGGGGCGTCGTTTGGCAATATGGCCTCGATCGCGGTGACGGAGTTCATGCCCGCCTCGCGCCCCTCGGTCTGGCGGCAGATACCGGGCTGGATGTTGGACCCGGAAGGCCCGGTACGGGTGCGCCCCGGCCATATGCCGCGACTGGTGCCGTGGTTCTTGCGGTTTATTGCAGCGTCGCGGCCTTCTAAACTGCGGGCGCTGGAGGCGCAGGGGGCGGCCTTGTGTGGGCGGGCTTTAGCGGACACGCAGGCCTTGCTGCGCGAAACCGCGCTTGAGGACCAGATTTCGGAAGCGGGCTGTTTGTCACTGTATACCGATGCGGCAGAGTTTCGCGCCGACCGCGAGCATATCGAAATCCTGGAGCGGTTTGGATTTGCGCATGAGGTCTTGGATGGTGCTGCCGCGCGGGCGTTGGAACCTGCACTGTCCGACAAGATCGGCATGGCGGTGCGGTTCCCGGATAACCGCTCCATGAAAGACCCCTACAAGCTCGTGCTGGCCTTGGCAGACCGCTTCCGCGCTTTGGGCGGGCGGATGGAACGGGCCGCCGTGGTGGGATTTGCCCGCAGCGACAAGATCACGGGCGTCAGGCTGGCGGATGGGCGCGAGATTGCGGCAGATGAAGTGGTGATCTGCGCGGGGGCGTTCTCGGCGCGGCTGTCGAAGCTGCTGGGCGAGCCTATCCCTTTGGAGACCGAGCGCGGCTATCACACCCAGATCATGGCCCCCGGCATTGAAATGCAGCATTCGATCATCTGGCCCGCACGAGCGTTCATGGTGACGCCGACGGCGGGGGGTATTCGGGTGGGCGGCACGGTCGAGATGGCGGGGCTGGAGGCGGCCCCGGATTACCGGCGGGCGAAGGTGACTGTGCGGCGGGCGCAAACCGCTTTACCGGGGCTGCGCTGTGAAGAATTCACCGAATGGATGGGCCATCGCCCTGCCCTGCCCGACACCGTGCCGATCCTGTCAGCCTCGGCCAAGACGCGCGGCGTGTTTTATGCCACCGGGCACGGCCATTTGGGGCTAACCTATGCCGCAACCACGGCAAGACTGATGGGCGATCTGATCACCGGGGCAGCACGCGTGCTGGACCTGCACCCCTACCGCATTAACCGCTTTTGAAAGGCTGAACATGCAGTTTGAACACACGCTTGATCTGCTGCTTGTCCATGCGCAGGGCGAAATCGGCAAGGTGATCATCGACGGCGCGCCAGAGATTCCGGGTGCCACGATCCTAGAGAAGATGAACCATATCAACACGGTGGATGACAGCCTGCGCCGCTTTGTGACGTTTGAGCCGCGCGCGGGCGTCGCGATGAGCACCAATCTGCTGCTGCCGCCAACGCGCCCCGATGCCGATGCGGCCTTCATCGTGCTGCAACCGGATCGGGCGCATCCGATGTCGGGCAGCAACTGCATTTGTGTGGTGACAGCTTTGCTGGAAAGCGGGCGGGTGACGATGGTGGAGCCCGAGACGGTGGTGCGGCTGGATACGGCGGCGGGGCTGATCGTGGCGCGGGCGCGGTGTGAGAATGGGCGCTGTGTGTCGGTGAGTTTGGACAATGTTCCGGCCTTTGTGCTGGCTTTGGATGCCGAGGTGAAGACCACCGATTTCGGCGTGATCCGCGCCGATATCGCCTTTGGCGGGGTGTTTTATGCTCTGGTTGACGCCGATCAGGTTGGGCTTGCGATTGTGCCGGACAATGCCCGCGCGCTGGCCGAGGCGGGGATCGCGATCAAGGCGGATCTGAAGGGTCAGATTGAGATCAGCCACCCGGACATTCCGGGGCTGGATGACGTGGCCTATGTGATGTTTCGCAGTCGCGAGGCCGATGGCAGCATCCGCACTTGCACCACGTTGAAACCGGGGCGGGTCGATCGTTCGCCCTGCGGCACCGGGTCTTCGGCCAATCTGGCGGTGATGTTTGCGCGGGGTGAAGTGGCAGTGGGCGATGCCCGCGTGTCGCGCTCGATCATCGGCGGGACGTTTACGGCGGAGGCGATTGGCGAGGCGGTGGTGGGCAACAGGCGTGCGGTGCTGCCGCGCATCACCGGGACGGGCTGGATCTATGGCCGCGAGCAGTTGCGGATCAGTGCGGATGATCCGTTTGCGCGGGGTTTTGCCCTGTCGGATACCTGGGGCTCGCAGGTGGGTGAGCTATGAGTTTGGCCCAGAGAACTTTAGCAGGCCGCGCGGTTTTGCTGACTGGCGCAACTGGCGCGATTGGGCAAGCGATCTGCGTCGCTTTGGCCGCCGAGGGCGCGAAGGTTGTGATCCATTACGGGCGCAATCAAGCTGCTGCCGAAGCACTGTTGGCGCAGATCGGCGGCGCGGGCTGGTGTGTAGGGGCCGATCTGGCGACACCGGAGGCTGCAACGACGCTTTGGGCAGAGGCCGAAGGTTTGGCGGGGCAGTTGCATGGTTTGGTGAACAACGCAGGCATACGTTCGGAAGTGGCGGTCGATGCGCCGCTGGCCGAGTGGCAAGCAGTTTGGGAGCGCGAGTTTCGAGTGAATTTCCTCGCCGCCGCCGATCTGACCCGCGCCGCAATCCTGCATTTTCGGGCACAGGGCGGCGGGCGGATCATCAATATTGCCAGCCGGGCCGGGCAGCGCGGTTATGCGTCAAACGCGATGGCCTATGGGGCGAGTAAGGCCGCGCTGATCAATCTGACGAAGTCGGTGGCGCAAAGTCATGGGGGCGAAGGGATCACGGCGGTCGCCATCGCTCCGGGCTGGGTGCGTACCGAGATGGCCGAGGCGTTTATTGCGCAGCATGGCGCGGCTGCGGCTTTGAGCGGTATTCCGATTGGCGCGATGGCCGAGGCGGCGGAGATTGGCGAGTTGGTGGCTTTTGCTTTGCGGCCTTCGCAGGCGTCGCTCAACGGGGCGGTGCTGGATGTGAACGGCGGCAGTTATTTGCGCTAGGGGGACGGAATGCGGTTTCAGGATAAAGTGGTAGTGGTGACCGGCGCTGCGGGCGGTATTGGCACGGCGATTTGCCAGCGGTTTGCCTCTGAGGGCGCGCTGGTGGTGGTGACGGACGTCAACGCCGAGGGGGCCGAAGGGACGGCTGCGGATATCCGGGGCGCGGGTGGCCGGGCGCGCAGTTTTGCCGCTGACATTGGCACGGTTGAGGGCTGCCGCGCGGTGATTGCCGATGTGATCGCGCATGAGGCGCGGATTGGTGTGTTGTGCAACAATGCAGGCGTCAATCGGCGCGGCAACCTGTTGGCTTTGACGCCGGACGATTGGGATCTATCCTTTGCCATCAACATTGATGCGATGTTTCATCTGTGCCAAGCGGCGCTGCCGCATATGATCTCGGCAGGGGGCGGGGCGATTGTGAACACCGCTTCACAATGGGGCCTGCACCCTGCGCCGAACCACATTGCTTATAACGTCACCAAGGCGGCGGTGGCGAGTTTCACCCAGAACCTTGCCCGCGATTACGCGCCACAGAACATCCGGGTGAATGCGGTTTGCCCCGGCGAAATCCACACGCCGATGCTGGAGGCCGGGGTGAAACGTTCGGGCCGCAGCATTGCCGATCTTGACCGGATGGTGCCATATGGCCGGATTGGCAGGCCGGATGAGGTTGCGGCCTTGGTGGCGTTTCTGGCCTCGGATGAGGCGGCGTTCATGTGCGGGTCGCTGGTGGAAATCACCGGGGCGCAGGCGGTTTACTAAGGGAATATCATGCGGTTAGGGTTTATCGGCACCGGCACGATCACGGCGCATATGGTGCGGGGGCTGAAGGCGTCCGTGTTGGCGGACCGGCCGATTGTGGTCTCGCCGCGCAATGAAGCGGTGGCGGCGGAACTGGCGTTGTTACCCGGTGTAACGGTGGCGGAATGCAATCAGGCGGTGGTGGAGGATTGCGATCTGCTGATCCTCGCCGTGCGTCCGCAGGTGGCCGAGGCGGTGATCAGGCCGCTGGTCATCCCCGCAGATCGCCCGGTGATCAGCCTGATCGCGGGGCTGCAGATTGGCACTCTGGCGGATTGCACCGGCGCGCAGGATATCGCCCGCGCGATACCCCTGCCGTTTGTCGAGCGGCTGGAGGGGGTGACTCCGGTGTTTCCACCGCAGCCTGCCGCAATGCAGATTTTCGCGGCTTTGGGCACAGCTTTGCCCGTCACCGATCTGGCCGCATATGACGCTTATGCTGCAAGCAGCGCGCTGATGGGCAGTTACTTCGGCTTGTTGGAAACCGCCGCAGGGTGGATGGTGGCGCAGGGCCATACTGCACCGGATGCGGCCCAGTATTTGCGCGGGTTGTTCGGGAGTTTGGGCGATGTTTTGCGCGAAAGCCCCGCCTCGTTTGAACAGTTGCGAGAGGATCATTCCACCAAGGGTGGCTTGAATGAAATGATTTTTCAACGTTTCGTGCAAGGCGGCGGTGGAGCGGCAATGACCGCCGCTTTGACGGCGGCCTTTCGCCGTGTGCAGGGCTAGGCCCAAATACGTCAAACGTAGATATACCCACCCGAGACGATGATGTTCTCGCCGGTCATATAGGTGTTGCGCGGCCCGCCTGCCATCAGCACCCATTCGGCCATTTCCTTTGGTTCGCCACCGCGGCCCAACGGGCTGGCTTTGGCGAGTTCTCCGAGGAAGCCGAGTTCGCGGGCACGCTCGGTCGCCATACCTGCGGGCGCGACGGAGTTCACCAGAATCCCGTCCGGGGCGACCTCTTGCGCCATGCTTTTCGTGAGACTGACCACCGCCGCCTTGGTCGCGGCATAGTGGGCGTTCTGCGGATGTGCCTTGAAGGCATCGACCGAGGTGATGTTGACGATGCGGCCCCGGATCTGGCCGATCGGGTCTTGGCCGCGCATCTGCTGGATGGCGGCGACCATCATATGATAGGTGCCTTTGACGTTGATGGCGTTCGAGGCATCCCAATCGGCATCACTGATTTCAAGGATCGGCTTGCGCGGATAGATCGCGGCAGAGTTGATCAGGGTATCGACGCGGCCCAAGGCGCGTGCCACCGAGGCGAAGGCGGTGTGGGCAGCATTGGCGGTGCGAATGTCGCAGGCGGCGAAGCCGTGCGGCAGGCCAGCATCGCGGGCGGGGGCGAGGGCGGCTTCGGCAGCGCTGGCGTTCAGGTCAATGATGCCCAAGGCGACGGCTCCTTCGGCCACCGCCATTTCAGCCAAAAGCGCGCCAAGGCCTGCGCCGCCGCCGACGATCACTACGGATAAGCCCTTCATTTCAAGCTTCTTTCTTTGGGGTGCCAGTGGCGACCCCCTGATGGGTTGGAAGAATATCAAACCGCGCGACATCGACCGATTGCGGCAGGGCCAGCACGGCCAGCAGCATCGCGGCGACATCAGCAGGCTGCACGGCGGCGTTGCCGGCATACATCGCGGCGCGGGTCTCGGCGGGCAAAAGGGTGCTGTAAAGCCCGGTCTCCACACGCCCAGCGACGATTTCCGTCACGCGGACGCCGTGCGGAGCCATGTCCAGCCGCAGGGCTTGGGCAAAGCCGGCAATCGCGGCCTTTGTGGCGCAGTAGACCGCGAGATTGGCGAAGGGGGCGTGGCCCGCGGTGGACCCGGTGAAGAAGATATGGCCGTGGCCGCGCGCGCGCATGCCCGGTGCCATGGCACGGGTCAGGGTCAGGACAGCACGCAAGTTGGTGTTAATGGCCTGATCAATGTCGGCGGGGTCAGCGTCGCAGAAATTGCCCAAGGGCGGCATCATGCCTGCGTTGTTTACCAGAATATCCGGAGTAAGGTCGGTCAAAGCCTGCGTCATCCCCGCCGCATCGGTGAGATCAAGCTGCCGGGTTTGCAGGCCCAACGCGGCCAGATCGGCCAGCGCGCTGGCGTTGCGGCCCAAAGCCACCACCTGATGCCCCGCCTCGTGCAAGGACAGTGCAATTGCGCGGCCAATACCGCTGGTCGCACCTGTCACCACTGCCTGCGCCATGGAACCTCCTTATACTACGGGCAAAGTCCAGTTTTCCTGCGCCACCCAATCGCAAAATACCGCGATGGCTTTCACCCGGCGATGCGCTTTCGGCAGCACCAGATAGAACCCCGGTATCTGCGCCTCATTCATTCCCGCCATCACATCCAGCCCAAACGGGGCCACCAGTTTGCCCGAGGCGAGGTCTTCCTCGGCATCAATGGTTGACAGCAAACCCACCCCCAGCCCCGCCAAGGTCGCCCGCCGCATGGTGGCAGCATCCTGAAACCGCAGCGCGTCGGGGGCATGGTTTCCCGTGACGCCAAGGTGCCGCAGAACCGGCACCCAGAGGTCGGCCAGCACGGAATGGAGTAGCGGCACGTCCAGCAGATCCCCCGGCGCGTGCAGGCGGGCGGCGAGGCTGGGGGGGTGCAGCAAATCACCTTGATATCGCGCAGCAACAGCGTCTGCTCGTGGTTGGTCCAAGTGCCAAATCCCCATTGGATCGCGACATCGACATCATCGGCAACGAAATCGGGCAGCTCGACCATTGTGGTCAGACGCAGATCGGCCCCCGGCATGATCTCACGGAACCGCGCCAGCCGATCCAGCAGGAAGCGGGTGGCGAAATACGGGCTGGCGTTGACGTTGATGCGGTTGCGCTGGCCGAGTTTGGTGACGCGGCGCACGCCTTCGGCAAATTCGTCGAACCCGGCCTGAATGTGATGGGCGAGCAGGATCGCCTGTTCATTCGGTTCAATCGCGCGGCCTTTGCGGGCGAACAACTCCAGCCCCAAAGTGTCCTCCAGCAGTTTGATCTGCTGGCTGACGGCTTGCGGGGTGACACTCAGTTCATCCGCCGCGCCGCGAAAACTGCGGTGTCGCACCACGGTTTGAAACACCCGCAGGGCGTTCAAAGGCGGCAGGCGCAGCGGACGATCCATCGCCTCAGATCACCGCTTTCTCAAGGAAGGGGCGGTTTTCGACGATGCGCTCAAAGCCGACTTCGGACATATCCAGCGTGCGATAGCCGCCATAGATGATCAGTTCCGACACCGCCCGACCTGCGGCGGGGCCTTGTTGCAAGCCGTGGCCAGAGAAGCCGTTGGCGAAGACAAAATTCTGCACCTGCGGGTGACGACCGACGATCAGGTTATGATCAAGCGTATTGAAATCGTAGTGGCCTGCCCATTGGTTGACCACCTTGATCGCCTCAAACCCCTGCGCGCGGTTGGCAAGGGCGGGCCAGATGATGTCTTCAAACTCCTCATAGCGGGGTTCAAAATCGTCCCAGTCGACAGCAGGGTCTTCCACAGGCACCGCACCCGTCAGGAAAAACCGGCCTTCGGGGCGACAGAACACCCCCGAAGGGTCGATCATCAGCGGCAGGCGGCCTTGGTTGACGGTGGCGCTGCCTTCGGGGGTTTTGGCGCAATCGAACACGAACAGGGTGCGTTTGCGAGGCTCCACTGGAATATCCAAGCCAGCCATCCGCGCGGTGAGGGCGGCGCGGGGGCCGGAGGCGTTGACGACCGTGCCTGCCTGGATGACAGCGCCGGACTTCAGCGTCACCGAGGTTACGGCATCACCGCTGCGCCCAATCGCCACCACCTCATCGCTGATCACATCCGCGCCCTGCGCACGCGCCTTGTTGCGGAAGCCGGACATGATACCGGTGTTGTTGAACCAGCCCTCGCCGGATTGGCCGTAGGATGCGAGGCGAATGTCATCGACGTTCAGATGCGGGAAGGCGCGGGCCAGTTGGTCTTGATTCCACAGCACGGTATCGGCCCCGCAAGCGCGCTGGACCTCGTGGCTTTCGCGCAGGATTTGTTCCTGTTCGGGTGTGCCTGCCAGATAGAGATAGCCGCCGGAGTGAAAATTCAGGTCGGGCTTGTCACCGCCGACCTGCATGGTTTCGGCGAAATCCTTGATGAACTGATAACCGAACTGGCTGATCTTCACATTGATCGCATTGGAAAACTGCGTGCGAATGGACGCCGCCGACAGCGAGGTCGAGGCCTTGGCATAGGTCGGATCGCGTTCGACCACCAGAACCGAGCCGTTGAAATCCGGGTTCGCCGTCAGAAAATACGCCACAGCCGAGCCGATCACCGCCCCGCCCACGATCACCACGTCATATTGCGTCTTCATATCATATCCTTATCGTCCGGGTGCCCCAGATCCACAAACCAACCGCCCAAATGCCGCACCGCAGGCGCTTTCGGATCGGGCGGATCGGTGCGCGCCTCAATCCCCGCGCGGTAGGGTTCAGAGGTGTCTTTTGCCTTATAGCCGAGATGCGCCGCAAGGCGGTTGTCGACAGTTTTTACAGTGTTGTCCGACAGTCCGAAGCTGACGGTGAAGCCTATGCGCGGGGCGGCCAAAGCCGCTGTCACAAGACAGATGCAGTCGTCAAACGACAGGTAGGACCACAGCATCCGGCGGTCTTGCGGCTCGGGGAAGGACGAGAAGATGCGCAGCGCCGCTGTTTCAATGCCGAACTTGTCCCAGTAGAGACGACCCAAATCCTCGACAAAGCATTTCGACAGGCCATAAAGCCCATCCGGGCGGTGCGGGGCGTGGGCGTCGATCTGGGTTTCCAGATCGTGGTAGCCGATGGCGTGGACGGAACTGGCGTAGATCACGCGGCTGATGCCATTCTTCCGCGCGCCTTCGTAGATGTGATAGCTGCCGCGAATGTTGGCGTTCAGGATGGAATCCCAAGACCTCTCCATCGGCACCCCGCCGAAATGCACAATCGCATCAACGCCTTGGGTGAGGTTCAGAATCGCAGATTCATCGCCCAGATCGCAGATCACCGCATCTTCATTGGGTTGCAGATCGGCAATCTCGGCCACATCAGACAGCCGCAGCCGCCGCGCCAAGGGGGCCAGACCCCGGCGCAGTTCAGTGCCCAAGCGTCCCGCCGCCCCGGTGATCAGAATGGTGTCAAAACGCGGCGTCATGCTGCCTCAGTCGCTTGCAATGCCGCGACGGCGTTAGCGATACGGCTGATCGCCTCAGACAGCACTGTTTCAGAGGTCGCGGTCGAGATGCGGAAGAACGGCGACAATCCATAGGCCGCACCGGGGACAGCGGCGACACGGCCTTCGGTCAGCAGGTATTGCGTGACGGCGGTGTCGTCGGTCAGCACCTCGCCCTTGGGGGTGCGTTTGCCGATCAGGCCCGCGCAGCCGATATAGGCGTAGAACGCGCCTTCGGGTGGCGCGAGGGTCAGGCCGGGAATGGTTGCGATGCCCGCCACCACCAGATCGCGGCGGCGCTCAAACGCTGCGCGGAACTGGGCGATGCAGTCTTGCGGCCCGGTCAGCGCTGCGAGGGCTGCCGCTTGCATCGGGGCGGCAACCGAAGTCACCGATTGGCTTTGCACCGTGTTCATCGCCTTCAGCAACGGTGCGGGACCCGCCGCATAGCCAACGCGCCAGCCCGTCATCGCATAGGCTTTCGCCACACCATTGACGATCAGGCTGCGGTCGCGCAGTTCGGGGCAAGCCTGACCGAAGCTGACAAATTGCCGCCCGTCGAACAGAATGTGTTCGTAAATCTCATCGGACAGGATCAACACCTGCGGGTGATTTGCCAGAACCGCGCCCAGCGCCTGCAATTCGGCCAAGCCATAGACCGCGCCCGAAGGATTGCCCGGCATGTTCAGAAACAGCCATTTTGTGCGGGGGGTGATCGCAGCCTCCAGCACGGCGGGCGTCAGGCGGAAACCTGTTGGCGCGGGGCAAGCGGGCATCACCGGAACACCGCCGAGCAGTTTGACCATCTCGGGATAAGACACGAAATAGGGCGTCGGCAAGATCGCCTCATCGCCCGCGTTCAGAGTTGCCATCAGCGCGTTGAAGATGATCTGCTTGGCGCCATTGGCGACGACGATCTCATCCGCCGTAAAGTCCAGGCCGTTCTCACGCTTGAATTTCTCTGCCACCGCCGCGCGCAAGGCGGGTGTGCCTGCCGCAGCCGTATACAGGGTTTCGCCCGCAGCAGCAGCTTTGAACGCGGCCTCGACCACATGCGCGGGCGTCGGGAAATCCGGCTCTCCCAGCCCAAGGTCGATCACATCGACGCCCTGCGCGCGCAGGGCCTTGGCGGCCATCGACACCGCCATTGAGGCCGATGGTTTCACCATAGCCAAGCGATCTGCAACGTAACTCATGGTTTTTTCCCCAAAACTTCGCCCGTCACATAGCCCCGCAGGGCATCCTCTGCCCGCGCCTCATCCGACCGCGCACTCGGCGCACCGTATCCGCCGCCACCGGGGAGATGAAGGATCAACCGACGCCCCGCAGGCACATGCTGCCAGCCTTTCGGCTTGAGTTGGGTGCCATCGTCCAGCGCGACGATGCCTGCGGCCCCCGGCCCACCGCCCTCGCGCCCCGCTGCCGGATGATTGACCCGATCAAACATCGCCGAGAAGTCAAACTGATGCCCCGGAGCGGGTTCGATCTCGATCACCTGCCCCAAGCCGCCGCGAAATTCGCCGTCACCGCCCGAGTCGGGGCGGAGTTCCTTGCGCCAGACCACAATCGGCCCGGTATGTTCGGTGGCCTCGATCGGCATCGTCATCACGCCAGAGGGGAAGGCCGTGGCCGACAGCCCATCCAGACCGGGACGCGCGCCCATGCCGCCCGAGTTGAACATCAGGATTTCCGCCCGCCGCCCCGGTTGGCCTGCCACGGGGCACACCGACATATGAATGTTCCACAAAGCCGCAGCGCCTTCGGCCAGCACCTGCCCCGGCAGGGCCTTCGCCAACGCCCCCAGCACCAGATCGGGCACCATATGACCGATCACATGCCGCACCGCGACCGGCGCAGGGCGCGCAGCGTTCAGGATATTTTCCGGCGAGGAGATGGTGAACAGGGCCAGCGAGGCCCAGTTGTTCGGAATATCCGGGGCGATTACGCATTTCAACGCATAGCAGGCGTAGGCCTTGGTGTAGATGATCGGCACATTGATGCCAAAGCTGCTGGCCGGATCAGAACCCCCGAAATCGACATTGACGCGGTCGCCTTTAATCTCGACCTGCGCCACCAGTTTGACCGGGGCATCATAGCCGTCGGTCAGCAGCGTGTTTGCCCATGTGCCTTGTGGCAAAGCCCGGATACGCTCAAGCGTCGCGGCATGGGTCCGACTGAAAATGAAATCGCCCAAAGCATCCAGCGCGGTCAGCCCAATCTCCTGCATCATTGCCACAAGCCGCCGATGCCCGACGTCATTGCAGGCTGCGAGTGAGTAGAAGTCGCCGACCACCTGATTGGGCTCACGTACATTGGCGCGCAGCAAGCGGATCAGGTCAACATTGACCACGCCCCGGTCGGCGAATTTCATGATCGGAACCTGGATGCCTTCTTCGTAGACCGACTTCGCATCCGCCCCGAAACCGCGCCCGCCGACATCCACCACATGCGCGGTGCAGGCGAAAAAACCGACCAGATCATCACCCAGGAACGACGGCGAAACCATGGTGATATCATGCAGATGCCCGGTGCCTTTCCACGGGTCGTTGGTGACATAGGTATCGCCCGCAAACATGTTGTCGCGGCCAATTTCGGCGATGAAATGCAAGACCGCCTCGGCCATCGTGTTGACATGCCCCGGCGTGCCCGTCACCGCCTGCGCCAGCATCCGACCTTGGGGATCGAACACGCCCGCCGACAGATCGCCGGCCTCGCGGACAGAGGTTGAAAACGCCGTGCGCAGCAGGGTCAGCGCCTGTTCCTCGACCACCGAGATCAGGCGGTTCCACATCACCTGCATCCGAATATCGCGGGTTGGATCGGTCACGCTGTGGCCCCCTTGCGGATCAGAAGCAAGCTGCCCTCGCTTTGCACCACCACATCGAAAGGCCCAGTCACCACGGTAGAGGTCTCGCGTTCCACAATCACCACCGGGCCCTTGATCTGCACACCGGGGCGCAGATCCCCGCGCTCCACAATCGCCGTATCCATGAACTCCCCCCGAGACGGATCGAACACCGGACGTGAGAGCTTGGGCCCAACCTCCGCCCCGCCGGTGATGAGCGCAATCTGATCAGGTGCGGCGCGCTGATCCTGCGCCTTCACCGACCAAGTGACGATTTCAATCTCCAAGCCAGCCAGACCCTCAATCGCCCGGCCAAAGAACCGTGCATAGTTTTCGCAGAAATTGCGGCGCAGCATTTCTTCATCAGCATCGGTGAAAACGCGGTCCGGTAGGGCCACCGGAATCTCCCATCCCTGCCCGACATAGCGCATGAACGCGGTGATTTCGCACTGGATCGCGGCATTGGTGCCCGCCCGCACGAAGCCCTCTGCCGTGGCCTTCAACCCGGCCAGCAGCCCATTCACCGCCCCGGCATTGAACGCCGACAGCCGCAGGATATGCGAGGCCAGAGCCTCATAGCCAAACGGCGCCTTCAGAAACCCAATCGCCGAGCCAACCCCCGCGCCCACCGGGATCAGGCAGCGGTCGATCCCCAACTTTTCGCACAACCGCGCGGCGTGCAAAGGGGCGGCGCCGCCAAAGGCGATCATCACATTATCCGAGATGTTCTTGCCGTTTTCCACCGCATGAACGCGGGCGGCGTTGGCCATATTCTCATCGACAACCTCGCAGATACCAAAGGCGGCCGCCTGCACATCAAGCCCCAGTTTCGCCCCAACACCGCGCAAAATCGCTGATCCAGCAGCCTCTGCCGACAACTTAATCGCCCCTCCGGCGAAGTTTTCGGCATCCAGCTTCCCCAAGACCAAATCGGCATCGGTAATCGCGGGATGCGCGCCGCCCTGCGGGTAACAGGCAGGCCCCGGCTCTGACCCCGCCGATTCTGGCCCGGTTTGTATCCGCCCCATCGCATCGACCCAGGCCAGCGAGCCACCGCCCGCGCCGATCTCGATCATCTCGATCACCGGAATCGAAATCGGTATCCCCGAGCCTTTGGCAAAGCGATAGGTTCGCGCCACCTCAAAGCTGCGCGCGGTTTTGGGGGCGTAATCCTCGATCAGGCAAATCTTCGCCGTGGTGCCGCCCATGTCATAACTCACCACCCGATCAAGCCCGAACCTCTGCGCCACATCGGCGGCAAAAATCGCCCCCCCCGCAGGCCCGCTTTCCACCAAGCGCACCGGAAATTCCGACGCGGTCTCAACGCTGATCAACCCGCCGCCGGAGTGGATCATGAACACCGGGCATTGCGCGCCCAAAGCCTTCAGCCGCGCCTGAAACCGGGTTAGATAATTCGCCATTTGTGGGCGGACATAGGCATTGGCGCAGACGGTGTTGAAGCGCTCAAACTCGCGCATCTGCGGCGAGACTTCCGCCGAAATCGAAATCGGAACCGCCACCTTCGCCGCGATAATTTCGCGCGCCCGCCGTTCATGTGCGGGATTCATGTAGGAATGAATGAAGCCAATCGCCACCGCTCCGAACCCCCCCGAGGCGATCTGATCGGCCAGCGTTTCTAATCCCGCCTCATCCAGCGCCGCCAGTTCCTGCCCCTGCGCGCCGATCCGCCCCTGCACCGCAAAGCGATGCTCGCGCGGGATCAGCGGTTTGGGAAGTTGCATGTTCAAATCATACTGCGCAAAGCGATTTTCAGTTCGCATTTCAATGACATCGCGGAAGCCTTCGGTGGTGACAAACGCCGTCTTCGCGCCCCTGCGTTCAATCAAAGCATTGGTCGCCAAAGTGGTGCCGTGGATCACGATATCCATATCCGCAAGGGTAATCCTGGCCTCGGCCAACACCATGTCGATGCCGTCCAAGATCGCTTGCTCGGGGGCGGCGTAGTTCGTTAGCACCTTGGTCGAATACATCCGGCCCCGACATTCCAGCGCGATATCGGTGAAGGTCCCGCCGATATCCGCGCCCAAACGAATGGGGGCGGTCATGCCTTTTCCGCCTGCGCTGCGGCGCGCATTTGCGACAAGGTTTGGCGCGGGGTGATCGCTTCGGGGGATATGTTGAGGTCTAGCACCGCGCCCGTGTTCGAGGCCAAAGCCCGCGCGAAAGCGGCGGCGAAATCTTCGGTGCGTTCCACCCGTTCGGCATGAAAGCCGTAAGCCCGCGCAAGAGCAGAAAAGTCAGGGTTCTCCATCGTCGTGCCAGACACCCGCGCCGGATAGTGGCGTTCCTGGTGGGCGCGAATGGTGCCGTAGATGCCGTTGTTGACGATCAGAATGATCGGTTGCGCACCTGCCTGCGCAGCGGTGGCGAGTTCCTGACAGTTCATCTGGAAATCGCCGTCTCCGGCAAAGCACACCACAGTTCGCGTCGGAAAAGCCACCTTGGCCGCAATCGCAGCAGGCACACCGTAACCCATAGCGCCAGACTGCGGGGCAAGCAGGCGGGCATTTTTGCCAAATTTGAAAAACTTATTCGGCCATACGGTGAAGTTGCCCGCACCATTGGTCAGGATCACATCTTCGGGCAGAATATCACGCAGATGCGCGGTAACCGCGACCATATCCACCGGGGAAGGTTGGGCGGGTGCGGTGAAGCTGGCTTCATAGGCTTTGCGGGCATTGCTGCGCCAATCGGCCCACGCACCGTTGATGGGGGTCAGGGCGCAGGAGAAGGCGTTGGGGCCGGAATGGATACCAAGAACGGGTTGATAAATTTTGCCAATTTCTCGATCCGAGCCATGCACATGGATCAGATGCTGCGCAGCATTTGGCACTGACAGCAAGGTGTAGCCGTCGGTCGTCATCTCGCCAAACCGCGCGTTTACCGCAAGCATCACATCAGAATCGCGCATGAGGGCTTTGGCGTGGGGCAACATTCCGACGCCTGCTTCGCCGGTGAATACGGGGGAAAAGTTGTCGAACTGGTCTTGGAAGCGGAAGGCGGCGAGGACGGGAATATCCGACGTTTCGGCGAAATGCTGCAACGCCGCGCGGCCTGCATCGGTCCAGTTGGTGCCGCCCATCAGGATCAGGGGTCGCTGCGCGGATGCCAGCAGGGCGAGCGTTTCGATGATGGTTTCTGCCGTGGGAGCGGCTTCGGTGATCTTGGCAGGCTTGGTCAACGGAGCGGTATCGGTCAGAGAGGTCAGCATATCCTCTGGCAAGGCGATCACCACCGGGCCGGGGCGGCCTGTGGTGGCCGTCACCCAAGCGCGGGCGAGGATTTCGGGGACACGCTCCACCCGGTCAATCTCGACCGCCCATTTCGCCATCGTGCCGAACACCGCGCGGTAGTCGAGTTCCTGAAACGCCTCGCGCCCCTGCATGTCGGTGCCGACTTGGCCGACGAACAGGATCATCGGCGAAGAATCCTGCATCGCGGTATGCACACCGATGGAGGCGTTGGTCGCGCCTGGCCCGCGCGTGACCATGCATATGCCGGGACTTCCGGTCAGCTTGCCATAGGCCGAGGCCATGAACGCCGCCCCGCCTTCATTGCGGCAGAGGATGAAATCAAGCTGCCCTTGGGTGTCGTGCAACGCGTCCAGCACCGCAAGATAGCTTTCACCAGGAACGCCAAAGGCCTTGGATGCTCCTAAGGCCACCAAAGAGGAAATCAGTAACTGCCCGCCGTTTTGCATCGCACGCCCCTTGATCGCTTGCCCGCATCCTGCGCTGGCGCGGGGCAAAGGGAAATCAAGAAGTGTAAGCGATGGGCAAGCTTTACTTGTCTATAGGGCTGAGTGGTGATCCCGAATCGCCAATTCAAATCGGGGGCAAAATGCTAGAAAATCTCAACAAAGCCTTAAAATGACCACACTAACTATTTGATTTACATAGCATAAAAAGGGTCCCGAGTTGGGACCTTCACAAAATCAGATCGCGCAGATCTCGGACCGCGTCAGAAACCTTTGCTCGCGCCCATTGTCCAAGCTGAACATGCCACCCCGACCCTTGACCACATCAATGATCAGATCGGTGTGCTTCCACAGTTCATACTGGCTACCCGAGATATAGAACGGCATGCCGCCAATTTCGCCCAGTTTCACATCGCGGTCCCCCAGCAGGAAATCGCCCTGCGGGTAGCACATCGGCGACGAGCCATCACAGCAGCCGCCCGATTGGTGAAACATCACCGGGCCATGGTCGGCGACGATCTCGGCCAGCAGTTGCAGGGCCGCTGGCGTGGCTGTGACTTTATCGAGAACTTCGGTCATGTCAGTCTCCCTGTAGAAAGCGGGCGCGAGGCGAACCTCGCGCCCTGTTGATCAGAAGAATCCTAGCTTCTTGGGCGAGTAGCTGACCAGCATGTTCTTGGTCTGCTGATAGTGATCCAGCATCATCTTGTGGTTTTCACGCCCGATGCCCGACTGTTTATAGCCGCCAAACGCCGCGTGGGCGGGATAGGCGTGGTAGCAGTTGGTCCAGACCCGGCCCGCTTGAACGGCGCGGCCAAAGCGGTAGCAGGTGTTGGCCGAACGGCTCCACACGCCCGCGCCCAGACCGTAAAGCGTGTCATTGGCGATGCTGAGCGCCTCGTCGTCGTCCTTGAAGGTGGTGACGGACACCACCGGGCCAAAGATTTCTTCCTGAAACACCCGCATCTTGTTGTTGCCCTTGAACACGGTCGGCTGCATGTAAAAGCCGCCTGCAAGGCCGCCCTGCATTTCACGCCGCGCGCCGCCTGCCAGCACCTGCGCGCCTTCCTGTTTGCCGATATCCATGTAGGACAGGATTTTTTCCAACTGCTCGGAGGATGCCTGCGCGCCGATCATCGTTGTAGGGTCAAGCGGGTCGCCTGCGGTGATCGCGGCGACACGTTTCAGGGCTTTTTCCATGAATTGATCGTAGATCGACTCGTGGATCAAAGCGCGGCTGGGGCAGGTGCAAACCTCGCCTTGATTCAGCGCGAACATCACGAAACCCTCGATGGCTTTGTCGAAGTAATCGTCATCCTCGGCGCAGACGTCTTTGAAGAAAATGTTCGGGGATTTGCCGCCGAGTTCCAGCGTGACCGGGATCAGGTTCTGGCTGGCGTATTGCATGATCAGGCGGCCAGTGGTGGTTTCCCCCGTAAAGGCGATCTTGGCGATGCGGTTGCTGGATGCGAGCGGTTTGCCTGCTTCCAGACCGAAGCCGTTGACGATGTTCAACACGCCGGGCGGCAGCAGATCGGCGATCAGTTCGGCAAAGATCAGGATCGAGGCCGGGGTTTGCTCGGCAGGTTTCAGCACCACGCAGTTGCCCGCAGCGAGGGCGGGCGCAAGTTTCCAGATCGCCATCAGCAGCGGGAAGTTCCACGGGATGATCTGGCCGACAACGCCGAGGGGTTCGTGGAAGTGGTAGGCGACGGTGTCGTGGTCAATCTCGGACAGCGAGCCTTCCTGTGCGCGGATTGCCCCTGCGAAATAGCGGAAGTGGTCGATGGCCAGCGGCAGGTCTGCGTAAGTGGTTTCCCGGATCGGCTTGCCGTTATCCCAGGTTTCGGCGAGAGCGAGCAGGCCAAGGTTTTGCTCCATTACGTCAGCGATCTTGTTCAGGATCACCGCGCGGGTCGCGACGGAGGAATTGCCCCAAGCGGTCTTGGCGGCATGGGCGGCGTCTAGTGCTGCCTCAATATCCGCCGCTTCGGAGCGGGCGATTTTGCAGATCACTTCGCCGGTGATCGGCGAGGTGTTATCAAAGGTGCGGCCGGATTGGGCAGGCACCCATTTGCCACCGATAAAGTTGCCATAGGTCGCCTTGAACGGCGATTTAGACGTGCGGAAATGCTCCACCATATTCATAGCTAGTCCTCCCAGACTGTGCGGCCGCCTCCTCGCGGCACTGGGTATAGGCTGCGCTTTAGGGGAGCGTCTGTCAGCAGGGGGGAAGGGGATGGCAGGGCCGAGTTGTCGCAGGGTTGCGACAGGTCAGGGCAAAACTTGCACCAAGGCTGTCAGATCAGCCGGGGCCCGAGCTTGCGATGGAAGGTCGCGCGGCTGATGCCAAGGTCGCGGGCGGCAGCAGAGACGTTGCCACCAGCACGGGCAAGGGCGCGCATCAGCACCGCGCGCTCGCCGTCTTCCAGCGTTTCATGCTCGAAATGACCCAGCACATCGGCGGCGGGGCGGGGTTGGCGGGTGAGGTCCCCGGTCAGGCCAAGGTGGTGGCGGGCGGCGCGGGTGGCACCGATCACGAGGTCGTCGTGATCGACCGCCAGCAAGCCACCAGAGGCGCGGTCGCCCGGCACCAGCACCATGCGGGCGGTGGGGAAGGCGTCGCGGAAGGCTTGGGCTTCGATCTTTTGCGCGGTTTCGGTGACGGCTTGGCTGATCAGAGTCATGAAACCTTCGGTGAGATCGTTGCGGGCCGAGGAGACATCCAGCACCCCGGCGAGTTTGCCTTGCGGGCCGTAGATCGGGGCGCTCATGCAGGACAGGATGGTGTTGCGTGCGAAGAAATGTTGATCACGGTGGATGGTGACGACGCGTTCTTCGACCAGACATGTGCCGATGCCATTGGTGCCTTGCTGGGCTTCGGACCATCGGGTGCCGGGCCAGAGGCCCCAGTCGGAGAAAACGGTGTCATCCACGGCTGCACCCCGGCGTTCGAGGGGAACACCATCTAGGTCGGCGAGGAGGACGCAGCAACCTACGGCCCCGACGGCTTGGAACAGCCGATCAAGGTTGGGAGAGGCGGCGCGGATCAGGGGGGCGGTGCGGTCGCGGGCGGCGGCGAGTTCTTGCGCGGTCATCCGGTCTGGCTGGCTGGGCTTGGTGGGATCAAGGCCGTGCAGGCGGGCGGACCGGCTCCACGAGGCGACCACGGGGGAACGGGCGGCCTCACCCTTTGCCAGAGCGGTCTCGATGGTGGTCAGGTGATTTTCGGTGCCGCGTGGGGCCATTGGGGGGACACTCCGGCAGGGGAGGTTGTACAATCCAGATTATTGTCGCTTGGCGGCATTAATTCAAGTGTGGCGCGAGCAGGTGGGCGTGTCCACGCGTGGCGCTTTTTCGGGGCGCGGGAAATCAATGGGTTATGGGTGGCGGGTAAGCGATTGTTAAGGTTTGTCCACGCTAGGCTTGCGAAAATTTCAGCCGATCAAGCCCAGCGCGGGCCGTCAAATGTCAGAATACGCCCGCAGTCGCGGGCGTATTCTGCTGTTGTTTGGGCGGCAAATCCCGCCGATCAGCGACGGCTGCGTTTGCCTGTGCGCCAGAAGGGGGCAACGTCGCCGGCCATGATGCAGCCGTAGGGGTCGATATAATCCTCTATCTCGGCCAGACCGTAGTCTTTGATCTGACGCACCACGGCATCTGCCCGCTTGTAGCTGGAGGGCAGTTCCGACGGGTCGATGCCACCCGCATGAAAGCGGATGTCGAGGCCAGCGGTTTCGGCCTTCAGCATCGCGTCGGCTGTTATGCTTCCCATCCGGCGCTTGTGTTCGGTGCGCGAGAAGTTGCGCCCTGCCCCGTGCGGACTGAAGCCCAAAGCGTGCGGCGCATCGCTGCCCTTCACCACCAAAACCGGCTCGGCCATGTTCAGCGGGATCAGCGTCAAGCCATTGGCATCGCCTGCGTAGCCGCCCCAAGCCGGGGTTGCCCCCTTGCCATGGTAGTACAGGCCACCGCGTTCAAACACGAAGTTATGTTCGTTCCAGAACCGATCTGACAGCGTGAACCGAGCCTTTTCCACCACGGCCTGATGCAGCGCGTTGTGGTTGGCTTTGGTCCAGCGACGGATCAGTTGCAGGGCTTCCCAATAGGTGCGGCCATCTTCGCTATCCGCCGGAATCCAGGCGTTTTGCTTCAATGTCGCGGGCGACAGGACGCGGCGATAGTTTTCCGCAACCTCCATCCCAGCCTTATACAGCATCGCCCCCGGCCCGCGTGAGCCGTGATGCGTCACGATGGCCGTGCGCCCGGTCTTGCGCGAGCGGCCAACGAACATAAAGTGATTGCCGTCACCTTGGGTGCCCATATGCGACTGCGCCACTTGCAGCATCTTGGCGCTGTTCAGGAACGGGTTGGCCCGAAACGCATCCAGCAAATCCAGCGAAACGCTGAAGCGTTGACCATTGTCCCGCCCGCCGGGGCCAAAATGCGTCACCGCCGTTGCGGCATCCAGCACTTTGGCCGGGTCGGCCATGCCCATATCGCTGATCATCACCGAACAGCAGATGTCTGCCGAATGCATTCCCGGATGGATCGCATTGCGCGCTGCCACCACGCCGCCGACCGGAATCGTGCCCAAAGGACCCGCCGGACAGGCATCGGGCATGATCGCGCCCGCCACAATGGTGGGGGTCTGCATCAGCACGCGCATCGTTTCTGTCACATCGGCGACGTTTTTCACCTCATCAGCATCTTCGGCGGTGATGTTGCTGTAGAAGCTCAGACCCGATTGCAGCGGCAAAGCAGGTGGGGGTGGCGGCGGCAGTTCAGCGTCCAGCATCGACCGGATGGCGTTCGGCGTCAGGCCTTGGGCTTGGGCGGTTTCGGCCATGCGCAGAAGATCAGGAAATCTGCGACCGGGGCGATGGCCCCAGCTGATCAGATCTGCGCCGGTGATTTTATCAGTGCTGGCTATGACGGTGGTGATTGCATCGTTGGTCATCATTTTTACTCATCAATAGAGGCGTTGAAAGCGGTGGGCGGTTGCGCGTTTCGGCAACCGCCCGATTTTGCGGGTTGCACGGATTTGCAGGCCCTTTGTTCATCCCCTTGTTTTCGTAGGGCTTTTTTGCCCGATCCAAGCCTCTTAAGGAAGATTTTCGCGAAAATGGCAGAACGCGTTGATCACAAATAGAAATTTGCGGAAATCGGGAAATCGCTTTGTGAAAATGTTATCCCTTGGTATCCGAGTTTATCTGAAAGGATAAATTATGCGGAATGTGGTGGTTGGCTTTCTGGGCACGCAGTTGGATATGGGGCGGAATCGCGGCTGGCGGCCCTCGGTTGAGTTGACGCGGCACGCGGATTTTGCGGTGGATCGGTTCGAGTTGATCCATGAGCAAAGGCATGTCGGGTTGGCGCGGCAGGTGGTGCAGGCGATCGCGGCGGTCTCGCCTGATACCGAGGTGCGGCTGGTGCAGATCGATATGCGCGATCCGTGGGATTTCCAGGAGGTCTACGGCAAGCTGTTCGATTTCGCCAAGGACTACGGCTTTGACGAGGATCGCGAACGCTATCATGTGCATCTGACCACCGGCACGCATGTGGCGCAGATTTGTTGGTTTTTGCTGACCGAAAGCCGCCATATCCCGGCGAAACTGCTGCAAACCGGGCCGCCGCGGGGCGAAGCGCTGCCGCATGGCTCGATTGATATCATTGATCTTGACCTGTCGCGCTATGACGCGCTGCAACAGCGGTTTGATGCGGTCAGCCGGGACTCGGTGTCTTTGCTGAAGGGCGGGATTGAAAGTGAAACGCCCGCGTTCAACGCGATGATTGAGCGGTTGGAATTTGTGGCCTCACATTCGGATGCGCCGTTGCTGCTATTGGGCGAGCCGGGCAGTGGCAAAAGCCGGTTGGCGCAGCAGATTTACGAGTTGAAGCTGCAACGGCGGCGGGTGAAGGGGCGGCTGGTGCAGGTGAATGCGGCGGGTTTGCGCGGGCCGCAGGGCATGGTGGCGCTGATCGGGCAGCGGCGCTCGGTGATGGGGATCGCGGGGACGGAACGTGCCGGGTTGTTGCGTGAGGCGGACGGCGGGGTGCTGTTTCTGGAGGGGATCGAGGCGCTGGAGCCGGATGCGCAGGCTTTGTTGGTGCAGGTGCTGGAGAGTGGGCGGTATTACCCGTTGGGCTCGGACAGCGAGGTCAGCAGTCGGTTTCATCTGATCGCCTCGGCGTCGGTCGATCTGGCGGTTCTGGTGGCGGAGGGGCGGCTGCGGGCGGATCTGTTTGCGCTGCTGCATCAGTGGAGCTTCCGCTTGCCGCCGTTGCGGGCGCGGCGGGGCGATATGGCGGCGCATCTGGCGCATCAGCGCGGTTTGGTCGAGCGGACCTTGGGGCGGAGTGTTGGGTTCAATGCCGATGCCAGCGCGCGGTATTTGCGGTTTGCCCGCGACCCCGGCACGATCTGGGCGGGGAATTTGCGCGATCTGGCGGCCTCGGTGCAGCGGCTGTGCACGTTGGCCGAACGAGGGCGGGTGACGCTGGCGATGGTCGAGGAGGAGATCGGGGTTTTGACGGCGCAGTGGCAGGGCGTGGCGCAGGATGGCGATATGACACTGCTGGCCGAGGTGATGGCGCGGCCTGGCGCGCTGGACGAGTTTGACCGCGCGCAATTGGCTGCGGTGATCCGGGCCTGTCGCGAAACCCCGAACCTGAGCGCGGCGGGGCGGCGGTTGTTTGCGGCCTCTCGTGCGGAAAAGGCCAGTCAGAACGACGCGGATCGGCTGCGGAAATATCTGACCCGGTTTGGCTTGAATTGGGCAGCGGTGCAGGGCGGTTAGGCCGCCGCCCGGCTTTGCTGCTGGCGCTTCTGGCCATCGCGCTGCCATGCCACGGCATAGAGGATCACCAGCCCGCCCGCGATCAGGGCGGTGTCGAGCAGGAACGAGGGTGGATTCATCGCTTTGGTGACTTGGGCTACATAGGCCAGCACGGTGCTGGTGGCGAATAGGGGCAGGGAATGTTGGCCAAGCAGGATCAGGGCCGAGGCCTTCGGGCTGTTGGCGATTGTTTTCAGCGCGGGCAAGGCGCTCAACGCATAGGCGAGCGCAAGAATGTGCAACAGGCGCGGCAGGAAGATGAAGCTTTTCTCGAACGAGGTGAATACGGCAGGGAAATAGGCGTATTCGTGCAGCAACCAGAGGCTGTGGCCACCCCAGTTTGCCACCCAGCCAATTTGCACCCAGAGGGCGGAGAGGATCAGAAACGCCCATGCCATGACAAGCGGCCATTTCCGTATCGGCAACCAGCGACGACCTTGGCGGATGCCAATTCCGGTCAGCATACCTGCGACAAACAACACCTGCCATGAGAACGGGTTGAAGAACCAGCCGTTTGAGAGCGGCCATGTCGGCATGGTGAAGCGGGCCAGACCTGCGAGAAACCACACCAGCAAAGACCCTGCCATCAGCGCTTTGGGCCAGCGCACGACAAGTGCCAACAGGGCCGGAGCCCAGAGCATCAGCACGACATAGAGCGGCAGGATGTCGGCATAGGCGAATTGGTGGCCAAGGGTCGAGAGCGGCAGGGCAAAGCCGTCTAGATTCTCCAGCGCGGGGGCGATGTTGCGCTTGATTGCCATTTTGGCAACTGCGGGATCGTGCTGGGTCAAGGCGAACAGCGCCAAAATGCAGGCCACCACCAGCACATGCACCCACCAGAGAGTGAAAGCGCGCTTCCATGGCCGCAAAGCCTCGCGCCAGTTTGCACCGCGCAGGAACACCGCGCCGTAGGCCAGCCCTGTGGCCATGCCAGACATCAGCACGAAACCTTCGGCGCCATCGGAAAACCCGAAGTTGCGCGAGGTCAGATGTTCCCAAATGGTGCCGGGGATGTGGTTGATGTAGATCATCACCAACGCGATGCCGCGCAGCAGATCAATCCGGTAGTCCCGGACGCGCGCGAGTTCAGCCAAGCTTGGCCTCCGCCAGCGGCGTGGCATTGGTGATGGGGGTGGTGATCGACCATGCGGCCAGCACCGCGTTGTGGCGGGTCAGGATTGGCGGGATCGTGGTGTCTTCGGGCACGGGAAACGCATGCGGGCCCGCGGTGCGAGAGGTCCACCAGATCAGCACGGGTGCTACCACCATTGGCAGTGCCACCGGCAGCAGCCAAAGTGTCAGCACGGGGGCCATGAAATGGGTGGCGATGATACAGACCAGACCAAGCCAAGAAATCCAGCTTCCGGCGGCCCAAGCCTCGGTTATATCCAATCCACCGTCCCCCCGGTTGTTCGGTGGCCAGCCACCGTCTCGTCCCAGAAGCACCTGTAAAACCGAACGGCTTTGGAAAGCCATCAGAATCGGCGCGATGAGCGACGAAAGCGCCAGTTCGGTCAGAACGGCGCGCAGGGATCCGCCGATGCCGCCAAAACCGCGCGCGCGTCCGGTGAAGATGGCATCGAGCGCCACCAACAGTTTTGGCATCACCAAGAGGCCAAACACGCCGACGGCAAGGCCGATGGCTTTCGGGGTTTGGTCGTTAGGGAAGGTTGGGAACGGCCAGTTGGCCTCGGGGAAGTAATCGGGGATTTCGACCCAGTAGACGGCGGCGATGGAGGCCGCGATGAAGGCCAGCCAGATCAGCGGGGCGATATAGGCGAAGATGCCTTGGATGAAGACGAAGCGGCTCCACGGCTTCAGGCCGGGGGCCGCGACCAGTTTGGCATGTTGCAGGTTGCCTTGGCACCAGCGGCGATCCCGCTTGGCGTGGTCGATGATATTCTCGGGGCCTTCTTCGTAGGAACCTTCCAGATCATCATCCAACCGCACCAGCCAGCCAGCGCGGGCCAGAAGCGCCGCCTCGACATAGTCATGGCTCATGATATGGCCGCCGAAGGGGGCCGCGCCCGGAAGTTCGGGCAACCCGCAGCTTTCGGCCCAGGCGCGGATGCGCACGATGGCGTTGTGGCCCCAGAACGGGCCAGTGCGGCCTTGAGTCGCCGCCAGACCGCGCGCAAAAATCGGGGAGTGGAAGCCTGCGGCGAATTGCATCGCGCGGCCAAAGCGGGTGGTGCCGCCGACGACGCGCGGCAGGGTTTGCAACAGGGCGAGTTTGGGGTCGGCCTCAATGCGGCGGATCATCTCGATGACGGTGTCGCCTTCCATGAGGCTGTCGGCATCGAGGATCACCGCGTAATCCCATGTGGCACCTGAGGAGGAGATGAACTCCTCGATATTGCCGGCTTTACGCCCGGTGTTTTTCTCGCGCCTGCGGTAGAACATCCGGCCTTCGCCGTGTTGGCGGGCGAGCAGGCGGGCGAACCAGTGCTGCTCTTGTAGCGCGATCTTATCGTCGCGGGTGTCAGACAGCACGACGAAATCGACTTGCGCGGGGGTGTGGGTGGCTTTGACCGAGGCATCCATCGCGGCGATACGGGCGAAGGTGATGCGGGGGTCTTCGTTGTAGACCGGGACAATGACCACGGTGCGGCCCTTGATCGCCCCGGTAACGCGGGCAACCGTGGGGCGTTGGCGCGAGGTCAGGCCGAGCAGAGCTGTGGCCGCACCCCATGCGAGCCACCAAGTCGAGAAGAAGATCAGCGTGCTGCGCAGGACATCCAACAGGCCCACGCCGTCCGCAGCACCGTAGATCTGGAACACCATGCCCGCCGCAGCCGCAGCCAGAACGCTGGCGGCGATGGCCAAGGCGCGGGCGCTGATGGTGCGATCACGGGTGGAGGCGTTTTGGGCCATCGGATCAGCCGAGGCGGCGCAGGCCCGGGGCTAGGGCCCAAAGCAAGTTGCGCACGGCCCGGATGAAACCGCCCGGCGGGGCGGTCAGCACTTGCTTTGGCATGGTCAGCGGCGCACGCGGCGGCAGCATGACATCGGCCATCCGCGCCAGCGAGTTCACAGGTTTTGCGTGGCTGGACATTTTTACACTCATGCGAGCACCCATTGATAAAGCCAGTTTTCCGACAGTTTACGACCGTAACCCGTAATGTGGGCACCCAGTTCCACTGTGCTGCCCGGTTCGGCGGAAATATCCAGGACAAGACGCCAGAAATCGGTGCCGGGGATCTCTGACAGGGCTTGATGCACAATTTCTCCGCCAGAAATAGTCACCATCGCCTTAACTTCAGCCTCTGGCGGCAGCGAGGCGAGCAGGCCGCCTTCGAAATCCACCACGAATTTGCGGGTGCCATCGGTGTTGTCGACGCCAGAGACGCCGCCGATCCCGGCGCGGGTTTCCTTGACGAAAGCGATGTCCGTGGTGACATCGGCGGCCAAAGCGCCCCAGCGCAGGCGGTAGCTGAATTCCATCATGGTGCCGGGGACTGGTTTGGCCTCGGGCACCCAGAAGGCGACGATGTTGTCGTTGACTTCGAGCGCGCTGGGGATTTCAACCAGACGCACAGCGCCTTTGCCCCAATCGCCCAACGGCTCGACCAGCAAGGACGGGCGGCGTTCGTAATGCGCGCCGGCGTCTTGGTAGCTTTCAAAGTTGCGGTCGCGTTGCATCAGGCCGAAAGCGCGCGGGCTGGTTTCGGCGAAATAGGACTCCGACAGGCGCGGCGGGTTGTTCAGGGGGCGCCAGATGTGATCGCCATCGCCGCGATAGATCGCAAGGCCGTCGCTGTCGTGGACGTTCGGGCGATAATCGTCGAAGGCGGCGCGGTTTTTTTCCGAGAACAGGAACATCGAGGTCAGGGGTGCGATGCCGATCTGATCAACTGCATTGCGGAAGAACAGACGGGCGGTCACGTCGATCTCGGTTTCAGCGCCCGGACGGATCACAAAGCGATACGCCCCGGTGCAGCTTTCGCTTTCCAGGGCTGCATAGACCGCGACTTCGCGGGCGAAGGGTGCCGGGGTTTCCAGCCAGAATTTTGAGAAGCGCGGAAATTCTTCAGGTTTGCCAAGACCGGTGTTGATCGCAAGACCACGCGCCGACAGACCATAGGCGTTGTCACGGCCCAAGGCGCGGAAGTAGCTGGCACCGAGGAAGGCCACGACTTCATCGAACAGATCGGCGCGGTTCAGAGGCGCGTTCAGGCGGAAGCCTGCAACACCTGGCAGCGGCTCGTGCTTTGGCACGCGGGCGGCGACGCGGTCGTAGTAGCGGAAATCATCGGTCGAGAACGTCATCGGACGGGCCATGCCGTCTTTGGTCTCAAACATCAGCACGGGTTCGGCGAACAGCCAGCCCAAGTGGAAGGCCTGCACATTGAAGCCTGCTTTCGGGCCTGCCCAGCGGCCGCGCTCCGGGTTGAACTGCACGGCTTGGTAATCGTCATAGTTGAAGGTGGTGAAAAAACCCTCAGCCTTGACGGGGGATTGATGCGGCGTGGTCGCCCGCTGCTGCATTGCAGCGGTGAGGATGTCGAAGCTGAACGGCTCAGAGTTCACACCTTCTGGGGCCACAGCAGCAGGGGCTGCGATGTCGGCCCAAGCGGCGCTGGACAGGCTTGTGCTGCATTGCAGCAATGCCGCCGTACCCAGCAAAGCCAGGACGGAGCGGCGGTGGACGATCGCGGACAAACCCGGCTGACCCGGCATATTCACTCCTGCTCCCCGATTCGGGGAAAACTTAACGTAATTCGCAGGTTATCGG
>JBKJTI010000275.1:0-9102 GCA_046590425.1 Cypionkella sp. | reverse complement strand
AAAAGCTGATTTCCGCCGCCCCTGCGCGTCTTTGTCCGCTGGACGCCCGCGCGTTCTGTGGCTAAACCCGCCGTGTAAGGCTCCGGGAAACCGGGGCCGCAGCTATATATCGGTCGCGCGCCTTGCGGCCTTTGAAGGGAGAAGTTCTCGTGTCCCACGCAGACGATCACGCAGGCACCCGCAGGGATTTCCTGTACTACGCAACCGCCGGGGCGGGCGTTGTTGCAACTGGCGCAGCGGTTTGGCCGCTGGTCAACCAGATGAACCCCTCGGCAGATACCCGCGCTTTGGCCTCGATCATGGTCGATATTTCGGGCGTCGAGCCAGGCACCCAGATCACGGTGAAATGGCGCGGCAAGCCGGTGTTCATCCGCCGCCGCACCCCGGATGACATCGAGAAAGGCCGCGCGGTTGCGCTGACCGATCTGCCCGACACCAATGCCGAGAACGCAAACCTTGATGCGTCCGCCACCGCAGAAGACAAAAACCGCACGCTGGATGAAGCGGGTGAGTGGTTGGTGATGATGGGCGTCTGCACCCACTTGGGCTGCGTGCCTTTGGGCGATGCGGGCGATTTTGACGGCTGGTTCTGCCCCTGCCACGGGTCGCACTACGATATGGCTGGCCGTATTCGCAAAGGCCCGGCCCCGCGCAACCTGCCGGTTCCGGTGGCGAAGTTCGAAAACGCAACCACGATCAAGCTGGGATAAGGGACACAAACCATGGCCGGAATTCCGCACGACCATTACGAACCAAAGCCGGGCTTTCAGACCTGGCTGCACAACCGTCTGCCGATCGTCGCGATGGCGTATGACACGCTGATGATCCCGACGCCGAAAAACCTGAACTGGATGTGGATCTGGGGCATCGTCCTGGCCTTCTGCCTCGGGCTTCAGATTGTGACCGGCATTGTGCTGGCGATGCATTACACACCGCATGTCGATTTCGCTTTCGCCTCGGTCGAGCATATCGTGCGCGATGTGAACGGCGGCTATATGCTGCGCTACATCCACGCCAATGGCGCTTCGCTGTTCTTCTTTGCCGTCTACCTGCACATCTTCCGCGGCCTTTACTACGGCAGCTACAAAGCCCCGCGCGAAGTGACCTGGATCATCGGTATGCTGATCTATCTGGCGATGATGGCGACCGGCTTCATGGGCTATGTTCTGCCCTGGGGTCAGATGTCGTTCTGGGGGGCGACGGTGATCACCGGTCTGTTCGGTGCGATCCCCGGCGTGGGCCCGACCATTCAGGAATGGCTGCTGGGCGGCCCTGCTGTGGACAATGCCACGCTGAACCGCTTCTTCAGCTTGCACTACCTGCTGCCCTTTGTGATCGCCGCCCTTGTGGCGCTGCATATCTGGGCCTTCCACAACACCGGCAACAACAACCCGACGGGTGTTGAAGTCCGCCGCACCTCGAAAGAGGATGCTGCGAAAGACACCGTGCCGTTCTGGCCTTACTTCGTGATCAAAGACCTGTTCGCGCTGGCTGTCGTTCTGGCGATCTTTTTTGCCGTCGTCAGCTTCATGCCGAACTTCTTGGGCCACCCTGACAACTACATCGAAGCCAACCCGCTTTCGACGCCTGCGCATATCGTGCCGGAATGGTACTTCCTGCCGTTCTACGCGATCCTGCGCGCCTTCACCGCTGACGTTTGGGTGGTGCAACTGGTGCAGTTCGTGACCTTCGGCATCGTCGACGCCAAATTCTTCGGCGTGGTCGCCATGTTCGGGGCCATCGCGGTGATGGCACTGGTGCCGAGGCTGGACACATCCTCGGTGCGCTCGGGCAAGTATCGTCCGAAGTTCAAGGCATGGTTCTGGCTGCTTGTCATCGACTTTGTCGTTCTGATGTGGGTCGGGGCTATGCCGACGGATGGGATTTATCCCTACATTTCGCTGATCGCATCGACTTACTGGTTCGCGTATTTCCTCGTGATCCTGCCGCTGCTGGGCGTGCTTGAAAAACCACTACCGCAACCGGCCACGATCGAAGATGACTTCAAGTCGCACTACGCCGATCCGGCTGAGTGAGAGAAAGGAACTGACTGAGATGTTTCGCAAAATCGCAATCAGCGCTGTCTCTGCACTGGGTCTGATGACGGGCGTGGCCTTCGCCGCAGAAGGTGGTGGCCATATCGAGGACGTGCCCTTCAGCTTTGAGGGCCCGTTCGGCACCTATGACGAGCATCAGCTTCAGCGCGGGCTTCAGGTTTACACCGAGGTCTGCTCGGCCTGCCACGGCCTGAAGTTCGTGCCGATCCGCGCGCTGTCGGACGAAGGCGGTCCACACCTGCCAGCCGATCAGGTCCGTGCCTACGCCAAGGCCTTTACCGTTGTCGACAAGGAAACCGGCGCAGACCGTGAAGGGCTGCCAACCGATCACTTCCCGGCGAACACCGGAGCAGGCGCGCCTGACCTTTCACTGATGGCAAAAGCGCGTGCGGGGTTCCATGGCCCCTATGGTCTGGGCATTAACCAGATCGCCAAAGGCATGGGTGGCCCAGAGTATATCGTTGCCTTGCTGACGGGCTACACCGGTGAAGAGAAAGAAGAAGCGGGTTCGACCTTCTATGAGAACCACGCGTTCTCGACGGGTTGGATCGCGATGAACCCACCGTTGTCCGATGGTCAGGTGACCTTCGCCGATGGCGCGCCGAATGACGTCAAGCACATGTCCGAAGACGTGGCGGCCTTCCTGATGTGGACGGCGGAACCCAAGCTGAATGACCGCAAAGACGTGGGCTTCAAGGCCGTGCTGTTCCTGATCATCTTGTCCTCGCTGTTGTATCTGACCAACAAGCGTCTGTGGGCTGGTATGAAAGGCAAGAAAGTTCACTGATTTTCGGATCATTGATTTCGGAAAAACCCCGCCTCGCGCGGGGTTTTTCTATGGGCTAGCCCAGGTAATCGCTCAACGCCTGCGGCGGATTGGCGAACAACTCCGCCGTAGCCTTAGGGGCCTGCGCAACCCCATCCGCCACCAGCACCGTCTTACCCGCAAAGCGTCTGGCGTCGCTGGGATCGTGTGTGACCATCAAGACCGCCGCGCCGGTAGCAGTGGCGACTTCGTCCAGCAGATCGAGCATTTCGGCCTTCAAAGCAGGCCCAAGCGCCGCGAACGGCTCATCCAGCAGCAACACAGGCCGCGCCCGCAGCAAGGCGCGGGCCAGGGCCGCCCTGCCCTGCTGCCCGCCCGAAAGCTGGCCGGGTTTGCGCCCGCCCATGCCCGCCAGACCCACGCGGGTCAGGGCTGTCTCTATCTGCTCTTTCTGCGCTGGGGTAAGCCGCAAAGTTGCCGACAAACCAAGCCCAAGGTTCTGCGCCAGCGTCAGATGCGGGAACAGGTTTTGGTCTTGAAACAGAATTGTCAGCGGCCGATCCCCCGGTGCAACCTCGGCCAGATCGCGGCCCTGCCAAAGCACGCGCCCCTCCGCAGGTGCGAAAAACCCGGCCAAAGCCATCAGCAGCGTCGATTTCCCGGCACCAGATGGCCCGATCAGCGCCACGCGCTCGCCCGCCGCGACTTGCCAATCAGCGGTCAACCGGAAGTCGTCTTGCTGCAAAACCAGCGTCTCAAGCGTCAGCATAGCGGCTTCCCAATCGGTCAAAGGCCCAGAACAGCGCGAAGCTGATCGCAACAAGGATCAACGAAGCCGCAGCCGCCTGTTGCAGCCGATAGGCCCCGATCAAATGCTGGACGAACAACGGCAAAGTTGCGCCGCCATCCCCGGCAAACAGAGCGATCACCCCCAGATCACCCATCGACAAAGCCGCCGCCAGCCCTGCACCATAGCCCAAGGGCCGTGCCAATCGCGGCAGAGTGACAAATCGCAGGGTCGTGCGGCGTGGCAGGCCAAGGCTGGCAGTAAGGCGGCCATAATCAGCCTCGATCTGGCGAGCCTCCGGCAGCAACAGTCGAAACAGATAGGGCAAGGTCAGCGTGGCATTGACCAGAATCGTGATGGGCAGGGCGAGGGTTTCCGGTGTCACAAAAGGGCGCACCATCAGGAAAAGCCCGGTCCCCAACACCAGCGCGCTTGCCGCAAGCGGCAGCATCGCCGCCAATTCGATCCCCCGGTTTTTGCTGCGCGCCGCCCCTGTCGCGAGGATCAGCGCGGCACTGGTTGCCAGCAAAGCCGACACCACCGCCACCGAAACCGAGCGCAGAACTGCAGGCCAAAGCCCATTCGGCAGTGCCGCCAACCCCGGCAATCCCCTAAGGATCACCGCGAGCAGCGGCGCAAACAAAAAAAGCGCGGCAGCAGTGACGGCAAACCCATCCGCAGCCAAACGCCAACCATGCGGAGCCACAACGTCCAGGCGCCGCCCCAGCCCCGCACCAAACCCCTGTGGCAAGGTAAACCGGCCTGCCGCTAGCGTGATCCCCGCACACAGAATAAACTGCACCAAAGCCAGCAATGCCGCGCGGCCCAGATCAAACTCGAACCGCAAGGATTGGTAGATCGCAAGCTCCAGCGTACTGGCTTTCGGGCCGCCTCCCAACATCAAGGCAATGGCAAAACTCGCCAGACAAATCAGCAGGATCACCGCGAAAATCCCTGGCAGCTGTGCCCGCAGCATCGGCGCTTCGAGATGCCGGAACTGCACGCTTGGCGGCAGACCGAGCGATTGCGCTAGCCGAAACCGCTCTGCCGGGATCGACTGCCAGCCATGCAGCAGCATCCTGGTCGCCAGCGGCATGTTGAAGAACACATTGGCCAGCACCACGCCATGCAGCCCGAAGATCGACACCTCGGGCAGACCCAGCGCCGTCAGCCCGGTATTGATCGGCCCACCCCGGCCAAACACCGTCAGCAGCCCCATCACCGCCACCACCACGGGCAGCACAAACGGGGCCGCCAGCAGGCGGATCAATGCGCCCCGCAACGGAAAGCGACGCCGGAACAAAGCGCGGGCGACCGGGATCGCAAGCAGGCTGGACGCCACCGCCGAGAGACCCGCCTGCAGTAGAGTAAACCGCAACGCCTGCCAATCCGCCGGGGCCAAAGCGAAGCTGTCCGCGCGTGCGGCCACCATCGCCGCGCTGCCGAAAATCAGCGCGGCGATGGCGATGCTCAGCCCAAAGGCTGGGCTCAGCGGGAGAGCGCGGCTTGCCATTCCGCAATCGCGGGTGCGCGGGCAGCTTCGGCTTCGGCAGCCGACATCAGCAGGGATGTCACCGGCTGCACCAAAGTTTCAAAGCCCTTCGGCAGCCCCTCTGCCGGGGTTTTCGCCGGATACATCCAGTTCGTGGTGATCAGCACCGATTGTGCCGCATCCGAGGTCAAGTAGGCCAGAAACTGATCCGCCAGTGCGGGCTGTTGCGACGACGCCAGCTTGCCAGCCACCTCGACCTGCATGTAATGCCCCTCAGAAAACGCCGCCGCCGCCTTGCTGTCGTCATTCTCGGCGATCAGGTGATAGGCTGGCGAGGTGGTGTAAGACAGCACCATATCGGCCTGCCCCTCGGTGAACATGCCGTAGGCCTCCGACCAACCGGGGGTGACGGTGATGATGTTATCCGCCAGATCCCCCCAGATTTGCGGAGCCTTGTCGCCGTAAGCTGCCTTCACCCAGAGGACCAGCCCCAGACCGGGAGTTGAGGAACGCGGGTCTTCGATCACCACTTTCAGATCAGATGCCGCCAGCTCTTCAAAACTGGTCGGCGGCGTGGCCACCTTGGTCTTGTCGTAAACGAAGGCGAAGTAGCCCCAGTCGAACGGCACGAAGTTTGCATCCTCAAACGGTACGGGTAGGGTGTTAGGATGGGCCGTGACGGGGGCGAACAACCCGGTTGCGGTGGCATCGGCGGTGAGGTTGGTATCCAGCCCCACCACGACATCGGCCTTGCTGTCCTTGCCTTCCAACTTCACCCGCGCCAGCAATGCGGCACCGTCGCCTGCGGTGACAAATTTTACGTCGCAGCCGCAGGTGGCTTCAAATCCCTTCTCGATGGCGGGGCCGGGGCCCCATTCCGAGGTGAAGCTGTCATAGGTCAGCACGGTGAGAACGGGGGTTTCGGCTGCCGCCTGTGAGGCGATGACAGCGAGGCCCGCAGCGAGGAGTTTGGTGGTCATGTGTCTCTCCAACGTTGCGACGGAAATGGTCGGGGATGGAGAGATCCAGCACCTTCCCTCCGCCGGTATGATCCGGTTCAGGTTCGACGGGTTCGCTTTCGCATCTCAGCCGGTTGGTGGTTTCAAAGAAACAACCGAGGGCTCCCCGAGGTGAGGCGAAGCATAGGCAAACCGTTTCTGGGTGCAAGAGGAAGTTTGGGGTGGCGTGTGTCCACGCGTGGACAAGTGGGCTGGGCATGTGATTTCAAGGGGTTAGGGGTGGGTCATTCACCAAGTGTTAAGGTTTGCCGCGGGTTTGCGGTGTGTGACGCCTTGCTTTTGCTCGGGCCGTCACGACTTGCGATAGCCCCTTGGCGCGGCTAACCTTGCTTTAACCATCGGCTGCGAGAATGGGGATCGGGCAGGGTCAACCCCGCCCAAATGGGGGCGGGATGAACCATCTGTACTACGGCGACAACCTGGAAGTTTTGCGCGAACAGGTCCGCGACGCCTCGGTCGATCTGATCTATCTCGACCCGCCGTTCAACTCGAATGCCAGCTATAACGTGCTGTTCAAGGGGCCGGCGGGCGCGGAGTCTGCGGCGCAGATTGAGGCGTTTGACGACACCTGGCATTGGAACGAAAGCGCCGAGGCGGCGTTTTCAGACGTGATGCGATCCGGCAACGCCCCGACGTCGAATCTGGTTCAGATGATTCCCCCGGTCCTGAGTAACAACGCGATTGGAGTTCGTAAGTCGGTATGCCGTGGGGAGCCGCCCCGTCAGGTTTGCTCAGGTCAACGGGGATGACGCTGCGAGACGTCGGCACGTGGTTCGTGGACAAAGGGGTTTCGATCCAAGACGGCCTCTATGTCGCAGCCACTCAGAGCTTTTGGGACTGGCCGCTTTGGCTGTCGATCACAGTCAGCATTGGTACACCGATGCTCGTGCTCTGCTGGACGGGTGCACTATTGCGCGAAGCCCATTCTGGCCAACCTGAGCCATTAGGCTGGACCGTTGGATACGGCGTCGGGACGTTTCTTTGCGCTGTGGTAACCTATGATCTTTGGGTATCTATGATGGTCTGGGATGAAAGGGATAAGAGTTTAAGTTGGCTAAGGGTTGGGTATCCCCTCATGACAGCCTTTTTCGGTTCATACTTCGTCACGTGCCTTGCAAAGCACAAGCGTCATCGGCGTGAGCAGTTGAGTAGGGAAGCCGACTCCGACTGACGTATTTATAAAGCTTTTTGCACTGCACTTGCGTTGGCAAAATCGTGAGTCAAACACTTATCATGACCAAGTGCGCGGGCCGTTCGACGGCAACAATCATGGCCTTGATTAATCAATGTTAGCGAGTTGAATAGCCTAGCTTTCCAACTATTTCCTCGGCTACCCCACCCAAAAACCCGTCGCACTGCTAGAGCGTATCCTCAACGCCTCGAGCAATCCCGGCGATGTGGTGCTCGATCCGTTTTGCGGCTGTGGCACCACGGTCCATGCAGCGCAGAAACTGGGGCGGAGTTGGATTGGCATTGATGTGACGCATCTTGCCATCGGGCTGATCGAAAAGCGGCTGCGCGATGCGTTTGAAGGCGTGCAGTTCATCACCCACGGCGTGCCGCAGGATATTGAGGGCGCGCGCAACCTGGCGTCGCGTGGGCGTGACGACAAGAATTACTACTTCGAGTTTGAAAAATGGGCGCTGTCGCTGATTGCGGCGCAACCCGGCAACCTTTCCAAGAAGGGGGCCGACAAGGGCATTGATGGCAACCTCTATTTCGGCGCGAAATCCGAAGGCCGCGCGATTGTCTCGGTGAAGGCGGGCGATAACGTTGGCGTGCCGATGATCCGCGATCTGCGCGGAGTGATCGAGCGCGAGCGTGCCGGGGTCGGGGTGTTTTTGACCCTGACCGAGCCGTCAAAACCGATGATCACCGAAGCAGCGGGGGCGGGGCTGTTTGAGTTGCCCGGTTTCGCCGCCGTGCCCCGCATCCAGATCGTGACGATCGAGCAAGCGATGGCGCTGCGCGACCGGGCGGTGCGTTTACCGGCGCGCAGGGATGACGGGTTTAAGAAGGCGGCCAAGGAGGTTGACGGCAGCGCACAGGGGGCGTTGGAGTTTTGAGGGTTTATCGGGCGCTGGGCTTGGCTTATTGGGGGTGCAAAGAGGAGCCCGCCCATGAGCCTGAACACCTTCGGTCATCTGTTTCGCGTCACCACCTGGGGCGAAAGCCATGGGCCTGCGATTGGCTGCACTGTGGATGGGTGTCCTCCGGGGATTACGCTGTCTGAGGCGGATTTGCAGCCTTGGCTGGATCAGCGCAAGCCGGGGACTTCGAAGTTTACGACTCAGCGGAAAGAGGCAGATGAGGTTCGGATTCTGTCGGGGGTGTTTGAGGGTGTCACCACGGGGACGCCTATTCAGTTGATGATTGAGAACACCGACCAGCGCAGCAAGGATTACAGCAACATCGCGCAGGCGTTTCGACCGGGGCATGCGGATATCACTTACCATCAGAAGTATGGGATCCGGGATTATCGCGGCGGTGGGCGGTCTTCGGCGCGGGAGACGGCTTCGCGAGTGGCGGCGGGGGGGGTGGCGCGGGCGGTGCTGGCGTCACTGGCGCCGGGGCTGACGATCAGCGGGTATATGGTGCGGATGGGGGTGATGGGGATTGATCGGTCGCGGTTTGATGCGGGCGAGATTGCGCGGAACCCGTTCTTCTGCCCTGATCCGGTCGCGGTGCCGGAGTGGGCGGCGTATCTGGATGGGCTGCGGATGGACCACAATTCGGTGGGGGCGGTGATTGAGGTGGTGGCTTCTGGGGTGCCTGCGGGGTTGGGGGCGCCTTTGTATGGCAAGTTGGATTCGGATCTGGCGGCGGCGATGATGTCGATCAATGCGGTGAAGGGGGTGGAGATCGGGGACGGGTTCGATGCCGCCACTTTGACCGGGGTTGAGAATGCGGATCAGATCAGGATGGGGGCCAACGGGCCGGAGTTCTTGTCGAACCATGCGGGGGGGATCTTGGGCGGGATT
>JBKJTI010000055.1:0-2657 GCA_046590425.1 Cypionkella sp. | reverse complement strand
CTCGGTGTCGGGCAATCTGCGCGCCGCACTGTATGGCACGATGATTTCCACCATCCTGATCCCCGGCGCTGTGATCGGGATTTCCACCATGATCATGTGGACCAAGATCGGCAACGGTTTGGGCAGCGATTTCATCCTGTTCAATCCGGGGTTGCATCTGTCGGTGCTGGGGCAGGTCAGCTATATCGCGGCCATCGTGATGTTGCTGGTTCTGGCGCGGCTGCAAAGCTTCGATCAGGGCTTAGAGGAAGCGGCGCTCGATCTCGGCGCCACCCACGCCCAAGTGATGCGCCGGATCCTGCTGCCGCATCTTTATCCGGCAATCGGGGCAGGGGCGGCGGTGTCGTTCTTCCAGTCTATCGAGAACTTCAACGTCACCCAGTTTACCCGGGGCGGCGCGGATACGCTGACGATCTATGTGTTCTCCAAAGTGCGCTCTGGCATCACCCCCACCATCAACGCTTTGGCTTTCCTGTTGATCGTGGTGACGCTGGCGATGGCGGTGCTCTATGAGATCAAACGCCGCCGCAATGCAAGCATCGAGGCCGCACGCGAGGCAGAAGCCCGCCGCGCCGCTGCCTTGGAGGAAGCGCATATCTGAAGCAAAACGTGAGATTGCCAAAAGCCTCAATGATGAAAAGGCCCGGAGCGATCCGGGCCTTTGTCATTCTCGTAGGGCGGGGTTCCACCCCACCGCCACCACAAACGCCTTAGAAAAACGCCTGCAACCCGGTCACAGCCCGTCCCAGGATCAGCGCATGCACGTCATGCGTGCCCTCATAGGTGTTGACGGTTTCAAGGTTTACCATATGGCGCATGATCTGGTAATCTTCCTGAATACCGTTGCCGCCATGCATATCCCGCGCCCAGCGTGCCGCGTCCAAAGCCTTGCCGCAGTTGTTGCGCTTGATGATAGAAATCATCTCGGGTGCCGCATTGGCCTCATCCAAGAGCCGCCCGACCCGCAAAGACGCCTGCATCCCAAGGCTGATTTCGGTCAGCATATTCGCCAGCTTCAACTGATAAAGCTGCGTCTGCGCCAAAGGCTTGCCGAACTGCTTGCGGTCCAGCCCGTACTGACGTGCCGCCCCCATGCAGAACTCTGCCGCCCCGAGCACGCCCCAGGAAATCCCGTAGCGTGCGCGGTTCAAACAGCCAAACGGCCCCTTCAACCCTTCAACATGCGGCAGCAAGGCATCTTCGCCGACTTCCACATCCTTCAAAACGATCTCGCCGGTCACCGAAGCCCGGAGGGAGAGCTTGCCGCCGATCTTCGGTGCCGTGAGCCCCTTGGTGCCTTTGTCCAGCACAAAGCCCTTGATCTTGCCGCCATGCGCCTCGGATTTCGCCCAAACCACGAAGACATCGGCAATCGGCGCGTTGGAAATCCACATTTTCGCGCCGTTCAAAACGTAGCCATTGGCGGTTTTCTTCGCCACGGTCTTCATCCCTGCCGGGTCAGACCCTGCATCCGGCTCGGTCAAACCAAAGCAGCCAATCCACTCGCCCGACGACAGCTTCGGAAGGTACTTCATCCGCTGCGCCTCAGTGCCGTAGGCGTAGATCGGATACATCACCAACGACGACTGCACCGACATCATCGAGCGATAGCCCGAATCTACCCGCTCAACTTCGCGCGCAATCAGCCCGTAGGCGACGTAAGACGCGCCCAGCCCGCCGTATTGCTCGGGCACAGTGACGCCCAGCAGCCCCATCTCGCCCATCTCGCGGAAGATCGCCGGATCGGTGGATTCGTCGCGGTACGCTGCAATCACCCGAGGTTGCAGCTTTTCCTGCGCATAGGCCCGCGCCCCGTCGCGCAGCATCCGCTCCTCCTCGGTCAGCTGATCTTCCATGCGGAACGGGTCCTGCCAATCAAACCGTCCCAGATCGGGCGCGTCTTTGGCTTTCAGCTTGGGTCTATCGGTCATCGCAGGGCTCCTATGGTTTTGCCGATTATATTGCACAAAGTCCGCAAAACGCCTAACGAGGTTCTGGCAACAAAACATGAGGAAACCTCATATGCTTTCGCGCCGCTATCTGCCCTCGATGCCGTCACTGCTGGCCCTGGAGGCCGTCGAGCGTCTGGGTTCCGCCTCTGCCGCAGCCGAGGAGCTCAACCTGACGCAAAGTGCGATTTCGCGGCAGTTGCAAGTGCTTGAGGGCCAGTTGGGCCTGTCGCTGATCATCCGCGACAAGCACCGGCTGCGTCTGACCCCGGCTGCGCAAGACTACTGCCGCGAGATCCGCCGTGCTCTGCAGGCGCTGAACCAAGCCAGTCTGACTCTACGCGCCAATCCCAATGGCGGCACACTCAACCTCGCGATTTTGCCGGCCTTTGGCATGCATTGGCTGGCCCCCCGGCTTGCCCGTTTCGCCGCCCAACACCCCGAGGTGACAGTCAACCTCTCGACCCGCCTGCAACCTTTTGACTTTGCCATCAGCCATTTCGACGCCGCCATCCACTACGGTCGACAAGATTGGTCGGGCGTCGATTTCCTGCCATTGATGGCGGAAGACTTGCTGGCCGTTGCTTCCCCCGGTTTACTGAAAACCCCGCTCACCCAAGCCAATGACATTCTCTCATACCCCCTGCTGCAACTCGAAAGCCGAACCGGAGATTGGGGCCGCTGGCTTGCGCATCACGGCCACCCCAA
>JBKJTI010000311.1:0-25113 GCA_046590425.1 Cypionkella sp. | reverse complement strand
TCAGCTTTTGCGTGGGTTTGGTGGGCAGCGCGCCGATTTTCGCGCCGTATGGGGCTTTGGCGGTGCCGCCGTAGAGCAGGGTGTTTTCTAGGGCGCCTAGGGTGGCGAGGCTGGGGGAGGTTAGATCGAGGGCGGCGAGTTTTGCGGCGGTTTTGCTGTCGGTGGGGCCGCCGTTTTGCAGGGCGGGCAGGATGTTGGCGATGAGGTCTGGCTCATAGCCGAGCAGCACATCACCTAGCAGCGTTTGCGTGGTTTCCACGTTGGGAACATTGAACAAATCGCGGGATTGCGCTTCGGTCAGGGGTTTGGCGAAGCCGGAGCGTTTGGCCGAGACTTGCTCCATCAGCGCGGTGAAATCCTCGCCAGTGTAGGCGCGGGCGACTTCGGCCATCACATCGGGGGCGTGAAACTCGGCCATTTCTTGGATGATATTCTCGCGCAGCAGGCGGGCGGCGCGGTCGTCAAGTTCGGTGAATTGCGGCGATACGCCTGCTTCGAGCGGGAAGCGGCGCAAGAGGGTGGCGCAGAAGCTGTGGATGGTTTGGATGCGCAACCCGCCGGGGGTCTCAATCGCGCGGGCGAACAGTTGCCGGGCTTTGGCGAGCGCACCAGGAGCGTGGCGGGTGTCGTCGCCAAGATCGGCGAGGGCGCGGTGCAGGTCGGCGTCGGGCTTCATCGCCCATTCGCCCAAGCGGCGGAACAGGCGGTTCTGCATCTCGGTCGCGGCGGCTTTGGTGTAGGTGAGGCAGAGGATGTGCTGGGGTTCTACGCCGCGCAGCAGCAGGCGGGCGACGCGGTCTGTCAACACACGGGTTTTGCCGGAGCCTGCGTTTGCGGAAAGCCAGACCGTATCTGCGGGGTTGGAGGCCTGGACTTGGCGTTCGGAGGCATCGGTGCGGGTCATTCTGGGTCTCCGATCTGGTCTGGGCCAACCTGTTCTGGAACCGCGCGGTCGGACATTTCCCATTCGCCAAAGCGCGACAGGTGGTCGTAGTCGCCGGCATGGCGGGTTTCAAACAGCGCGCGGCGGGCGGTGTAGCCGGTGGTGCGGCGCAGGTAGCGGGAGATAAGGTTCAGCAGTTTTTCCCAGTGTTCGGTCAGCAGGGTTTCGCTGATGTCAGTTTCGACCACGTCTTCGCTGCTGCCGAGGCCGATGTAGCTGATTTTGGCGACGCGAGAGGGACCGAGATCAGCGAAACCGCCCCGGTCGGTCATCACGGCAGCGAGCAGGAGTTGCTTGGCGTATTGCTTTTGCTGGGCGGCTTTTGGGGCTGATCCGGTTTTGTAATCAATCAGATGCAGGGTGCCGTCGGGGAGGCGGTCGATACGGTCTGGGGTGCCGAATAGGGTGAAATCGAGGGGGGCAAGGGGAAGCGCGCCTTTGGTTTCCAAGGCGAGGGGGGCGCCGCTGTGTTTGGCATCTTGGGTCAGGAAGTGATCGGCGGCGCGGTCGAGTTTGGCCAGCCACAGAGCACGGGCGGCGGGGAAGGGGGATTCTTCGGCAAGAACTGCGCGGGCGAGGCTGAGCAGGCGTGTGCGGGCCTCGGCGCGGGTTTCAGTGGGGCGGGTTTTGACGAAGCGTTCGAGCACTTCATGCACGATGATGCCACGGTCACGGGCATCAGGGGTTTGGTGGAGCGGGTCGAGCGGATGTAGGCGCAGGATGTAGCGGGCGTAGATGGCGTAGGGGTCGCGGATCAGCCGTTCGATATTGGTCAGCGACAGTTTCGGCGGGCGCGCCGCGATGGGGGGCTGCGGCGCGGGGCGTTTGGCGGGGCGCAGGCGGGGGTCGGTTTGCTGTGTGGCGGTGGGCTGTTCAAGGGCGCGGGCGAGATTGAGCCATTTGGCACCGCGTACACGCATTTCGGACAGGGCTTGTTTGCCGTTCTGCTGTGGCAGGCCGTCCATCAGGTTCATCAGGCGGTTGAGCCAGCGGCTGGGGACAGTTTCAGCCTCGGCATTGCGGACAGCGCGAGTGAGGATCACGCGCGGGGCGGCGGCGGCTTGCTGGTAGTCGTGGGCGGAGAGGCCAATTTGGCGTTCGGGCAATAACAGAGCCGCTTTTTTGCGCATCGAACGGTTGAGCCAGGGGTCAGGCTCGGGCAGTTTTGGCCAGATGCCATCGTTGAGGCCGCCCAGGATCACCAGATCGGCACCTTGGACGCGGGCCTCAAGGGTGCCCCAGATCATGATGTTGGGATGGGCTTGCACGGGTTCGCGGACCTCGCCTTTGTTGACGAGGGCCTCGAACAGATCGTAATACGCGGCGGCAGTGAAACTGCCACCATAGGGGGCCTCAGATGCGAGATTCTCGATCAATTTCAGCGCTTCAATGCCCGCTTCTTCCAGCCACAACTTTCCCGAACCAACGGCATCAAGGCCGCGCGCTAGGGTCTCAGCAAGGGCGAGGTGTTGGTTGACATGTTCGGCGAGCGGTCGTTCTGAGACGTTTTCTAGGCCCGCGAAAGCATCAGCGATAAACTTCGCCCAAGGCCGGACTTCTTCTGAGTTCTTCTGCGCAGAAGCCCACTCAAATATATCTGCACCCGTGGGGAAAACTGGGCCGTATTTGCGCAGCTTCAGCTCCAGTTCGCGGGTCAGCCGCAAATGTGGGCCGCGTCTGCTACCAGATGCGGTGAGCGGGTGTTTCAGAACCGTCAGCAGGCTGTCGGCGGTCAGCCTTTGGCCAAGCAAAGCGGCGGTGTGGCGCAGAAAGCGGCCTGGGGCTGAGAGCGCCAATGGGCGGCCCGCAGAATCGTCGGGCAGGATCGCCCAACGATCGAGAGCGGCGGTGACCTGGCGGGTCAGGTTGCGGTCAGGGGTGATCAGCGCGGCTTTGGTGCCGTTGTGGGCGGCATCGCGCAGGATCATCGCGATGGCGAGAGCCTCGGCGCGCGGAGAGGCGGCTTCGATCAGTGTCAGCTGTTCAGTGGCGACTTGCAGATCGGGAAGTTTGTGGCCTTCGACCAACCATTGATCAGTGACCGGGGCGGGACGAAGCGACAGCGAAATCAAGCGGTTGCGGTCAGGGTCTGGCGGGATAGCGTCTCGCCAAGGTTTGATATCGCTGGGAGAGATTTGCAGCAGGTCTGACAGATGGCGGAAGCGATATTGCGGATGGTCTTCGGCGGTCAGCGCGTCATTCATTGCCTGCCAAACGCTGGCAGGGGTGTCAAAATCAAAGCCGGGCAGGATCAGCGCCCCTTGTGGCAGGGCTGCGACCGCTTGCATCAGCAGGGCGGTGGTGCCGCGTGAGCCCGTGGAGCCCGCGATCAGCACCGGGTCTTGCGGCGGGGCGCTTTGCCAGCGTTGGGCCAGTTGCTGCACGGCGAGGCGTTGGCGCGATTCGGCATCGGTGGCATCGGTGAACAATGGGGCGATGATGCGCAGAAAGGTTTGGGTTCTTTCCCAGTGTTTAGAATGGGTTGAGACATCCAGCGCGGCGATGGTTTCAGCGGAAACGCCTTCGCCCTGCATCTCATCCATCAGGTTGGCGAGGCTATCGGCAAGGTCGTAAAGCGCCGCGCGGGGCGCGAGATCGGGCTGGGCGTCGAGCAGTTTGGCGATGAGTTCGGCCATTTGCAGGCGGCGACGCAGTGGGGGAACGGTGGGGGGAAGGTTGAGGCCGGGGTCTTTTGCGAGATCGCTGAGCAGCAACAGGCGCGGCAGTAAGCGCGCGCCCTGGGTGGTGAAAAGATCGCGCACGCGACGGGCCATGCGCGCGGTGTTCAGGTAAATCGTGACGCGGGCCATGGCTTGCGGGGGGGTGGCGGCCATGCGATCAATCAGGCCCGCCACCAGTTCGGCAGGGAAGTCGGTGCCAGGGGGTAGGGCAAAGATGCGTGGCGCCTCTGGACTAAACATCCAGAGATTCCGCCAAGGCGATGCCTTCAGGATGGCCCACATCGCACCAGCCGCCTTGGTGGATCAAGCCGTAAGCACGGTTGTTGGCGATTGCTATATCCCATAGGCGATTCAGGCTGAAAACAGGCTCCGATATGGCGGATAAGCCTTGGGTTTTCAGGATTTGCGCGCCGAGATAGATCGGGGCGTTGCCACCGTTTGCTCGGGAAATGCGGCCTTGTGGATCGAGGTGGAAATCGCCCTTGCCGCTGTGGCCGAGGGCGTTTTCGGCGGGCAAAAGTAGAAGGAGCGCATCCATTTTGGCGGGGTCCCAAGCAATTAGCAGTTGGGTGAGGGGATTTTGGCCGCTCCAGACCGCGTCGGTGTTCAGGGTCAGCACGGGGCCATCGCCTAGCAGCGGCAGGGCGGCCCTTAGGCCGCCGCCGGTTTCGAGAATCTGATCCCGCTCCCAAGAAAACAGGATGTCGCGGTTTTGCAGGTGGCCGGCGATTTGGTCGCCTAAGTAGTGCAGGTTTACGACGATTTTTGCGATCCCTGCCGCATCGGCAAGGTTCAGGGCGTGGTCGATCAGCGGCTTCCCAGCGACCTCGATCAGTGGTTTCGGTCTATTTGTGGTCAGGGCGCCCATGCGACTTCCAAAGCCTGCGGCGAAAAGCATTAACGGAAATGGCCGCATTGGGCACCTATTCGGGCGAGGGCTTCGGGGGTTGGTTCGGGCAGCAGGCGGGCGCAGATTTTGGCAAGCGGGGCGAGCTCTGGCTCTGCGAGGTTGCGTTGCAGGTGGTGCCAAGCGCTTGGGATGAGGGAGAGGTAGGTGGGTTTGCCGTCGTGAAGGCAAAGCCGGGCGAAAATTCCGATGATGCGTAGAGCGCGTTGGGCGCCAAGCGCGGCATAGGCGGGGCGGAAGTTATCGGCGGTCGTGCTGGTCAGGAGGCAAAAAGCGTGGATCATCGCGGCCTCCGTTTCACGTGAAACATCCCTCCGCGCATCTTGCAGCAGCGAGACGAGATCGTAGCCGGGCTGGCCGAGTTGGGCGAGTTGGAAATCCAGCAAACCGACACGGGCAAGGCCGAGCCGATCCGGCAGCCAGAGAAGGTTTTCGGCATGATAATCGCGCAGAATCATCACGCGCGGGCCATCGGCGTGGCGGGACATGACATCGGTGAGGGCATTGCGGAAATCGGCAGGATCGGCGCGTTCACCGGTGATCGCAAAGCGATACCAATCGAGGGCGAAACAAGCGGCCTCGGCCCAGTCCGGCGCGGTCAGATTGTTTAGGTTGGCGGGGGGCGGTTGGCGTTGCAGATGAGCAAGGACCTGCGTTGCCGCTGCGTAGAGGCTGTTTTCGAGCATTGGAGCGATTTTCAAGAGGCTAGCATAGATCGAGTCGCCCAAATCCTCTAGCAGCAGATAGCCGCTTTCCAGATCCTGCGCGTAGCACTTTGGGGCGGATAGGCCGATACCCGAAAGATGCGCGGCAATCGCCAGAAATGTCACGGGATCATCGCCCTTGCCAGGAGGCGCATCCATCAGAACCGCGGTTTCCGCGCCGCGCTCAAGCCGATCATAGCTGCGGTCCGAAGCATCTCCGGCGAGAAACCGACGATTGGCGTCATCCCAGCCGATTTTGGCCAGAAACGCCTGCGATAAAGCGAACCGGTCGTTCATTTCGACCAGCTTTGAGCAAATTCTGCCAGCAGATCGGGGTAGTCAGGCGCTGTCAGCGCGACATTGCGACCATCGCCGCTGGCGGTCAGCGTGATCCGAATGGCATGTTTGGGTGTCAGGTGCCCCAAGCGGTCCGGCCATTCAATCAGGCAAATCGCTTGCGAAAACGCATCCTCCAGCCCCAGTTCGGCGACCTCATCGGGATGCGAGAGACGGTAGAGATCTGCATGCCAGATCTCGACATCGGCCTGGTAGGTCTGCACGAGCGTGAAAGTGGGCGAGGGTATATCCTCCATCCGACCCAAGCGGGCGCGGATCAATGCGCGCGCAAGGTGGCTCTTGCCAGCACCAATCGGACCTTCCAGCAGCACGGCATCCCCCGCAGCCAGCCGCAAAGCCAGCCAGCGGCCAAGATCGGCGGTGTCCTCCTCTGAGGGCAGAAAGGCGGTAACGGTATGCGGCTTTGTCATGCGCCAAGTCTACCGCGCCCACCCGCCGCTGCAAGTCGCGAAGTTCAGGCGCGCCGCAAGCCCGTGCCTTCGGCCAGCCTGGCCTGGCCTGATTCGGAGGCCGGGACGGAGCGGAAGGTTGCCAGCGTTGAGCCACCGGCCAGTGGTGCGAAGCGGCATCCGATCAGGCGCCCATCCAGCAGCCGCACTTCACCGCGCCAACTGTCACGGTCCCCGACGGTGGCGACATATTCTTCGACCTCGGCCCAAATGGCACTCGGCGCGGATTGCATGCGCCAATGCGCCGAAAGGCTGCGCACCGTGTTATCCCCCAAGGTTTCTGCCGGATCATGGCCCCAAAGTGCGGCATAGCTGTTGTTCGACATCACCAACTGACCCGATTGCGAAAACACCGCAATCGCCTCATCCATATGATGAATCACCGATTGGCCAAGCTCCAGATCGGCGCGGTAGCGGCGGGTGCGGAGCATTTCCGACGAGATATTTTCGATCAGCAGTGCCAAAGCCCCATTCGGATGTGGCCGCCCGATCACCCGGTAGGTTTGGCCATCCGGCAGGCTCCAGGTTTCCTCATAAAGCCCGGTGGCAGCGGCCTTTTCGATCTCGACAATTTGCCGCCGCCAATCGCGGTAATCTTTCGGCTCGGGCAGCATTTTGCGATCCCGCATCGCATCTAGCACCGCCATCAGTGAGGGGCGGAGTGAGAGGAAATCAGCGGGCAGTTGGGTCAGGTCCATCAGCGCAGGGTTGAACAGTTGCAATTTGCGCTGGCGGTCAAAGATCGCGAGGCCGATCGGCAGTTGTGCAAAGGTCTTGGTCAGGGTTTGCATGAAGTCACGCAGGGCATTTTCCGCCTGCACCGCCGCGTCGGCGGGAATCGCAAACATAAGATCGCCACCGGCCTCCGGTCGGCTTGAGATATCGAACCAGAGCGCAGGCTTACCCACCGCCAACAGACTTTGCCGCTGATCCTTGCCAGATTTCGCCGCCGTGCGGTTAAACAGTCGTGGCAGCGGCCAACCCAACTCTTTACCATCCTCCAGAACCGCACAGGCCTGCAGCAGATAGGGCCCGTTTGCCCAAACCACATCGCCCGCCGCATTCTCGCGCCACAGCAGCATCGGCGCGGTGGCGACGGTGTCCCGCAGCAGCGCCAATTCATCCAGCATCGCGCGCTGGGCAATCGCATCGCCTGCCGCGACATGGCCGTCTTTGCTGGCATCAATCAGCGTCAGCTTGGTCAATCCTCCCGCATGTTCCGCCTTCAAGATCAAGGGTTTGGCACTCCCCATCGAAGGCAGTTCAATTGCGCCGTCGCTTTGCAACCGATGCAACTGTGCCTCTAAATCTTCAAATCGGGCGGTCAGGAAGGCCATCAAACGGCCCCAAGCCGGCCCCTGCATCGGGCTGGCCGCCAGAAGTGCGCGGGCGTTGGCGGTGCTGTCGACCATGATCTCACCATCAAACAGAAACAACGTCTCACTGCCGGTATCGGTGAAGATGCTGGCTTGCATCGGAAACTCCCGAGATGGAAGCAACCACAGCGCCAACATGCCAATACAGGCTGCCATCAGCGAGGCTGCAACCACGGCGAGAATAAGCGGAAAAATCATCCGAATGCACCATCTTTCTGGGAGGGTCCCAAGTTCTAATCAACCTAAGGAATAGATCGTTAATAGGGTGTTAAGGATGTAGCGGTCATGCAGGTTTTTATGGTGCTAGCGGCTCTGCTGCGCAAATCAGATGACGGCCGGAGCTCCCCTTTGCCCGGACAAACCTCTCCCACGACCTTCGTGACGTGATGCCGAGCGCAGTCTAGCCATTCAAAACGGCGACAAGACCTGGAATTCCGCCACTTGACGATCGAAGTCTTGCGCCATGAGGCGCTGACCCAGCAGTCTCGCTCGGCGGACCCCTGGTTCACACAATGCATCCATTGCCCGGCAACGGTTTGCCTGCAAACCATGAAATCCTGCGGTGGTATCCGCTCAATCGTCACCAGAGCGCGCCGCCCAGATATTTTGACGCCAGCAGGGTCTTGTTTCGCGCGATGGCACCTGCCGTGGCGGTCTTACAAGGCTTGGCGTTTTTGCGGGGCGTTCCTACGGCATGGGCCCCGCGTTCGGCAATCGCGTCATAGCAATTTCGGGTGTCGTAGGCGCCCTCTGCTGTGAGACTGGCAATGTCCTGATTGACGGGGATCTGGGCCAATGGTTCGGGCGGCATGGGCGCATCGCCTATGTCGCTGCTGGTGACCTCGACCACGCAAACCTGCAGCGTTTCCTCATCGATCCCGAAATGGACCTTGCGCCAGTCGCGTCGCTTGGGACCGCCATGCTTGCGCGCGTTCCACTGGCCTTCTTCCTCAACCCTGATCCCGGTGCTGTTCGTTGCCAGGCAGGGTATTGCGCAGCAATGCCCAAGAGGGGATCAAGAGATGCAATAGGCCATGTGAGCCCCGATGCGGGTTGTTCCCAGATCGTCAGCGAGCCACGGCGCTTGGGCCGCTATTAAACTCGGGCCAGTTCAGGGTCTTTTGGGTCGGCGTATTCGGTCTGCTCATCCGCCTCAGCTATCAGCGCTCGCGGATCAGCACCCGTTCGAACTCGGCCGCCGCGCCCTGCACCTGGAGAGTGAACTTTCCCTGAGGGCCCGCCGTGTCGATCAGGTCGGGGAGCGAGCGGAAGAAGGCGCCTTTGGCCTCCAGCCGTTCGATTATCACGAGCAGGTGCGATAGCGACGGCGCCAGACGGTCGATCAGCACGGGGACCAGCGTGTCGCCTTTCTTAATCCACGCCAACACCGGTTGCGAGCGGCTCCCGGCTGAGGCCTGCTCTTCGTGGATCTCAGCACAGCCGGCGGACGAGGAGCCGCTCTCTGGCGATATTCGTCGGAAAACCTTTTGTTTCCTTGCTGCCGAGTGCAGTCGAGGCGTTGTCGTGCGGCGTAAAGGATTTTGAAGAAGCTCTCAAAGGCCGAACTGTCTTAGATACTGTGTTTGGCAATAGTCGGCGCGACCACCTACGATCCGGTACACGATTTAACGCAATAGAAAGTTTCGAAAAACTGCGCGTGCAGCACCTGCGTAACTGCGATCTGGCAGCACAAAATCAAGGGTTTGACAGATGCGATCGACAGTCCGGTACATATTTGGCTGCTTTCCAGGGGAATTTTATACAGGTGTCATCCATGCGTCGTGAGCAATCTGTTCGACGTTTGCAGGGCTGATCCTAAGCTGCAGTCTTTGCGCGAACTTCACCACCCAGCGGCTCAGATTGGAGAGGTCAACGCTGAGACGGCGTTTGGCCAGAAAGTGATCGACATCTGCCATCCACGTGCATCAGAACAACTATCGTTTCGGATGGAAGGCCGTTCAAATCGGAAAGCCAACAGTTTGCTGCAGAAGCAGATCATGGCAACCCTTGCCCCGGCCGGATCAATTGCTGTTTGACCGCGATCTCACTCAAATTATGCGCAACCGCGTCGAAGCCACCATCGCCGCTGTATACGCAGTTTTTCGTTAGCCAGCCGCCCAGACGCTTAGTGCGAAAATTGTCACAGCCCGCTTTTTCCCGCAAAATGCTCGGGCTGAGCTTGCCGAAAAGTCATTGCATTTAACTGAAGTACGCCATCAATAAGCGTAAATGGAAGGCACTAGAACCTTCTTAAATTGTCATGTTCGAGTATGCAAATGCGTGGCGTCAGATCAGCGATTCTTTATTTTCTTCGGCGTCGTTTTGACTGGCTCTTGCTTTTGCTTGCGGTGCTGCTGCAACCGCTGACCGCGCAGGCTACGCCTTTTACCATGAACGTGCCTGGCACCTCGCGGGTGCTGCCCAGTGATTACCCGGCGGCTGGCGGGGTGGCGATCGTCATGGTCGGGGCGAACGGCAACGCCTATTATCAATTCTCAAATCCTACCGGAGCCTTTGTCGGCTATAACAACTCGGGCACACCTGTGGCATTTCAGGGCAACCCGTTCACCATCAACAACCCGATCAATCTCAACTGCGGCTATTCGGCGTGCACCACCTAGTTTTGGCGGCTCGATAGCGCAGGTCTATATCCGCTTCACCGCGCAGGATGGTGACACATCCAGCGGCAATTTTGACTTCAACGACATCACTCTGCGCCTGAACGGCTTTGATGTTGCCAATTGGTCTACCATCACCACTCAGACGACCAACACCGCTGGCACCACGGCGATAGGGGCCAATCATGTTGGCTTTGGCGACAACCTGCTTGACACTGGCTGGTTCACCTCGACGAATACTGCGTTGCTGTCGAATATCCTGTCCACGGGCAGGACCGCCACCCAAGTCTTTGACCGCGACCCCAACGACAATTACTGGGATTTTCGACAGGGCAACACGCTGTCGAACACCGCCATCATCACGGTGGCGCCGGGCTATTCGTTGACCAAAACCCCAAACACTCCGACATTCGCCGCGGTGGGGCAGGTGGTCAGCTACAGCTATGTCGTCACCAACATCGGCTCCGTGCCGATCCGCAATCTATCACTGTCGGACAACAAGATTGGATCGGTCAGTTGCAACAAGACGGTGATCCTGTCGGTTAATGCTGGACAAACTCCGGACAGCGCGACCTGTACCGCCACTTACACCATAACTCAGGCCGATTTCGACGCCGAACGCGTTACGAACATCGCCAGCGCGGTGGGCACGCCAGATTACGGCACCTTGGGCGGATTGACCGCCACGGCAACGGTTACAGGCCCAACAATTGCGCCCGCGATCACTCTCGCAAAAACCTCGCCGCTGACCGCGTTTGGTGCCGTGGGCACTACGGTGCCTTACAGCTTCCGCGTCACCAACTCGGGAAATGCCACGCTGACCAATGTGGTTGTGACAGACCCCCGCGTGCCGGGGCTGTCTTGCACCATCGCCAGCATGGCCCCTGCGGCGACGCAGACATGTACCGCAAATTACACCGTGACGCAGGCCGATATGGATGCGTTCGGGGCGGGGACAAACCTGATTAATACCGCCAGCGTCACCTCGCGCGATCCAAAGAACACCGCGCGCACGGCGACTTCCACTGTCTCGCTGCCCGGCCCTACGCCAGTGCTGACAATGTTTCTGGACAAAACCACCTCTGCCACTGCCTATGCCACGGTGGGGCAGGTGTTGCCCTATCAGATTTTGGTGCGCAACACCGGTAACGTGACATGGCCCGCAGCGCCAACTGTCACCGACAGCAAAACCACCGTAACTTGTCCGGCAGGTGCCGTGGCCCCCGGTGCCGCGATCACCTGTTCGGCGAATTATACAGTCACACAGGCCGATCTGGATGCAGGTAGCCTGTTGAACACCGCCAGCGGCACCATCACAGTGACGGGCCGCACTGCGACGGCCACCGATGCAGTGACGCTGAATGCCACCCGCACCACTGCTTTCACCTTAGACAAACACCTGACCGCAGCCTCGCCGACCAGCTTTTCGGCGACAGGTGTTTCGCTGGCCTATGCCTACGATCTGGTCAACAGGGGCAACGTCACCCTGAACGCCGTGGCCGTCACCGATAACAAAACCACCGTCAGTTGCCCCGCGACGACCATCGCTCCCGGCGCGACCTTGACCTGCACCGCGACCTATGCCACCACCCAAGCCGACTTGAATGCAGGCAGCGTTACCAACACCGCAAGCGCCACCGCCACCGCGGCGGGAACGGCAGCCACCGTCATCTCGAACAGTGACAACGTCACCGTGCCCGCCGTGCAGCAACCTGCACTGAGCATGACCAAAACCGCGCCAACCCTGACCGCCTTGCAATTCACAGTGGGCAGGGTTGTGACGTATAGCTATACTGTCACCAACAGCGGTAACGTCGATCTGATTGCCGGCAATCAGCTGCGCATCACCGACAACAAGATCGGCACGCTCAACTGCGGCAGCGGGATTTTTCTGCGCGCCACCAACCGCACCTGCACTGCCAACTATACCCTGACTGCCGCCGATGTGCTGGCGGGTGTAGTGTCGAACACCGCAACGTCTGAATCAGGCGCCACCACCTCAAACCAAGTGACGGCAGCAATCGCGCCCACGGTGTCGCCGGGCCTGACGCTGGCGAAAACCGCAAGCCCGGCCAGCGTTGCCGCGACCAGTGATGTGATCAGCTATACCTTCACCGTCACCAACTCGGGCAACACCCAGATCATCCGAGCAGCGCAACCGATCTCGATCAGCGATCCGATGCTGGCCAGTGTCAGCTGCGCCGCCCAGCCTGCCCTGCTGAACCCCGGTGCGAGTTTTGCCTGCACTGCAAGTTACAGCCCGACCCAAGCGCAACTGGATGCGGGGCAGGTGAACAACACCGCCACGGCGTCGTTCCAGTATAACGCCACAACCAACATCACTTCACCATCCTCGACCGCGACGGTTGCGGTGGTAGAGACGCCCAGCCTGAGCCTTGATAAAACCGGGCCCGCCAATTTCACCGCTGTAGGCCAGGTGCTCAGCTATGGCTTTGCCGTGCGCAACACTGGCAACACCACGCTGACAAGCACCACCGTGACCGACCCCAGGATTCCCGGTCTGGCCTGCACGCTGACCAGCATAGCACCTGGGGTCACCAGGTCCTGCACTGGAAGCTATATCGTGACGCAGGCAGATATGGATGCGGGCGTGGTCAACAACACCGCCACGGCCCAAGGAGCCACGGCGGCGGGCGGATCTGCCTCGGCCAGCGATACAGTGGCGGTCCCTGTATCGGCCGCTGTTTTGCTAAAGTCGGCGACATTTGCCAAACTGGCCAATCGCACGACATTTACGGCGGTAGGTGACAGTATCATCTACACCATGCGCGTCACCAATACAGGCGCGCAAACCCTGCGCAATATCACCGTCACCGATGTGTTGGACACAAGCTATAACTGTGCCCTGCCGGTGTTGTTGCCTGGGGCCGTGAACAACACCTGCACCATGACTCATCTGGTGACGCAGGCCGAGTTTGATGCAGGGCAAGTGGTGAACACCGCCTCTGCCGCCAGCTCCGATTTCACCACGCTGACCAGCAGCCGCACCGTCACTGGTCCCGCGCGCACCTCGTCGTTCAGCTTGGTGAAAGCTGCAAGCGGTCCCTATACGACGGCGGGCGATGCCGTAAGCTTCACCTTCACCGTAAGGAATACCGGCAATACCACGCTTAGCAACCTGACGGTCACGGACGCGTTCTTTTCGCCCGCATTGTCTTGCCCGATTGCCAGCCTGGCACCGGGAGCAAGTAACGCCACCTGCACCGCCAACTATACCGTGACGCAAACCGATGTGGATCGCGGCCAGATCACCAACACCGCCAGCGCCAGCGGCTCGGCCCCAGCCGGGGTGACAGCACCTCCGTCGCGAACCTCGACCGTGGTGGTCGCAGGCCCCAGCCGCGCGCCCAGCGTGCAAATCACCAAGACGCCCAGCCCTTCCAGCTATGCGGCCGTCGGCAGCACCGTCACCTACAGCTTCAGCGTCACCAACACAGGTAACGTCAGCCTCGGTGGCTTGACGGTTTCGGATACCGCCCTTGGCTTCAGCTGCAACCTTGCTAATCTTGCGCCCGGAGCGACGGCGACCACCTGCACCGGCGGCGCGCCGCCTCTCAGCGCTAGCCGCGTGATGACGCAGGCCGATGTCGACAGCGGCAACTACACCAATACTGCACGCGTGATAGGCCAAAGCCTGATCGCGGGCACCGCCGTGTCAGATACCGACACCGTCACCGTGCTGGGCCCCGCGCAGACCCCGACCATCAGCTTGGCCAAAACCAGCAACCTTGCCGGGAATTTCGATCGTGTCGGCCAATTGGTGCCCTATAACTACACGATCACCAACACCGGCAATATCACCCTGACGGGGGCCTTCTCTGTGGTTGATGACAAGATCGCCTCGGTCAGCTGCCCCAGCGTCCCGGCTGCGGGGGTTGCCCTGGCGGCACTTTGGTCTGCACCGGGTCCTATACCATCAGCCAGGCCGATTTGAACGCGGGCCAAGTGGTCAACCTTGCCACAGCGCAAGTGGTGCAATCGGTGGTCGCCCAAAACCCCGGTGATCCGACCAGCGTGACGGCCACATCTGCACTATCCTCCGTGACCGTGACCGCAGACCAACTGCCGCAGTTGACACTCGATAAGCGCGTCAAGGCCGGCTCCGCTGCGTCTTATGATGCGGTCGGCGATGTCGTGACCTTTGAATATGTCGTAACCAACGCAGGCAATGTTACCACCACTGCCCCGATCACCGTTGGCGATGACAAGATCGCTGGCACTTTGACTTGCGGCGCGGCAGGGCTGGCTCCGGGCGGCATTGTCACCTGCGAGCAAGACTGGACCGCCACTCAAGCAGAAATCGACGCAGGCGAGGTCACAAACACCGCCTTTGCCCGCACGGTCTATAACGCGATCAATGTAGATTCGGCGACTGATAGCGTGACAATCACCGCGGTGCAGACTGCATCTCTGGCCGTGGTCAAAACCTTCATCGGGACCGATGCGCCCGGGCTGTTCAACGTCGGCGATACCCTGTCCTACACCATCGTTGTCACTAACACCGGCAATGTCACCGTGGACGGCCCGATCACGCTGAGCGATAGCCTGACCACGCCCGTCTGCCCCGGGTTACCGGGCAATGCTCTGGCCCCCGGCGAGACGCTGAATTGCACCGCCACCCATGTTGTCACCGACAATGACGTTGATCTGGGGGCGGCCACCAACGTGGTTTCCGCGACTGGAAGTTTTGACGGCAATGCGGTGGTTTCGCCCTCGGATGATGCGATTTATCCGATTGCGGCAAGCCCCGCGCTGTCATTGACCAAAGCGACGGTGGCGGGCGACATTCCCTTTGCCGCAGCGGGCGACACCATCACTTACCGCTATACGTTGGACAACACCGGCAACGTTTCATTGGTGCGTGCGCTTTACATCACCGATGACAAACTCGGCGGCGGGCCGCGTCTGTGTGCGGCGGCGGCTACCTTCACCACCACGGCCCCCCCAAAAACCTGCGATCTGGTCTATACCGTGACGCAGGCCGATGTCGATGCGGGCCAAGTCACTAACAACGCCACCGCCAGCACCACCTACGGACCGATTGCCACGGCCACCAATGTCGTTTCACCCAATGCGACCGAAACGGTTCTGGCGGTTGAAAGCCCGGAACTGAGCGTCACCAAAACCGTCAGCGCCGGACCAAACCCGGCGGCTGTAGGGGATATGCTGACATATCAGATCACCACCACCAACTCTGGCAACCAGACAATCAGCGGTGTGGCTGTGACTGATGCGAAAGTCGGCGCGCTCACTTGCACGTTGGGCGGCGCAGCAGCGCCGGCCAATGTGGTGCTGGCGCCGGCGGCTGTGCTGATCTGCACGGCCAGCTATACCGTCAAGCAATCGGATATCGACGCGCAAGTGCTTGGCAACACTGCCACTGCCCAAGGCGTAGACCCGCAGGGTGCTGCGATTACCGACTCTGACAGCGTGACCCATCCGCTGCAGGCGGCCAACCACGCGGTGGAAGTCACCAAAGTGGTCGAGCCCGCACCCGGCCCGGATGATGCATTTGCGGCCGTCGGTCAGCCGGTGACGTTCCGAGTCACAGTGCGAAACACGGGTACCACCACACTGAACGCCGGCACAGTGACCGATGATCTGGTCGCAGGAAGTTGTGCTGTGCCAACGCTGCCTCCGGGTGCAAGCGACACCAGTTGCATCTTTGTGGTGACCGCAACGCAAGCCGATATTGACGCCCTTTATGGCCCGGTGGGCGGGCAGCAATACGGCGGCATCACCAACACCGCCAGCGTCAGTACGCAACCCGCCACGCCGGGCAGCACAGTTGTTACCGACACCGGCACCGCATTTGCAAAAGGCCCCGATCACAAACTGGCACTCAGCTTGGTGAAATCGACGAACGCCACCAGCTTCACTGCCTTCGGTAACGTTATCCCTTATACTTTTGTGGTCGCGAATGCAGGCAATGTCACCCTGACAGCACCCATCCAGATCACCGACGCCCTGCTTGGTGCGCCCTTCATCTGTGGTGCCATGCCCGCAGCAGGCTTGCCGCCGGGTGAGTTCCTGTCCTGCACGCGCAATTACAGCGTGACCCAAGCCGATGTGGATGCCGGAACGTTGACCAACACCGCGCGTGCCGCTTCAAGCGAAGTGCCCTATCCGTCAGACCCGACATTGCAAAGTCCCGTCACTTCCTCTGTCACCCTTCCCGGCAGCCGCAACCCAGCGCTAGGTGTAACCAAAACCGCCGATATCATCAGCAATGCCAAAGTCGGCGACGTGATCCATTACAGCTATGTTGTGACCAACACTGGCAACGTCACGTTGACCGCTGTGACCCCGGATGATCTGCAAACCACCGCGGCTGGCACGGCTGCGCTGGCACTGGCTGGCGATGCTTTGGTGTCGGACGTAGGTGAAACCGGCAACACCACGGACGCCGCCGCGAATGGCGTTTGGGATAACCTTGGGCCCGGCGATGCGGTGCGCTTTAGCGCCAGCTACACTGTCACTCAGGCTGATGTCGACAGCGGAGCCGCGCTGAGCAACACGGTGTCAGTTGGTACTCAAAGCCCAAGCGGCACAACTGCGCCTTCGGACAGCGATACTTTGTCGATCCCGGTGATCGCGGCGAACCCGTCGCTGCTGGTGATCAAAACCGCCGACAGCAGCGGGGTCACGGTACCGCCCGTCGTTGGCAATGTGATCGCCTATAGCATTACGGTCAGAAACGCTGGCAATGTCACACTGACGCCGCCCACTTTAAGCGATACTTTATCGGCAGGTATTGCGGCAGGTGGGCCCGTGATCACACCTGCGCCGGTCGCGACATATTCCAGCGGTGATGCGAACAGTGATGGCAAACTGGATGTGGCCGAAACCTGGACATACAGCGCCAGCTTTGCGCTGACCCAAGCAGCAATTGATGCGGGCGGGGTTTCCAACACAGCCACCGCTGCGGCACGTGATCCGAATAACACCGCAGTCAGCGATATATCAGACAATGACGGCAACGGGGCGAGTGACCCCACGACCACCGCGTTGACTCGCGCGCCGAGACTGGCCTTGGTGAAAACTGCCACCCTGCGGGACGGCGGAGATGGTCGCGCAGATGCGGGCGACAGCATCGACTGCACCTATGTTGCCTCCAACACAGGCAATGTCACCGCCTTTGATCTGAGCATTGCCGAGACTGGTTTTAGCGGCACCGGCACCACTCCGGTTCCTTTGCGCACTGCGGGGGGTGCGGCTTTGGGCGGCGCTGCCGGGCTGAACGATCTGCGCGTGGGCGGCACGATCACCTATCGGGTCAGCTATACCCTGACCCAAGCCGATATCGACGCAGGCCGCGTGCTGAACCAAGCCACCGTGACCGCCAGCGATCCCGCCGGCACATCCGTTTCGGACCTGAGCGGCGCAGATGCGGGCAGCAATGCCGTGACCGAAACCACCCTGACCGCCGCAGCCGCCTTGGATGTGCAAAAGCGCGCAAATATCACCGGTTTGTCCGCACCAATCGCAGTGGGCGATGTCATAGCCTATACGATCACCGCGCAGAACACAGGCAACGTCTCGCTGGCGACGCCCGCGATCGCCGACACATTGAAAGATGCCAATGGTGTGACACGCGCGCTCAGCGCAGGCCCTAACTACAGCAGTGGTGATACCAACACCAACGGCACGATCGATGTGGGCGAGACCTGGACCTATCTCGCGAGCGTGCAGTTGACGCAGGCGATGATTGACGCAGGTGGGGTTTCCAACTCTGCCACCGTCACCGCCCAGACGCCGCAGGGGGCGAATGTTTCTGATATCTCTGACAATGATGGCAGTGGTGCAAGCGATCCGACCGTCACCACCTTGGCAGGAACGCCCGGCCTTGAGGCGTTGAAGATCATCGACGCCAGCGGCCTTTCTTCGCCTCCGGTGGCGGGCAATGTGATCGGCTACGCGATTTCGGTGCGCAACAGCGGCAATGTTACGCTGAGCGGAGTCGGCTTTATCGACACGCTGACAAACGCAGCCGGCACCACATTGGCGCTGACCAGCGGGCCCACATATCTCTCGGGTGACAGCGGGGCGGATGGTCTCCTGGGTGTCGGCGAGGGTTGGAACTATAGCGCCAGCTATGCCATCACCCAAGCCGATATTGACAGTGGCCGCGTGTCCAACACGATCACCTTCAACGCCGCAGCGCCGGACAACAGCGCAGTCAGCGATGTGTCTGACAATGGCGGCACTGGCGACAGCGACCCGACGGCGCGTGTCTTGGCGCGCGCGCCAGAGCTGGTGGCGCTGAAATCTGCCACCGCCGATCTGGGCAGCGATGGCGTGGCGACCGTGGGCGATGTGATTCTCTACAGCTACAGTCTGCAAAACATTGGTAACGTCACAATCTATGATGTGATGTTGGTGGAAACAGGCTTTACAGGCAGCGGCACTGCGCCCGTTCCGGTCTATGCCGGCGGCGGGGCGACTTTGGGCGGTATAGCCGGGATGCCCGATCTGGCGGTGGGGGCGACGGCCACTTACACGGCGGATTACGTGCTGACCCAGTCCGATATTGACGCAGGCCAAGTTGTCAACAGCGCCACAGGCAGCGGCACCGCACCAAATGGTATGGCGGTCAGTGACATCACAGGCTCGGCTGCCAACAACAACACCCCAACGCAGGTGAATCTGGTCGGCGCGCCCGGCCTGAAAGTTGTGAAAACGGCTGATCTGTCGGGGCTGTCGAACCCCATCGCTGCGGGCGATGTGGTGGGCTTTACGGTGACGGTTGCGAACGCAGGCAACGTGTCGCTGTCCAGCGTCAGTCTGAGCGATGATTTCACCCGCAACGATGGCACCGTGCTGGCCCTGACGCCCACTTATAGCGCGGGTGATACCGGCACTGCATCAGTGCTGGATGTGGGCGAAGTCTGGATTTACACCGCCAGCCATTCGCTGACCCAAGCCGATATTGATGCGGGTGGGGTAAGCAATTCAGCGACGGGCGAGGCTGTGGCTCCGGGTGGGGCGGCGGTGTCGGATGTCTCAGACAACGGCGACGACGGCGATGGCAATACGGTGGATGATCCGACGCGGGTGCGCACGCCCGGGCAGCCTGGGATCGAGATCGCCAAGGCTTTGGCGGCAGGATCAACGGCGCCTTACGATCGTGTCGGGCAAGTGCTGGATTACGTGCTGACTCTGCGGAATACCGGCAACATCACCCTGACGGCTGCGGCCTTGGTCAGCGATCCCTTGGTGGATGGCACGCCGGGTCAAGTGCAGTGCCCCGCCGGGCCGATCGCGCCTGCGGGTTCGGTGCAGTGCAGCGCGTCTTACAGCGTGACGCAAGCCGATTTGGACAGCGGCAGCATCACCAACACCGCAGACGTGGCGATGACGCAGCCTGTCGTGCCGCTGAACCCGGGCGATCCGACATCGGTTCAGATCAGCGATACCTCTAACACCGTGGTCGTCACGGCAAGCCGCTTGCCAAAATTGGGGCTGGCCAAAACTGTAGCTGCTGGTTCCGCCAGCAGCTTTGCCGCCGTAGGCGAACAGATTACGTTCCGCTATATGCTCAGCAATCTCGGCAATGTCAGCCTGTCGGGGCCGTTCACCGTTACGGATGACAAAATCTCTGGCACTCTGGCTTGCGCTCCGGGGCCGCTCGCGCCGGGCGCGCAATTGTCGTGTACGCAAGTATGGACGGCAACGCAGGCTGATCTGGATGCCGCAGTGGGTGGTGTGACCAATACCGCAACCGCTGACGGCAGTTTTGCCGGGGCCATTGTGACATCGCCAGCCGATCAGGTTACGGTGCTGGCGGTGCAAAACCCTGAACTTGCGCTGGCCAAAACCATCGCCAGTGCCTCGCCGGACCGCTTTGATGTGGGCACTGTGCTGGCGTATGATCTCGTGGTCAGCAACACCGGCAACACCACGATTGCCGGACCGATCAACGTGGCAGACAGCCTGACCACAGTCAGTTGCCCTGCCACTCCGGCAGGCGGACTTGCGCCGGGTGCCAGCCTTGCCTGCACCGCCAGCTATACGCTGGTGGTCTCGGATATCCAGTTGGGTGCGACAACCAACACCGCCACCGCAACCGGGCAATTCGCCGGGGCGGTTGTGATCTCGCCCACCGCCACCGCTACCTATCCGGTGGGGGCAGTGCCGGTGCTGACGCTGACCAAAGACAGCAACCCCAGCGGCGCCAGCTTTGCCGCCGTAGGCGACGTGATCCGCTATGATTACACCGTCACCAATACCGGGCGTGTCGGCCTTAGCAGCAATCTGACGCTGACCGACAACCGCCTGCCTGCGCCCTTCGTTTGCCGTCCGGCCGTTGCCGGTGTGTTCGCGGTGGGGGCAGTGGCCAATTGCAGCGCCGATTATACCGTCAACCAAGCCGATCTGGACGCGGGCTTTGTGACCAACGAAGCCTTGGCCGCTGCCATCTTTGCCCCCGGCACGCCAAACGAACGCCCCGTCACCTCGAACCCAGCAGTCAAGACGGTAACGGCGGATTCAGCCCCGGCCTTGTCGGTGGTGAAATCGGTCACCGCAGGGCCGGCTGTGGCTGCGCTTGGCGATCAAGTCAGCTATCTGGTGCGGGTCGAGAATACCGGCAACCAAACCCTTTCGGCGCTGAATGTCGATGATACGCGTCTGCCGGGGTTGGCCTGTACCATGGCTGGAAACCCCGTCGCGCAACCGATCACGCTGGCACCGGGCATAGCATTGGATTGCAGGGGCACCTACACTGTCACCCAAGCCGATATAGACGCGCAATCGCTTGTCAACACGGCCACGGCTTTGGGTGTTGCACCCGACGGCAGCGACGTGACAGCACAGGGTCAGCATGATCAACCGCTGGTGGCGGCAAACCCGGCGATGCAGCTGATCAAGACGCTACAACCCGATCCGGGCAGCGCCCCTGCTTTCACGAGGGCGGGCGAGGTGTTGCACTTCCGCGCCACGCTGACCAACACCGGCAATGTGACGCTGGCCAGTGGCTTTGTTACCGATACGCTGGTGGCGGGGACCTGTGCGGTGCCCAGCCTTGCGCCGGGAGCTTCTGCTCCAGCGTGCGGCTTTGATTATACCGTGACGCAGGCGGATGTGGACCGCATCCAGATCAGCGCCCCCGCGCAGGGCGGCTTTGTCAACCGGGTCGATGCCACCGCCCAGCCCGCCAATCCGGGCGCGGGCAGCCTGACCGCAACCGACAGCCTGACCGTGCTGGGCCCGCTGCATCAGCCAGGGTTTAGGCTAGTGAAATCGGCGGATGTTGCCAGCGCTGCGGCATTTGGCGATCAGATCACCTACAGCTACCTACTCACCAACAGCGGCAACATCACCCTGCATGCGCAGCCGACGGTCAGCGACGATAAAATTGCCAGCGTCAGTTGCCCCGCATTGCCAACCGCTGGACTTGCGCCGGGGGCTGCGATCACCTGCACGGCCAACTATAGCGTCACCCAGGCCGATGTGGATGCGGGACAGGTCACGAACAACGCAAGCGTCACCTCGACCGAAGTGGCAACGCCCGCAACCGACAGCCTGACATTGCCGATCACGGCGGCACCGGGTTTGAGCGTGGTGAAAACCGCGTCGATCACGTCAGAGGCGAAACTGGGCGATGTAATCGACTACCGCTACACCGTCACCAACACCGGCAATGTCAGCCTGACCGCCGTGACGCTGGACGATCAGCATACTTCGGCTGCGGGCACAGCAGCTTTGCCGATTGCCGGCGATACGTTGACCACCGACGCGGGCGAGACCGGCAATTCGACCGATGCCGCTGCCGATGGCGTCTGGGACAATCTGGCCCCGGGCGATGTGGCAAGCTTCACAGCACAGTATACCGTGACCCAGGCTGACATAGACGCCGGCGTTGCTCTGACCAACACCGTCAGCGTCAGCGCCACCACGCCGACCGGGCCGCTGCCTGTCCCGGCAACCGACAGCGCCAGCGTCACACCAGCACCCGCAACTCCGGCAATCGAGGCGGTAAAGCTGGTCGATCTCAGTGGCGTGTCAAACCCGCCTGTGGCTGGCGATGTGCTGCCCTTTACCATCACCTTGGCCAATACCGGCAATGTTAGCTTGCGCCAACCGCGACTGACCGACAGCCTGCGCCGCGCCGATGCCACACCTCTTACCCTGACCAGTGGCCCGACCTATGGCTCAGGTGATAGCGGCGCCGCATCGGTGTTGGATGTGGGCGAAGTCTGGACCTACACCGCCAGCTACACGCTGACCCAAGCTGATATTGACGCAGGTGGCGTGAACAACCAGGTGGTTTCCACGGCGCTAGCCCCGACTGGCGTGACCGTGCGCGATTTGTCAGACGATGACATAGTCCCCGGCGGCGATGATCCGACGCGGGTGCTGATCCCGTCGCAGCCAGCTTTGTTGGGCGAAAAGACGATCACGACAGCCCCGACAATTGTGGGCGGAGTGGTCGAATTCCTGATCACCGCGACCAATGCGGGCAATGTGTCGCTTTCGGGCGTCGTTGTCGCGAGCGACCGGTTAACCCGCGCCGATGGCACGCCTTTGGTGCTGGATGCGGGGCCAAGCTTTGACGGTGCTTCGATGGGATCTGGCGCGGGGCACCTGTTACCCGGCGAAGTGGCGCGCTATGTTGCAAGCTATACATTGACACAAGCCGATATCGACGCGGGCGGTATCGCCAACAGCGCAACACTGAGCGGTGCCACAACTGGCGGCAGCACGGTCACCGATGTGACCGACAACGGCGACGACAGCGACGGCAACACTGTTGATGATACCACCACGCTGCCGATCACTGGCACGGCGTCTTTGGCGCTGGCCAAACGCCTGGCCGCAAGCTCGGCGCCAAGCTTTAGCGCGGCAGGTGACACTTTGCAGTTCGAGTTTGTGGTGCAGAATACTGGCACCGTGACCCTGTCTGCCCCGGTGACGGTGACCGATCCGATGATTGCGGCAATCAGTTGCCCAGCGGGTCCACTTGCGCCAGCGGCGCAGTTCGTTTGCGCATGCAACTACACCGTAACCCAAGCCGATGTGGATAGCGGCCAAATCACGAACACCGCGACGGCAAGCGCAGGCACTGCGACCTCTTCCCCTGCGACCCGCGTGGTGCTGGCACAGCAGATGCGCAGCCTCAGTCTGGTGAAAACCGCAAGCCCGGTTTCGGCGGCGGAATTCGTCGTGGGGGCGCAAGTAAACTACACCTACACCGTCACCAACAGTGGCAATGTCACCATAACGTCTCCACTCAGCATCAGTGACAACCGAATTGGGGCGGCAAACCTTATCTGCCCACCCTTGCCAACGGGCGGGCTCGCCCCAACGGCGCAACTGGTTTGCAACGGACTTTATGTAGTGACAGCGGATGACGTCGATCTGGGATCTGTCACCAACTTGGCCACGGCGACGGATGGTACCACCACAAGCCCGCTTGCCACCGAAACTGTGCCTGACAACAGTACTCCTGCGCTGGCTATCGTGAAAACCGCCACCTCTGGTACGGATTTCGCGGCGGTGGGCGATGTGATTGACTACAGTTATGCTGTGAGCAACACAGGAAGCCGCGCCTTTGTGGCTCCGGTCAGTGTGATGGATGACAAGTTGGGGCAGATCGCCTGCTTTATACCTTCGACCGGCAATCCTGATTTGCGCCCGGGCGAGACTGTGACTTGCACCGCGACCCACACCGTCACCCAAGCCGATCTGGATGCAGGCCAGGTTGTGAACCAAGCTTACGGTCGCACCACCTATGGCAGCGGTGCTGCAGAAGTCGGTTCGACCCCCGATACCGTCACCGTGCAGGCAGCGCAGAGCCCGGCGCTGACTTTGGTGAAAATAGCCACTCCGGCAGCAGTTTCGACTGTGGGGCAGGTGGTGCATTATGATCTGACAGCGCAGAACAGCGGCAATCAGACCCTGCGCAATGTTGAGATCAGCGATCCGATGTTCCCCGGCCTAGCCTGTCAGGTTGCCGTGCTTTTGCCGGGGCAAAGCCTGCCTTGCGGCGCGGATTACACCGTCATGCAGGACGACATAGATCGCGGCGGCAATTTGCTGAACACCGCGACCGTCACCGCTCTGACGCCGCTCGGTGCGGCGGTTACGGCGGGTGACACGGCAAGCGTGGCGATGCCTGCCGCCAACGCGGCACTGACACTGCAGAAATCCGCGCTGCCAACGCCGTTTGGTGCGGCGGGCACCCGACTGACATATGTGTTTACCGTCACCAACGCAGGCAACGTAAGTCTGCGCAATGCCGTGGTGACAGACCCGATGGACCCCGCATTTAGCTGCCAGATCCTGCAGTTGGCTCCGGGTGCGACATCGACCGCCTGCCGGATGGAGGTGACAATCACCCAAGCGCAAGTCGATACGGGCCGCATCATCAACACTGCCAGCGTTTCGGCGACGGCCAGCGATGGCAGCACGACCACGGCAAGCGATACCGTAACAACCGCAGGCCCGCCGCGCACTCCGGGGTTCAAGGCGACCAAGACCACTTTGGCCTCAGGCAATAGCCTGGGCGCGGTGGTGCGTTATGAACTGGCGCTGCGCAACACGGGCAACGTGTCGCTGATCCCCGCCGCACCGGTGGACAACATGACGCGGCTGGATGGCACCGCGACGGCTCTAGATGCGCCGTTTGGGTTCGTGTCGGGCGACGATGGCAATGGCGTGCTGGATCTGACCGAAGTTTGGATTTACCGGGCCAGCCACGTTATAACGCAAGTCGACATCGACGCGGGTGGGCTGTCTAACCAAGTCATCGCCTCGGCTTCGGTTGAAGGCGGTGGCACGGTCAGCGATCTGTCGGACAACGGCGATGACAGTGACGGCAATTCCACCGACGATGCTACCCTGTTCCCAATTGTGCCGGGGCCCGCGCTGCAGGTCACCAAGGTGATCTCAAGCCTGACAGGGCAGGACGTGGGCGACAGCGTGACCTTTACCATCACCGCCATGAACACCGGCAGCGTCACGCTCAGCAATCTGACTTTGAGCGATAGCCTGACCCGCGCCGATGGCACGGTTTTGCCTACCGATCCGCTGACCGGCGGGGCCAGCAGCCTAACC
>JBKJTI010000307.1:0-2981 GCA_046590425.1 Cypionkella sp. | reverse complement strand
GGATTTCTGTTCTGGCCCTAGCCCGCGTTGCGAAGGATGCCTAAATCCTTATAGTCACTTCTGACTCTAAGGATTTAGGCATCCTTCGCAACGCGGGCTAGGGCCAGAACAGAAATCCCCGTTGCACCGCCTGCAATACAGGCCTCGGCCGCAGCGGCAAACGTCGCGCCCGAGGTCATTACATCGTCGATCAGCAGCACATGGCGGCCTTCGACCCGGTTCGCCCGCCGTGGATGTAACGCCAAAGCGTCGGCCATATTGGCAAAGCGGCCATCGCGGCTGCGGCCTTCTTGGCTGCCGGTATGACGGCGGCGAATCAGCAGATCAGGGCAATGATCCAGACCCGCCAGCTTTGCCACCGCCGCCGATAGCAACGCCGCCTGATTGTAGCGCCGCTTGATCAGCCGCAGCCAGTGCAGCGGGATCGGGGCCACGAACATCCCCGGCCTTATCATTGGCCCAGCCACCCGGTACAGCCAATTTGATGCAGGCCGCGCCAAATCCAACCTGTCGCCATGTTTCAGCGCCAGCACGATCCGCCGCGCGTTGTCTTTGTACAGCATCGCCGCGCGCCCCTGCGACCACGGTCGCGCGATGGTCAGGCAATCGTCGCAATGCTCTGGCTTGCCGGTATCCTCGCCGGGCAGGGGCACGCCGCAGTGATCGCAGACCAGCCCGGTGATAAACGGCGTCTCGCGCCAGCAGGTGCCACACAGGCCGAAATCGGTTGTCACCCGCGCATCGCAGGTCAGGCACTGCGGCGGGTAGATCAGATGCAGCGCGGCTTGCAATCCCATGCCTTCCCCCTATGTTCCCAGCCCATGACGCCAGCCTTGACCGACCGCAAAGCCCTTGCCCTGCACCGCGCCCGCGCGAGCGCCTTCTTCCTGCAGGTAGAAGCGGTCGCCGAAGTGCAGGATCGCCTGTGTGAAGTTAACAGGTCGTTTACAAACCCGGCTGTCGTGACGGCTTTTCCGCATTTATGGCCCGATTTTCCGACGATTGCCGATGATGAGGTGCTGGATCTGCAAACCGAGGCGCAGGATCTGGTGATCAACGCCCTGACTTTGCATTGGGCGAATGATCCGGTCGGGCAGTTGGTGCAATGCCGCCGTGCACTCCGCCCCGATGGTTTGTTCCTTGGCCTGCTGTTTGGCGGCCAAACCCTGCATGAACTCCGCGCCAGCCTCGCGCAGGCCGAGGCGGAAACCACAGGCGGGCTTTCCCCCCGCGTGCTGCCGATGGGCGAGATTCGTGACCTTGGTGGCTTGTTGCAACGTGCGGGCTTCGCATTGCCTGTTGCCGATAGTTTCACCAAAACCGTGTTCTACCGCGATGCCTTTCACCTGATGGCCGATCTGCGCGCGATGGGTGAGGGCAACGCCTTGGCCGCACGGCTGAAACATCCCACCCGTCGCACGGTTCTGACGCGCGCTGCACAAATTTACACACAAACCTATGCCACGCCCGACGGCTTGATCCCCGCCACGTTTGAGTTCATTTGCCTGACGGGATGGGCACCGCATGAGGCCCAGCAAAAACCGCTGCGGCCCGGATCAGCCACCGCCCGGTTGGAAGATGCGCTAAAGGCCGCAGTCAAGAACGGTTGACGCCGTGCCCCGCCGCGTTATCTCGGGGACAGCTTTAGGAGCCAACATGACCAACATAGCCCCCGGAACCGGACGCCTCGCCCATGCCCCCGCCGATCACCCCCCGGTGAAACAGGCCAAGATCGGCATCCTGCTGGCCAATCTCGGCACGCCGGATGGCTATGACTATTGGTCGATGCGGCGGTATCTGTCGGAGTTTCTGTCGGATAAGCGCGTCGTCGATATCCCGGACTGGAAGTGGCAGCCCTTGCTACAACTGATCATCCTGACCAAGCGGCCGTTCACATCAGGGGCGAATTACAAGCTGATCTGGAACCACGAGAAAAACGAAAGCCCGCTGCTGACGATCACCAAGGCGCAGACCGCGGCGATTGCGCAGGCGATTGCTGCCAAGCACGGCGATGGCGTGATGGTCGATTTCGCGATGCGCTACGGCAATCCCTCGACCGAATCGAAGGTCAAGGCGATGGTCGCGGCGGGCTGCGAGAAGATTTTGTTCTTCCCGCTGTATCCGCACTATGCCGGGGCCACTTCAGCCACCGCCAATGATGCCTTCTTCGCGGCTTTGATGAAAGAGAAACGCCAGCCCGCCGCCCGCACCGTGCCGGAATACTTTGACCATCCGGCGTATATCGACGCCCTCGCGCAGTCGGTGGAACGCGCTTATGCCAGCCTCGATCACAAGCCCGACGTGCTGGTTACCAGCTATCACGGCATGCCGATCCGTTATCTGATGGAGGGCGACCCATATCACTGCCAATGCGCCAAAACTTCACGCCTGCTGCGCGAGCGCTTGGGTTGGGACAAAGGAGCGATCGACGTGACTTTTCAGTCAGTGTTTGGTCGCGAGGAGTGGCTGAAGCCCTATACCGTCAAGCACGTCGCTGAACTGGCCAAACAGGGCAAAAAACGCATCGCGGTGATGGCCCCGGCATTTTCAGCCGATTGCATTGAGACGCTGGAAGAAATCAACGGCGAAATCCGCGAGTCTTTTGAACACGCGGGCGGTGAGGTGTTCACCTATATTCCGTGCCTGAACGACGAAGCGGCTCATATCGGCGCACTGGTGCAGGTGATCGAGGAAAACCTTGCCGGATGGATCTAGCCATCTGGCCCTGCGCAGTCAGGCAGGGTTTCGACCCGAGTGCATTTTAATTCGAACCCTGAAAATCAGAGTTCTTTATAACCGGGCCTGCTTGACTGGACCCGGAAAATAGAAAAGGACGACAGATTTCTCTGCCGTCCCCTCTAAATTCGATCCAAGGATTAGTTGGACGAAACTGCAGCAGCCACAATAACGAGCAGCAGCAGCGGGATCAGGATGCCGCCCGAGGACGACGTGGTTGCCGCTTTGACAACTTCCGGTTCCAT
>JBKJTI010000047.1:0-7349 GCA_046590425.1 Cypionkella sp. | reverse complement strand
TCCAATGGTAGCCTGGGGCTTCAGTGCCACAGGCACCATCCGTTGGAGCGATAGTGCCCTGCCAGACCCGTTTGGCCTGTTCACCGAGGCCGCAAGGTACGGTCTGAACTATGGCGCGACAGTTGCCTGTGGCCCGGTCAAATCACGAACCATCGCCTCGTTTGCGCGTGCTGATCGCGAATTCGAGGATCATGAAATTGCAGCCATCGCCACCATTGTGCACCGGCTGCATGACATGACAGAGCCGCCTGAAGAGCTGACCAAGGCTCAGATCGAGGCTTTGCGCTGTATCGCTGGGGGGGGCCGGTTTACTGCTGCTGCGGCGAAACTGGGTATATCAGAAAGTGCGCTTAAAGCGCGTATCACATCAGCGCGCGTGCGCTTGATGGCGCGCACCACAGCCGAGGCCATTCAACGCGCAAAGGATTACCGGCTGATCTGAAAAACCCCTCCGCGATGTTCCGACTGCCATCTGAACATAACGGAGACTACCATGCTCACCACCACACTGTCTTTTGCCAACCTCCACAACCATGGAGAGCTGTTCGCGAATATGCTTCGCGCGCGGCGTGAATTGTTCATCGTCCATAACAAATGGGATCTGCCCGAGGCCTTGGGGATGGAATACGACCAATACGACACCCCGGCCAGCCGCTGGGTTGTCGTGCATGACGATCAGGGCCGGGTTCTGGCGGGCAACCGCCTGACGCCGACCACCGCGAAATGCGGGATTTACTCGTATATGATCCGCGACGCGCAACGCGGTTTGCTGGACACGATCCCGGCCAACCTGCTGACCGATGCAGCCCCCATCGGCGATCACATCTGGGAATCGAGCCGCCTGTTCGTCGCCCATGACGTGCCGTCCTCGATCCGCCGCCGCGTCCATGCCCAGCTGATCGCCCAACTCGGCGACACCGTGCGCAGCCTTGGCGCGACGCATTGCCTGACCCTGCTCGCCGCAACCTGGCCACGTTGGGCCGACCGTGTGGGTGTCAAGATGAAAGCGATGGGCCCGGTGATGGAGATCGACGCCCTCGACAACCAAGTGGTCGAGATGGATTTCAGCCTGACCAAGCACTAAGCGATACTGCGGCGGCCTATGGGGAGCATGGCCGCCCGCAGCCCCCGATGCCAAGCAGCAGGGCAGGCGGAAGCAGCGACGGAGTTGCCCCGATGCGGCGGGATATGATGCCTGGTGGCGGTGGAGCAGGTCAGCCTATGCGGACGAAGCGGACATTCCCATGAGGAACTTAACTTGTGCTGACGACCATCAGCCATCTGAAGACTGATCAGTGTTGACGCTCGCAGCGGCAAAGCCTTTACATTAGGCTGGTTGTGTAGCGAAGAGGTCTGCTTTGCTGAAAGGATTGCTTCTGCTGGTCGTGGGCATAGGCGCGCTGGTGCTGGTTCGTGGCATCATGTTCACGCGGCTGGAGACAGAGGAAATACTGATTGATTCCAAAGCCGACTGGGTGGGCGTTTGCCTGTCCAGTGAGCACGAGATACCCGATCTGGCAATCCAAAAATTTGCGGGCCACTCCTGCTGGAATGGTGCGGAAGTGCCCAACGATACGATCTATATTGCCTACCTGCTACAGGGCGGTGAATGCTCAAGAACAGCCGTTGTGGGCCATTTTCTAGAGCGGGATTGGACCGAGACGCGTTGCTTCAAGCGAGCTGAAATCGCAGGAGCCAGACTCGTTAAAACTAACGGCGTCTTTCACTTCTCACAAGCTTCGACCGATACCAACGGTGGCTAAGGGCTCAAAACAACAGTTCTCCAATCCGCTGCCCAAGTGCAATTTCTGCCGCCGGCATGAGTCAGTTCCCTGCCCCAACAAGCAGGGCGCAATCCACCTTCCCCCGCCCGGCTTTGCCGGGTAAACTCCCCCCATGTCCGATCTTTTCGACACCCCCGGAAAACCCGTGCCAGAAGCCCCGCGCCCCTTGGCTGATCGCTTGCGTCCGCGCAACCTATCCGAGGTGATCGGCCAATCCCATGTGCTAGGCCCCGATGGCCCGTTGGGCGCGATGCTCGCCGCGCGCTCTCTATCCTCGCTGATCCTCTGGGGTCCGCCCGGCGTTGGCAAAACCACCATCGCCCGGCTTCTCGCACATGAGTCCGACCTCGCCTTCGTGCAAATCTCGGCGATCTTCACCGGCGTGCCTGACCTGCGCAAAATGTTCGAATCCGCCAAAATTCGCCGCCAAAACGGCCAAGGCACCCTGCTTTTTGTTGACGAAATTCATCGCTTCAACAAAGCCCAGCAAGACGGCTTCCTGCCCTATATGGAGAACGGCACCATCCTTCTGGTCGGCGCCACCACCGAAAACCCCAGCTTTGAGCTCAACGCTGCTCTGTTGTCCCGCGCCCAAGTCATCATCCTCGAACGCCTCACCCTGATCGACCTCGAACTGCTCGCCCAACGCGCCGAAAAAGACCTGAACCGCGCGCTGCCCCTGACCGGAGACGCCCGCGAAGCCCTGATCGAGATGGCCGACGGCGATGGCCGCGCCCTTCTGAACCTGATCGAGCAAATCTCTGCGTGGAAGCTCGACAAACCGCTGACCCGCGACCAGCTTTCCACCCGCCTGATGCGCCGCGCCTCTAAATACGACAAATCGGGTGAGGAGCATTACAACCTGATCTCGGCCCTGCACAAATCGGTGCGCGGATCAGACCCCGACGCCGCCCTCTACTGGTTCGCCCGCATGCTGGAAGGCGGCGAAGACCCACGCTTTCTCGCCCGCCGCATCACCCGCATGGCGGTCGAAGACATCGGCCTCGCCGACCCGCAAGCCCAGCAAATCTGCCTCGAGTCGTGGAACACCTATGAACGCCTCGGCTCCCCTGAAGGCGAACTCGCCTTGGCGCAAGCCCTCGTCTACCTCGCCCTCGCCCCCAAATCCAACGCGGTTTACGTAGCCTACAAAGCCGCCCGCGCCTCCGCCCGTGAAACCGGCAGCCAACCGCCGCCCCTGCACATCCGCAACGCCCCCACCAAACTTATGAAAGACATCGGCTACGGCGCGGGCTATGCCTATGATCATGACGCCGAAGACAGCTTCTCGGGCCAAAACTACTTCCCCGACGATATGAAGCGCCCGATCTACTACAACCCGCCTGAACGCGGCTTTGAGCGGGAACTGAAGAAACGCATCGACTATTTTGTCAAACTCCGCGCTAAACGCAACGATCTCTGATCTTTGGCTTTCATACTGGCTCAAATATTCCGGGGGTGCGGGGGCTGGCCCCCGCTACGCCGTTGACAAATCCCCCGCCCGCGCCCAATGAAACCTGATGTTCTATACGCTCTCCCAAGTCGCCCTCGGCGGCGCCATTGGCTCGGTTTTGCGCCATCTGTGCATCTCCAGCCTCGGCGCACCCTGGGCCACCGCCCTCGTCAACATCGTGGGCAGCTTTGTCATGGGCATCTTCTTTGTCACCCTCAGCCGCACATCCTTATCGCCGCTGCTAATGACGGGCGTGCTTGGCGGCTTCACCACCTTCTCCGCCTTCAGCCTTGACACATTGAAACTCTGGCAATCCGGCCAAATCCCGCAGGCCGCAGCCTACACAGCGGTCTCCGTCACCCTCTCTCTCATAGCCGTCGCCCTTGGCGCAGCCCTAGCCCGTGGAGCCCTCGCATGAGCGACGTTCAACTGATCACCGTCACCGAAGACGAAGGCGAGCAACGCCTCGACCGCTGGTTCAAAAAGCGTTTTCCGCAAGTCACCCAAGGCCATGTCGAAAAGATGTGCCGCACCGGACAAGTCCGCGTCGACAGCTCGCGTTGCAAAGCGTCGGACCACGTTACCCCCGGCCAGACCATCCGCATCCCGCCACTGCCCGATGCAGCCGCCCCAGTCGCGCGCCGTGCAGGCAGCTATTCGGCTGCCGATGAAAAGATGATTCAGAACGCGGTGCTGTGGAAGGATGAGCATATCATCATCCTCAACAAGCCCCCCGGCCTGCCGTCGCAAGGTGGTTCCGGCCAAGGCGATCGCCACGTTGATGGCCTGACCGAGGCGCTGAAGTTCGGCTACAAAGACCGCCCCAAGCTGGTGCACCGCTTGGACAAAGACACTTCGGGCTTGCTCATGCTGGCCCGCACTGACCGTGTGGCGCGCGCCCTCAGTGAAGCCCTGCGCCATCGTCTGACCCGCAAGATCTACTGGGCCGCCGTCGCAGGTGTGCCGCATCCCCGCCAAGGCTCGATCAAATATGGCTTGCAAAAATCCGGCGGCGGCAAGTATGGCGATGAGAAGATGATCTGCATCCATCCCGCGAAAATGGCCGACCACCCTGATGCCAAGCGCGCGCAGACCGACTATTTCACCCTGTGGTTCTTGGGCAGTCGCCTGTCGTGGATGGCGCTGGAGCCTGTGACGGGGCGCACGCATCAGTTGCGCGCCCACATGGCCGAAATGGGCCATCCGATCTTGGGCGACAGCAAATATGGCCCGACGGGCACCGAGAATATGGGTGATGGTTGGGGCGCCAGCATCGGCGGCGACATCTCCCGCAAGCTGCACCTGCACGCCCGGATGCTGACCATCGAACACCCGATCCTGAAGAAAATGATGACCTTCACCGCCCCCTTGCCCGAACACATGGCCCGCACTTGGAAAACCCTCGACTGGGGCGAAAACCAAGTGCCCGCCGATCCGTTCTCGGGTTTCGAATAGGCGGAGCGGGCAGGTGAGCGCGTGGACAGCGAAACGCTTTTGGAAACAAGCCGAGGCTAGCCCCTGCGACGGCGGTTTCACCGTAACCCTTGATGGCCGCGCCGTCAAAACCCCGGCCAAACGCCTGCTGGTTTTGCCGACCCTACAAATGGCCGAAGTCATCGCCGCCGAATGGGATGCCCAGCAAGGCCGGGTTAAGCCCGAAACCATGCCCGCCACCCGCGCCGCCAATTCCGCCATCGACAATGTGGCGATCCAGTTTGCCGAAGTGGCCGGCGATCTTGCGCGTTATGGCGAAACCGATCTGCTCTGCTACCGCGCAACCGCCCCGCAGGAATTGATCGACCTTCAAGCCGATGCCTGGGATCCTCTGCTCGCATGGTCCGCCGCCGCCCTGCGCGCGCCCTTGATCGCCACCGCAGGCGTCATGCACATCCGACAGCCGGAAACCTCCCTCGCCAAACTGACTGCGCAAGTCCACGCCTTCACGCCGTTCCAACTTGCCGCCGTGCATGATCTCATCGCAATTTCCGGCTCGCTGGTCCTCGCCCTCGCGGTCACCCGGGGCCGCCTGTCGCTGGATGAGGCATGGCGTTTAAGCCGAATCGACGAGACATGGCAGAACGACCTCTGGGGTGTCGATGAAGATGCGGCTGCGTTAGAATCGCTTAAACGGCAGGCGTTGACCGAGGCGGCGCGATTCTTCGCATTGTGCGGGTAACAATCTTCTCCCATCCTGCCCCATCTTTGCGCATTCTGTCTGTCTGATCGCCCCAAAGCGTTATGATAGCGGTAAAATCCGTTATATTGGCAGTTTTGCTTGACCGATTGCATCGCTATGTCCGAGTATCACTGACACTGGCGGCGCTTGCCGTCACTCGGGAACGCACCTGTAACTTGTGCAGGGCATATAACCTTCGCCCGAAAAACGGGCGGAAACCAGGAAGAGGTAAGTATGAAAAAATCCGTATTCTTCGGCGCACTTGCGGCCACCACGGTCCTTGCGGGCTCGGCTTTTGCCGGCACGCTGGATGACGTGAAAGCGCGCGGCGAGCTGATCTGCGGCGCGAACGTCGGTCTGACCGGTTTCGGTGCGCCGGATGCGACCGGCGCTTACGTCGGCTTCGACGTTGATCTGTGCAAAGCCATTGCCGCTGCCGTTCTGGGCGATCCCGCCAAGGTCAAATACGTCCCCACCACAGGTGAGACCCGCTTCACCGCGCTTGCTTCTGGCGAAGTTGATGTGCTCGTGCGGAACTCCACTTGGACCTTCTCGCGCGACACCGACCTGAAGTTCGATTTCGTCGCGGTAAACTACTATGACGGCCAAGGCTTCATGGTGAAAAAAGAGCTGGGCGTGTCCTCGGCGAAAGAACTCGATGGTGCGACCGTCTGTATCCAAACCGGTACGACGACCGAGCTGAACTTGGCCGACTTCTTCAAGTCGAACAACATCAGCTACACCCCGGTTAACGTCGCTGACGATTCCGAAGCTCTGCGCCAGTATGACGCCGGTGCTTGCGACGCCTACACCACCGATGCCTCGGGCCTTGCGGCTTCGCGCGCCTCGCTGGCGAACCCGGCTGACCACATCATCCTGCCGGAAATCATCTCGAAAGAACCGCTCGGCCCGGTCGTGCGTCACGGCGACAACAACTGGGGCGATATCGTCCGTTGGACCTATTACGCGCTGCTCGAAGCTGAAGAAAAAGGCATCACCAAAGCCAATATTGACACCGTCGGCGCATCGACCACCGACCCGGAAGTCAAGCGTCTGCTTGGTCTTGAAGGCGACATGGGCGCGATGATGGGTCTCGACAAAGAATGGGCCAAGCGCGCGATCGCCGCTTCCGGCAACTATGGCGAGATCTTTGAAGCCAACATCGGCACCTCTACCCCGATCGGTCTGGCACGCGGCCTGAACGCATTGTGGACCCAAGGCGGTCTGCAATACGCTCCGCCGTTCCGGTAATCTGACCTGACCATTCGGGCGCGGGGAAATCCGCGCCCGTTTCACCTTGATCCGGCACATCACCTGACCGTAGGGGGAACCGCCCCCAAACGACCGGCAAAAGCCCGGCAGCGGCAGGGCAGGGGGAATACATATGACGCTCGCGACCGAGCCGCCGAAAGCAAACTTTCGGTTGGGCATGTTAATTTATGACACTCGCTACCGCAGTTACACCATCCAAGTGATCGTACTGATCCTGTTCCTGATGGGTGTCGCGTGGCTGGCCAACAACACCATCGCCAATCTTGCGGCCAAGGACAAAGACATCAACTTTGGCTTCCTGTGGAACCGCACCGGCTACGACATCGGCCAACACCTGATTCCCTACACCAACGACGACAACCACTTCCGCGCGCTGCTGGTCGGCCTGCTGAACACATTGGTCGTCGCTGTGATCGCCTGTTTCCTCTCGACCATCCTTGGCGTGATCATCGGCGTGTTGCGGTTGTCGAAGAACTGGCTCGTCGCCCGGCTGATGACCGTCTACATTGAGATTTTCCGCAACGTGCCCCTGCTGTTGTGGCTCATCGTCGTGTTCGTGGTGCTCTCCGAAACCCGGCCCACGCCGATTGATTTTCGGGTCACGCCCGAAATGATCGCAAAAGGCGAGCAACCCGCCGCCTCGATGCTGTTCTTCGACAGCGTC
>JBKJTI010000018.1:0-8751 GCA_046590425.1 Cypionkella sp. | reverse complement strand
GGATATCTACGATCAAAGCTGGCCGATCTGGACCTATTCCGAGATCCTGCCGCCCGCGAAATTCATCCATGATGAAGAAACCCGGCGGGGGATGGCGGTGTCGTCGCTGGTGTCGGGCGATTGTATCGTCTCGGGTTCGGAAGTGCGCAACTCGTTGCTGTTCACCGGCTGTCGGACGCATTCGTTCAGCACACTGGATTATGTTGTGGCGCTGCCGCAGGTGACTGTGAACCGCAATGCCGAGTTGAAGAACTGTGTGATTGACCGGGGGGTGATTATTCCTGACGGTCTGGTGGTTGGGCAGGATCCCGAGTTGGATGCGAAATGGTTCCGCCGCACCGACAGCGGTATCGTGCTGATTACGCAGGATATGCTTGACGCGCGGGCGCGGGCATTGTTCTGACGGCATTAGTCGGGCTGAATGGCTGGGGAGAGCTGCAGCCCTCCCCAGACCCCTCCGATCGATAGGTAGCGCAGAGGATCATCATGCAGAACGCGGTTAAAATTCGGGGGCGGGTGTTGTCGGTCGCGTCAGAATGTGTGCCGCTGATCAAGACCGGGGGATTGGCAGATGTGGTCGGCGCGCTGCCCGGCGCTTTGGCGAAAGTCGGCTGGGACATGCGGGTGTTGATGCCGGCCTACCGCGCCTTGCGGCCGCGTCTGGAAGGTCTGGATGAGGTCTGGTTCGAGCAGAGCCTGTTCGGCGGTGACGCCCGCGTGATGGCGGGTGTGATCGACGGTTTGCCGGTGATGCTGCTGGATGCGCCGCATCTTTATGACCGCGAGGGTGGGCCCTATTCTGGTCCCGGTGGTGATTGGTTTGACAATGCACGGCGGTTTGCGGCCCTGTCTTGGGTCGCGGCCCGGATGGCGCGCGATGGTATTGATGGCTGGAAACCCGACATCTTGCACGCGCATGACTGGCAGGCGGGATTTGCGCCGGCCTATTTGTATTACGGCGGCTCGGGGGGCGTGGCCTCGGTGCTGACCATCCACAATATAGCATTTCAGGGTTGGGCTCCGGCGCAGGCTTTGGTGGATTTGCGGCTGCCCCCTGATCAATTTTATCCCGGCGCGTTGGAGTATTACGGCGGGTTGTCGAGCCTGAAAGCCGGGCTGATCAGCGCCGACCGCATCACCACGGTTTCCCCCAACTATGCCGCCGAGTTGATGCGGCCAGAGTTTGGCATGGGGATGGAGGGTGTGATCGCGCAGCGCGCGGATGTGGTTTCGGGCATCTTGAACGGCGTCGATACCAGCGTTTGGTCGCCTTCGGCGGAACCCGTGTCCTATTCGGCGAAAACCCTGAAAGGCAAAGCCGCCAACCGAGCGGCGTTTTGTGCAGAGATGGGCTTGGATGTGCCGGGGCCATTGGCGATTTTGGTCAGCCGTCTCACCGATCAGAAGGGCATTGATCTGCTGGAGGTTTGCATCCCCGATTTCATCGCGGGCGGCGGTGGTTTGGCAATTTTGGGTTCGGGTGATGCGTTGCTGGAAGCCGCGATGCGCCGCTTAGAGGCGCGGTTTCCGGGCCGGGTTACGGTGCGGATCGGCTATGATGAGGCCTATAGCCACCGCTTGTTTGCCGCAGGCGACGCGGTGCTGGTGCCCAGCCGGTTCGAGCCTTGCGGCCTGACCCAGATGTATGGTCTGGCTTACGGTACGGTGCCGTTGGTGTCCTCGGTCGGCGGCTTGGCCGATACGGTGATACACGCCAGCCCGGCGGCGCTGGCGGCAGGGGTGGCGACCGGGGTCGTATTCCATCCGGTGGATGCGACTGGGTTCGGATTGGCGTTGCGGCAGTTGTTACAGTTATATGGCAATAAACCTGCATGGACGCAGGTGCAGAAAAACGCGATGAAGCAGCCGGTCGGCTGGGAGGCTTCCGCTGCGGCCTATGCTGCACTTTATGAGGATATGCTGGCGTGAACCTGTCGGGATACGCTACCTCTGCGGGGCGGCCTTGGCCGATGGGGGCCACGCTGACCGATGATGGCGTGAACTTTGCGGTATTCTCGGCCCATGGCACGGCATTGGAGCTGTGCCTGTATTCGCCGGACGGGCGGCGAGAACAGGCGCGTCTGCCGTTCGCGGACCGCGAGGGGGACGTTTGGCATTTGCATGTGGCGGGCCTCTCGGCCGGGCAGTTGTACGGTCTGCGCGCTTACGGGCCCTATGCGCCGGATGAGGGCCAGCGCTTTAATCCACATAAACTGTTGATCGACCCCTATGCACGCGGGCTTGCGGGCAGGTTGCGCTGGTCGGATGCGGTAATGGGCTACAAGATTGGTGCCTCGCGCGGAGATGGGTCATTTGATCCAAGGGACAGCGCCTTTGCAGTGCCGAAATCGGTGGTAGTGGACCCCGGTTTTCACTGGGGCAACGACCGCCCGCCGCAGGTCGCTATGGCCGATACGGTGATCTATGAGGCGCATGTCAAGGCGCTGACCATGCGGCATCCCGGTATTCCACAAGCCATGCGCGGCACCTATGCGGGCCTTGCCCATCCGGTGATGATCGAGCATTTCAAGCGTCTGGGTGTCACGACGGTGGAGTTGTTGCCGGTGCAAGCCTATTTTGACGACCGCTTTCTGGTTGCCAAGGGCTTGCGCAATCATTGGGGCTATCAGACCATGGGGTTCTTTGCGCCCGAGCAGCGTTACGGTGGGGCGCAGCCTTTGCGTGAGATGCAGGTTATGGTGAAAACCCTGCACGCGGCGGGCTTAGAGGTGGTGCTGGACGTGGTCTATAACCACACCGGCGAGGGCGATGCCTGGGGGCCAACGCTGTGCTTCCGCGGCCTTGATAATGTCAGTTACTACCGGCTGATCCAAGGCGGGCGACACTATGCCAATGATGCAGGCACCGGCAACACGCTCGATCTGACCAACCCGGCGGTGTTGCGGATGGTGATGGATTCGCTACGCTATTGGGTGCAAGAGGTGCATATCGACGGCTTCCGCTTTGATCTTTGCTCGGTTTTGGGGCGAGAGCCGCATGGCTTTGATCCACAAGGCGGCTTCTTCGATGCGATCCGGCAAGATCCGGTCTTGGCACGGGTAAAACTGATCGCCGAGCCGTGGGATATCGGCCCAGGCGGCTATCAGCTCGGCACGTACCCAGCGCCGTTTTCGGAATGGAACGACAAGTACCGCGATGGCATGCGCCGTTTTTGGCGCAATGATGCAGGGTTGGCACCCGAGTTTTCCCGCCGTCTGCTGGGTTCGGCGGATAAGTTCGATCACTCCCGTCGCCCCGCCACCGCTTCGGTGAATTTCATCACCTCGCATGATGGCTTCACGCTGGAAGATCTCGTCAGCTACACGATCAAGCGCAACCTTGCCAATGGCGAGGACAACCGCGATGGCCATGACGACAATCATGCCGACAATATGGGCGTCGAGGGCCCCAGCGCTGATCCCGCGATCCATGCCGCCCGCGATCTGCGTAAACGCAACCTGCTGGCGACCCTGATGCTGTCGCAAGGCACGCCGATGCTACTGGCGGGCGATGAGTTGGGCCATTCTCAGGCCGGCAACAACAACGCCTATGCGCAGGACAATGATCTGACGCGGATTGATTGGGGTTCTGCCGACGCTGTGCTGATTGATTTCGTGGCGCGGCTGACGGCGCTGCGCAAAGCCCATCCCGTGCTGCGGCAAAACCGCTTCCTGCATTCGCAAAAACGGCTGGCCGATGGTCTGCCCGATGTGATCTGGCGCCGCGCAGATGCCGCGATCCCCAGTCCGAATGATTGGCACGACCCGGCGTTCCGCTGTATCGGGCTGGAGTTGCGCATGGCAGCAGAAGGCTCGGATGCGCCCGACGCTCTTTATGTTGTGTTCAACGGTGGCGGGGCGGTGACGTTGCACTTGCCCGAAACCGCGCCAAAATGGGTGCTTGTGCTGGACAGCACTCGGCCGGACCTTGCCCCGGAACCCCATATCGCGCGGCTGGATATGCCGCCGCAATCCGTTTTTGTCTTTGAACCGCTGCTGACCGGAGGTGTCCTATGACCACGATTTCCACCCAACCCATCGCGGGGCAAAAGCCCGGAACCTCAGGTTTGCGCAAGAAAACCCCGGTGTTCATGGGGCCGCATTACCTTGAGAATTTTGTGCAGGCGATTTTCGATGTGGTCGGCGCACAGGGGAAAACCTTTGTTCTGGGCGGCGACGGGCGCTATTTCAACGACCGCGCGGCGCAAGTGATCTTGCGTATGGCGGCGGCGAATGGGGCGCACCGTGTGATCGTCGGCCAAGGCGCGATCCTGTCGACGCCTGCGGCCAGCCATCTGATCCGGCTGAACCAGACCGATGGCGGCATCATCATGTCGGCCTCGCACAATCCCGGCGGGCCGCACGAAGACTTCGGTGTGAAGTTCAACATGTCGAACGGCGGCCCCGCGCCCGAGGGCGTCACGGAGGCGATGTACAAACGTACGACTGAAATTACTGAATATCACATCATGGAATCTCAGGATGTCGACCTGTCACGGATCGGCCGCAGCCAGTTGGCGGGTATGATCGTCGATGTCGTCGATCCGGTTGCGGATTACGCCATCCTGATGGAAAGCCTGTTCGATTTCCCGGCGATTGCGGCGATGTTCAAGGGTGGATTTCGGATGCGGATGGATTCTATGTGCGCGGTGACTGGCCCCTATGCCATTGAAATCCTGGAAAAACGTCTTGGTGCGGCGGCGGGCACTTGCGTCAACGCAACCCCTTTGCCGGACTTTGGCGGCATGCACCCCGATCCGAACCCCACTTGGGCCAAAGCGCTGATGGATGAGATGTTCGGCACCAATGCCCCCGATTTCGGCGCGGCGAGCGATGGCGATGGCGATCGCAATATGGTTGTCGGGGCGGGTGCCTACGTCTCACCCTCTGACAGTCTCGCGGTGCTGGCGGCCAATGCGCATCTTGCCCCCGGCTATAAGGCGGGGCTGAAGGGGGTGGCGCGTTCGATGCCGACTTCGGCTGCGGCGGACCGGGTTGCGGCCTCGTTAGGCATTGCGTCTTATGAGACGCCGACAGGTTGGAAGTTCTTCGGCAACCTGCTCGACGCAGGCCGCGCGACGATCTGCGGTGAGGAGTCGTTTGGCACAGGATCCGACCATGTGCGCGAGAAAGACGGGCTTTGGGCGATCCTGCTGTGGCTAAACATCCTCGCGGTGCGCAAGCAATCGGTGGCGGCGATCTTGGCGGAACACTGGGCTAAATTCGGTCGCAACTACTACAGCCGCCACGATTTTGAAGCGATTGCCAGCGACAAAGCCGATGCAATGATGGCGACACTTCGCAGTTCTCTTGTGGGGCTTCCCGGCACGACGCTGGAGGGTCTGACGGTGCAAGCGGCGGATGATTTCGCCTATACCGACCCGGTCGATGGCTCGGTCTCGAAAGCCCAAGGCGTGCGGATCATGTTCGAAGATGGCAGCCGCATCGTGCTGCGTCTGTCTGGTACTGGCACCGAGGGTGCGACCTTGCGGCTGTACCTGGAGCGGTACGCGGCAGGCCCGGATGGCCTTGATCTTGATCCACAAGAGGCACTCGCCCCGGTGATCCGCGCTGCACATACGTTGGCTGGCATTGAGAGATTCACGGGCCGGGTGACCCCTGACGTGATCACCTAAGGGTAAAATGTCGGTTTCCGCTGCAAAAGGGCGGAAACTGACCTTCAACTGTCGGCGCTGACCGCGACCCCAGCCCGGTTCGGCGCATCCTTGACACAGGTGTCGAGGGAGATTGCGATGGCAGAACAAGGTGTGCGTTCGGGGCGGCAAGCACGGCAAATCGAGCGGGCGAAAAAGGGCGGTGGTATGGGGCGACCCTATATCGTGCGCAATATCCCGACTTATGATGTGCTGTCAGAGGAAAATCTGCTGAAGGTGGAACACGCCGCTGACCGGATTTTGGCCGAGACCGGCATCGAATTTCGTGACGATGCGGTGGCGCTTGATCACTGGAAGTGCGCAGGGGCCAAAGTTGATGGTCTGCTGGTCAAATTCGAGCCGGGCATGCTGCGCGAGATTCTGAAGTCCGCGCCTTCAGAGTTCACTCAACATGCCCGCAACCCGGGCAATTCGGTGCGGATTGGCGGCAAAAACGTGGTGTTTGCGCCCGCCTATGGCTCACCCTTCGTGATGGATCTGGATCGCGGGCGGCGCTTTGGCACGCTCGAGGATTTCCAGAATTTCATCAAACTGGCGCAGTCTTCCCCGAATTTTCACCATTCCGGTGGCACGATCTGCGAGCCAACCGACATTCCAGTGAACAAGCGGCATCTCGATATGGTGATGGCGCATCTGACGCTGTCGGATCGCCCCTATATGGGATCCGTGACCTCACAGGAACGTGCCGAAGACAGTATCGAAATGAGCCGGATCGCATTTGGCCAGGAATTTGTGAACGATAATTGTGTTATTCTGGGTAATGTGAACGTTAATTCTCCCTTGGTTTGGGACGGCACCATGACCAACGCCTTGCGCGCCTATGCCCGCGCCAATCAGGCGGCAGTGGTGGTGCCGTTCATCCTCGGTGGCGCGATGGGGCCGGTGACCAGCGCGGGGGGGATCGCGCAGAGTCTGGCCGAGACGATGGCGGGGTGCGCTTTGACGCAGTTGGAGCGGAAGGGGGCGCCGGTGATATTCGGCAACTTCCTGTCGTCTATGAGTTTAAGGTCGGGCTCGCCCACCTTCGGCACACCTGAACCAGCGATTGGCTCCATGGTGATCGGGCAGCTCGCGCGGCGGTTGGGGTTGCCGCTGCGGTGTTCGGGGAACTTCACCACCTCAAAGCTGCCGGACGCCCAGGCGATGATGGAGGGGACGATGTCGATGCTGGCGGCTATTCATTGCGGGGCGAATTTTATCCTGCACTCGGCGGGATTTTTGGATGGGTTGCTCAGCATGTCTTATGAGAAATTCATGCTGGATGCGGACCTGTGCGGCAGCCTGCATTCCTATCTGGATGGCGTGAAGATTGATGATGATCAGCTCGCGGTCGAGGCGTTTGCGGAAGTGGGGCCGGGCAATCATTTCTTTGGCTGCTCGCATACGATGGCGCATTATGAGACCGCGTTTTGGGATAGCGATTTGTCGGATAACGAGCCGTTTGAAAAATGGGAGGCGGCGGGGTCGCATGATGCGGCGTATCGGGCCAACAAGCTTTGGAAAAAGCGGCTGGCGGAATTTGAGGCGCCGGTTTTGGATGCGGGGGTTGCCCAAGGTTTGGCTGAGTTTGTTGAGGCGAAAAAGGCCTCGATGGGGGATGCTTGGTATTGAGGTCCCAACTCGGGACCAAAAAATATCTTGTGTTATCAATATATTGACTAGGTCGTGTTAAGGGCTAATTAACCTCTCGACGCGTTGGAGGCGATTTCCGTGACGGAAATCGTGACGGAAAACGGCTTCGTTTTCCGCCCTCAGCCCCGCAGTCCGGTTTCTTCCAACAGGCCCATGCGTTTGGCTTCATAGTAATAGCCCTTGGCATACCACATCATCGCGCGGTCTTCGTTGCGGCGTGAGACCAGCCAAGCGCCGCGCAGGTATTTCCCGGCATATTGCAAGTTGGTTTCGGCATCGAGCAGACCTTCGGGTCGACCGCGATAACCCATCGTCGCTGCGGTTTGCGGATGGATCTGCAACAGGCCATAATAGGGGCCGTTGCGGGCGTTTGGATTGTAGCCGCTTTCGCGGCGGATTTGGCGATGCAGCAGGCTTTCCGGAATGTCGTGAATCCGCGCCCATTTCCCGATTAGCGCGTGCATTTCCGGAGTATCGCCCGAGGCGCGCGCCGGCGCATCGTCTTTCGATTTGCGTCCGCCACAGGCGGCAAGCGTCAGGGCGCTGAGGCTGAGAGACAGCAGGGCGCGGCGCGACAGGAGGGGCATCGGGTTCCTCGGCATCAAGTTTGGTCACGGTTTTTCGCGTGATAACGAGGTGGGGTGCGTCTGGGAAGGGCCAAGGCCGCAGATCGGCGGGAAAATGTGCCTGAGGGCTTTGCCGACGGCATAAAACTTGGACGCAGACAGCATTCGCCGCCTATGTCATTCTGTTGTGATCAAGCTCGGGCAGATTGCCGCATATCTTGGGCTTGCGCTTGGCAAAACGCCAGATATGGTTGGGATTAAGGCGACTGCACCCTGTTGACGACTGTTGAAATACGGAGTCTCTTGCGGAATGGACGGCGATTTTAGGACCCAGTTTGTACGCGACCCTGCTAGCCTGAAGCAATTTCCGGCGCTGGTGCTGAATGCGGATTTCCGCCCGCTCAGCTATTACCCGCTGTCACTTTGGCCTTGGCAAGAGGCGATCAAGGCGGCGGTCTTGGACCGCGTGCAGATTTTGGCCGAATACGATCATGTCGTGCGAAGCCAGCGACAGGAGTTCCGCATACCTTCGGTGGTGGTGCTGAAGGACTATGTAAGACCCCAAAAGCGCGTGGCCTTCACGCGCTTTAATCTTTTTCTACGCGACGAGTTTTGCTGCCAATATTGCGCGGCCAAGGGTGATCTGACTTTTGACCATGTGGTGCCACGCTCGAAGGGTGGGGTCACGAGTTGGGAGAATGTGGTGGCGGCCTGCTCGCCCTGCAACCTGCGCAAAGGTTCTCGGACGTTGAAGCAGGCGGGGCTGCATCTGGCAAAAGTGCCAAGGATGCCGACGGCAGAGGAAATGCAGGGCCATGGCCGCCGCTTTCCGCCGAACCATCTGCACGACAGCTGGATGGATTATCTGTATTGGGATGC
>JBKJTI010000347.1:0-9764 GCA_046590425.1 Cypionkella sp. | reverse complement strand
CCGGAACGCGGGCCAGCCCTCTGCCGTAGGGATGGCTTTTATTGGGGGATGAAAGATGGCCGAACAGACCAAGACTGCCACGCTAAGCCTTGACGGAAAATCCTACGACCTGCCGGTGTTCTCGCCCACTCTGGGCCCGGATGTTGTTGATATCCGCAAGCTTTATGACCAAGCCAATGTCTTCACCTTTGACCCCGGCTTCACCTCGACCGCCGCTTGCGAAAGTGCGATCACCTATATCGATGGTGACAAGGGCGAGCTGTTGCACCGCGGCTACCCGATCGAACAGTTGGCGAACAAATCGAGCTATCTCGAAATGTGCTTCCTGCTGCTTTACGGTGAGTTGCCGAATGCAGCACAACTGTCCGATTTTGAAGGCCGCGTGACCCGTCACACCATGGTGCATGAACAGATGCACAACTTCTTCCGGGGCTTCCGGCGTGACGCGCATCCGATGGCGACGATGGTCGGCGTGGTCGGCGCTATGTCGGCGTTCTATCACGACAGCTTGGACATCAACGACGAATGGCAACGCGAGGTTGCGGCCATTCGCATGATCGCCAAATTACCGACGATTGCCGCGATGGCCTATAAATACTCGGTTGGACAACCCTTTGTTTATCCGAAGAATTCGCTGTCTTACTCGGGCAATTTCCTGAACATGTGTTTTGCTGTTCCGGCGGAAGATTATCATGTGAACCCGATTCTCGCCAAAGCGATGGACCGGATCATGATGCTGCACGCCGATCACGAGCAAAACGCCTCGACCTCGACCGTGCGTCTGGCGGGCTCGTCTGGCGCTAATCCCTTCGCCTGTATTGCGGCTGGCATCGCCTGCCTGTGGGGTCCTGCGCATGGTGGCGCGAACCAAGCCTGCCTTGAGATGCTGCGCGAAATTGGCACAGTGGACCGCATCCCGGAATACATCGCCAAAGCCAAGGACAAATCCTCGGGCTTCCGCCTGATGGGCTTTGGCCACCGCGTCTATAAAAACTTCGATCCCCGCGCGACGGTGATGAAGGAATCGGCGGATGAGGTGCTGGAGCTTCTGGGTATCCACAACAACCCGACGCTGCAAGTAGCCAAGGAACTCGAACGAATCGCTTTGTCGGATGATTATTTCATCTCGAAAAAGCTGTACCCGAACGTCGATTTCTATTCCGGCATCATTCTGGATGCGATGGGTTTCCCAACCTCGATGTTCACGCCGATTTTCGCGATTTCGCGCACCGTTGGCTGGATTTCGCAATGGAAAGAGATGATCGCCGAGAAGAACCAGAAGATCGGCCGCCCGCGTCAGCTGTATATCGGCGAAAAACAGCGCGATTACGTTGATGTGAAACACCGCTAAACCACTCAAGGGCGGCTTAAGCCGCCCTTGCCACTTCCCCGCCAAACTGCGACGTATCGCCTGATTGTTGAGGGTGCCCATGCCGCATACCAACCGTATTCCGCTGCTTGATCTCGCCCGCACGCTGGCGCTGATCGGAATGGCGGCCTTCCATTTCAGCTATGATCTGCTGATGTTCGGGCTGATCCCCTACGAATACGCCCTGACCCCGACCTTCTATTTCCATGCCCGCATCGTCGCGGGCAGTTTTCTGGTCTTGGCGGGGATCGGCCTGTGGCTCTCGCATGGCGAGGGCATCCGCTGGCCCGCCTTCTGGCGGCGCTTCGCCAAGATCGCCGGGGCCGCCCTGCTGGTCAGCCTCGCCACCAGGATCGCCATGCCGGAGTTCTACGTCTATTTCGGCATTCTGCACGCCATCGCGCTCTACAGCCTGCTGGGGCTGATCACCCTGCGCTTGCCCGCCGCAGTCACCGCCGCCCTCGCCGCCGTTTTCATCTACGGCAGCTACTCTTGGCATACCAAAGCGCTGAACGCTCCCCTGCTGCGCTTCATCGGCCTCGCCCTCGACCCCGCGACTACGATGGATTTCGAGCCGATCTTCCCATGGTTCGGCGCGGTGCTGGCTGGCATCGCCCTTGGGAAAATCGGCAGTCAAACCGGGCTCTGGGCGGCGCTTGCAGGCAAGCCTTCGGGCAAATGGGTGCAAATTCTCAGTTGGCCTGGTCAGCACAGCCTGCTCATCTACCTGATCCATCAGCCGATTCTGCTCGGCGGTGTCTGGGCCTATGCCCAGCTAGGCTGAGCCGTCCAAGCTTGCCACCGCCCGGTAAGTCTCAGGCCGCCGATCGCGGAACAGCCCCCAAGAACTCCGCAAATCCGCAATCGCGTCCAGATCAAACGTGGCGATCAGCACTTCCTCAGCCTCCCGCCCCGCTTTGGCAACCAACTGCCCAGTGTGGTCCGAGATAAAACTCGACCCGTAAAACGTCACCTCGCGCCCGCCCGGTGCCACTTCGCGCCCGATCCGGTTCGAGGCGATCACCGGCATGATGTTCGATCCGGCATGACCGCGCATGCAAACCTCCCAATGCGGCTGGCTGTCATAGCCGGGGCTGGGCGGCTCTGACCCTATTGCGGTCGGATACAAAAGCATCTCGGCCCCCTGCAACGCCATTGATCGCGCACATTCCGGGAACCACTGATCCCAGCAAATCCCCACGCCAATCCGCCCCAACGCCGTATTCCAAACCCGGTATCCCGTATCACCGGGTGAGAAATAGAACTTCTCCTCATAGCCCGGCCCCTGCGGAATATGGGTCTTGCGATAATTGCCAAGCACACGCCCATCCGCATCAATCATCGCCATCGAATTGAAATAGGCCTGCCCCGCCTTTTCAAAATACGAACAAGGCAGCACCACACCCAGTTCCCGCGCCAAATCCGCAAACCGCGCGATCAGCGGATGCCCTGCCATCTGTTGCGCGAGGGCGAAATACTGTGGCAGTTGCTCGATGCAGAAATAAGGGGCTGCGAAAAGTTCTTGGATCAGAACCACTTGCGCGCCCTTGCCAGCGGCCTTGCGGATCAAGGCCTCAGCCCGATCGACATTTGCGGGCAAATCCCACGAACAGGCGAATTGCGTGGCAGCTATGGTGACAGTGCGCATCTTGGGCTCTCCATTTCGGCCCAAGCTATTTGATCAAACCCGCGGTGGCAAAGTCAAAACGACGGCAAAGTCAATTCCTCTATCGCCCGCGCGCCAGCGGCCATGGCAGCCAACCCGCCCGACGTGTCTGCTGTGCCGAAGCATGCACCTGCTCTGACGGATCGCGCCCGATCACCCGCCTGTGGCGCAGCAGAAACCACATCCCCCAACCGCGCATCGTGCCCACCATCGGCGCCGCCGGATCACAGGGAAACCGCGCACGCCAGCCCTCTGGCAGCGCCAGCCCCACCGACTCGGCCCGCTCCAGCATCCAGACCAGCGGGATATTCGCCAAGGGCCGGGCCGCCAGATCATCGCCAATCATGCCGCCAATATCGCCATGCGCGCCAAGAAACCACATCTGCTGCACATCGCTTTCCCAACCCGGCGGACATTCCCACAGCACAGGCTCGAACACTGCGCGAGTCTCATCCATCGCCAGCGCATGAAATCCATGCCGGATCGAACTGCCCAAATGGTGGTTGTGAAACTGGTGCTGCTGCTCGGTCAGCAGCCACAACAATGGCAACCGCAGCCCCAAAGCTTTCACCGTATCAAACACCCCGACCATCTGGATAGGCGCCTCCAGATGGCAAAACCGATGCGAGAACGCCTGACTTGCCCTCGGATGGCTGTCGTGGCGGTAATGGCGATAGGCCAGCGTCACCCCCCGCTCGGTCGCATGTTCGCGCTTTAACAGCCCCACCCGGTCGATCACCCCGGCCAAAGATCGCACTGCAAACGCCCCCCGAGAATACCCGATCAGGTAAATCCGGTCGCCCTCGCGGTAATGACTGGCCAGCCAGCCATAGGCGCGCCGGATCTGGCTGTTGATGCCGCGCCCCTGCACAAGGTTCATCCCCTTGCGCCAGCCCTGCCATTGCAGCCCCGGTTCGTAATACACCGTGCGATGCGCTGAACGGCCATCTTCCGTCAACAGCTTGTAAATCAGGCCGCAATTCCCCTCTTGCCCCGACTCCAGCGTCGAAAGAGTGCCATCCAGAATGATCACATGATCGACCACGCCGCGCTTGCGCCCCGGCAAAGGGGCCGCTGCGGGTTCGGTCTCGGCGGTTGGATGACCGCGCCACCAATGTCTGATCCGGCTAAACAGTGACACGCAGCCCCCCAAAAAAAAATCGCTCTCGGCAAGTTTCCCTGCCGAGAGCGTAGGTTAACGAGATTACGGCGAAGTTAAAGCTTTTGTGACAGCACCGTCACCATGCCCAATTCACCAAAGCCGTTGAAGCGGCTGTTGGTCACCGTCGAATAGGCCCCCATACCATGCACGATGACATAATCGCCCTCGGCAATATCGGCGGGGAACGGCACATCACCCGGCAGACGGTCAACCGAATCGCAGGTCGGCCCGAAGCAGATCCGCGGCAGGATCGCGCCAGTGCGACGCGCACCTTCAGACGAGATTACCGCGATACGGTCGATGATGCCGATCTGGCCTAACTCAAACAGCGAGCCATAGACCCCGTCGTTCAGGAACACATGCATATCGTCGCGCACCGCTTTGACGCGGGCGGCCAAAGTGAACGCATCGCCGCACATCGCACGCCCCGGCTCGCAGATCAGCATCGGACGCTCGGTGCCAAACGCCTCGGTCGCCACCCGGTCAATGGTGGCAAAAGTCGCATCCAACTGCGGCAACACGCCCTCTGCGCGGTGGTTCGGGAAACCGCCGCCGACGTTCAGCCGCGCGATTTTCACGCCAGCGCGGCGTGCGATTACCGCAGCCTCGCGGATATACGACGCCCAAGCCGCAGGATCGGTGCATTGCGTGCCGGGGTGGAAGGTGATCGAGGCGATAAAGCCCGCCGCCGCGACGGTTTTCAGCAGGTCCACCGCCACATCTTCGGTCGCACCAAACTTCGCGCCAAAATTATAGGCAGCGCCCGCCACCGGCAGCTTGAAGCGCACCGAGATCTCGCAGTTCTCGACCGGCACCATCTCGATCAACTTGGCCAATTCGCTTGCCGAATCAACCGAGTACGACTTGATCTGCCGCGCCACCGCATGCGCGATCTCCGCGCGCGAGCGCACCGGGTTGTTGTAATGGATCGCGGCATCCGGGGCCAAGCGCCGGATAAGGTCGATCTCAAACGGCGAGGCGCAGTCAAAGCCTTTGACGCCAGCGGCGATCAGGTTTTCGATGACTTCCTCACCGGGATTCGATTTGACCGCATAGGTCACAAGCCCCGGAAATCCATCAAGAAATTTTCGCGCAACCGCCTGGATAGCCTGCGGCGCAAAAAACAGCACCGGATTCTCCGGCTGCTGATTGCGCAGATATTCGGTCGGATTGGTCCAGATCGTTTTGGACAGTCCCATCGGCGTATTCCTTTCTGCCAACAAGATGCGAGTCCCCTTTCGCAGCCTAAAGGGCAGCGATGGCTCAGAGGACCAGCAAGGTTTTCCAACCAGGCCAGGTGCGTATGAGCCGCCCTTTTCCTGCAACGTAGGATGCCGCATATGCGGTACAACTTCACCGAACAAAACTATATAACTGACGGATTTCTTCGTTATAATAACCAAAAAAGGATACATATTGTATGGATGAACTGGATCGCAACATTCTGACCCTGTTGGGGGCGGATGCACGCATGTCGGTGGCCACTTTGGCGCGGCGTTTGAAAGTCGCGCGCTCCACCATTCAGGCCCGTCTGGAGCGCCTAGAGACCTCGGGCGTCATCGCGGGCTACACGCTAAAGCTGGGCGAAGCCGCCCGCCAAGGCCGCCTGCGCGCCTCCGTGCTGCTGACCATTGAGCCCCGCTCACAAGCCGCAATTCTCACCCGTCTCAAGGGCATAGGCGAGGTCGAACGCGTGTTCACCACCTCAGGCCGCTTTGATCTGCTGCTGCAAATCGCGGCCTCCAACACGCAACTGCTAGATCAGGTACTAGACCAGATCGGCGCGTTGACCGGGGTGAAGTCGTCGGAAAGCTTGATCCATTTGAGCACGAGGTTGGATAGGGCGGTTTAACGCTTGCCAAACTCGCCGTTCCATATGGTAGGCAACTTCTGCTCAGGATCGGTGTAAACGGTAATCGTTGCGCCAAGATTGGGCAACCGGGTTGCTGTCATCATCCGGCTTTGACCAGTTGCACCTGTCTCGTCTTGCCACAATATGCTCGATAGGCTCCCATCAGAAACGTATGTCGCATTGGCATAGTTGATCACCACAGCCGAGCGTCTCGCCCCGACCTTAAGTAGATAGGTTATGCGATACCAAGCCTCTATTTTGCTGGAAAGTGCCCCGAGGAGAAACATCAGAACCATCACGAACAACACACAAAACCCAACCGCACGCATCCCACGATGTTCACCGAAAATACTAATAGTGGAAAGCTGCGGATTATCTGCGCCATGCCGCAGCGCAATGGAATCGCCCTTGGACAAAGACCGGAACAGCGTTTCATCCACAGCGTTTTCACCGCTAAAGTTACGCCCGTCGACGTCAAACCCGTAGGCAACAAACATTTCAAGAGTTTTGCCGCGTCCGTGGTGCCAGAGGCGCGTGACTTGTCCGGTCGTATCGACGCCGTTAAACCGTAATGCCCAGCCCGATCGCAGGTCGTGGATCACGGGAGTTGCGATAAGAAACACCGTCACAGCCAAGACCGCCACGCCAAACAAGCCTGCCTTCAGCAAACTGAACCGCCGCCGCAAACGCTCCAAATCAGCTTTCGGCAAACCCCGCACCACGCCTTTTGTCTAATCTAAGCCGCATTGGTTACAATCTAAGCCACGCCCCGACAGCCCGCCAGAACAATTGCCGCACTATCGATTAGGCAGGTTTCCACGCATCCGCCATACCAAGTGGGAATTACATTGCAACCAAGTGCTGGATGCACTTACATTGATATCAAACAATCAATGGAGGTTCTCATGTCCTTTCACGGTCTGCCCTGCTGGTATGAATTGGCCAGCTCCGATCTCGATAGCGTCAAGGATTTTTATGCAGGCCTTCTGGGCTGGACATGGGCCGACAGCGGCATGCCCGGCATGACCTATCTGCTGGCCTCGCGCGATGGCGATATGGTGGCGGGGCTGTTTGCGCCCGACCCCGGCATGCCGGTGGCTTGGACCAATTACACCGCCGTCGATGATGCCGATGCCACCGTGGCAAAGGCCAAAGGCCTTGGCGCAACCGTGGTGGTGCCGCCCACCGATATTCCCGGCACCGGTCGGTTTTCGGTGCTGATTGATCCGCAGGGGGCAGTGTTCGGCATCCTGCAACCTACGCCTATGGCAGATGGCACGGCGGGCGGCGCGTTCAATCAGCAAAAACCGGGGCACGGCAACTGGCACGACCTCGCCACCCCCGACACCGCCGCAGCCTTAGCGTTCTACGGCGCGCTGTTCGGCTGGGCGCAGACCCGCGCGATGCCGATGGGGCCGGATATGGTTTACACCGTGATCAACCGGGACGGTCAAGACATCGGCGGCATCTTTACCGAAGGCACCAAGGGCGGCCCCGCGGCATGGACGGTGTATTTCGGCATCCCTTCGGTGAACGCGGCAGTGGTAGCCGTCAAAGCCGCAGGCGGCCAAGTGCAGCACGACCCCGCTGAAGTTCCCGGCGGCGCGCTGATCATCCATTGCACCGACCCCAGCGACGCTGCCTTCGCGCTGGTGGGTCCGGCCTGACCTGAAACAGGGGCGGGCTCGCGGGGCATCGAGCCCCCTCTCACCCGCGCTGCCGGGTTTGCACTGTCATGCCCTGCGCTTTGGGTTGCGGGCGAAGCCTCCGGCGGGAGTATTTTCAAAAGAGCAAGCCATCTGGCGCTTGGCCTTGTCCGCCCGATTGGGTATGGCAAGCCAGTGCTTTAAGGATGCCCAAAATGCCGATGGAAAAAACCTTCTCCCCCGCCGAGGCCGAGGCCCGGATCTCCAAACTATGGCTTGACCAAAAGGTTGGTGCTGCCGGGGCGAACGCGCGTCCGGGGGCCGAAGCGTTTTCCATCATGATCCCGCCGCCCAACGTCACAGGCAGCCTGCACATGGGCCATGCCTTCAACAACACCCTGCAGGATATCCTGATCCGCTGGCACCGCATGCAGGGTCATGACACGCTGTGGCAGGTTGGCACCGATCACGCCGGCATCGCCACCCAAATGGTGACCGAGCGCGATATGGCGCAGCATCAGGAACCCAAGCGTCGCACGATGGGGCGCGAGAAATTCCTCGCCAGGGTGTGGCAGCAAAAGGTCAAATCTCGCGGCACGATTATCGGCCAGTTGCAGCGCCTTGGTGCGTCGTGTGACTGGGACCGCGAAGCGTTCACCATGTCCGGCGCGCCCGGTGCGCCCAGCGGTGAGGACGGAAACTTCCACGACGCCGTGATCAAGGTGTTCGTGGATATGTACAACAAGGGCCTGATCTATCGCGGCAAGCGGCTGGTCAACTGGGACCCGCATTTTGAAACCGCGATCTCTGATCTCGAAGTTGAGAATATCGAAGTCGCAGGCCATATGTGGCATTTCAAATATATTCTGGCCGACAAGCAAAGCTATGAATATATTGAGAAAGACGCCGAGGGCCATGTGACGCTTCGCGAGACGCGCAACTACATCTCTATCGCCACCACCCGACCCGAAACCATGCTCGGCGATGGCGCGGTGGCCGTCCACCCCTCGGATGAACGCTATAAATCCATCATCGGCAAGATGGTCCACCTGCCGCTCTGCGACCGTCTGATCCCGATCATCGCCGATGAATACCCCGACCCGACCTTCGGCTCGGGTGCGGTGAAAATCACCGGCGCGCATGATTTCAACGACTACCAGGTCGCCAAACGCAACAACCTGCCGATGTATCGCCTGATGGACACCCGCGCCCAGATGCGCGCCGACGGGGCCCCCTATGCCGAGGCCGTGCAGCGCGCCCGCGAGATCGCCGCAGGATCCCCAACCGAGGAAAACGAAGTCGATGCCCTCAACCTCGTGCCCGAAAAATACCGTGGCCTTGATCGGTTTGACGCCCGCAAACAAGTCGTCGCCGATATCAACGCCCTCGGCCTCTGCGTCTCGTCCCTGCATTCCGAAATCGACCCCGAAACCGGATCGGAACACCTGACGCGCGAGCCGTTTGTCGAGGCGAAAAAGATCATGCAGCCCTTCGGCGACCGCTCCAAGGTGGTGATCGAGCCGATGCTGACCGACCAATGGTTCGTCGATACCGCCAAAATCGTCGGCCCCGCGCTGGATGCCGTGCGCTCGGGTGCCACCAAAATCATCCCGGAATCGGGCGAGAAAACCTATTTCCACTGGCTGGAGAATATCGAGCCTTGGTGCATCTCGCGGCAGTTGTGGTGGGGCCACCAGATTCCGGTTTGGTATGGCCTGAACCTCGACGCCCCCGACTTTGCGGATGATGAAGGCGACGACGCGCTGGATGAAGTCGAAATTCTCAACTTCCTCGGCGACGGCGGTCATGTTGACCGCGAGGCTCGCCACCATTGCGCCGCCGAATTTGCAACGGTGAGTGAGCGGTTTCGCGACGATCTTGCGGCCCTGCCGCATCCTCTGAACAATGCCCGGATCGTTGAGGTTGCAGACCGTCACGCTGCCGCGACGCTGCTCGCGCAGTCACTGGCCGATTACAATCTCAGCCAAGACCCGACCCATCTTGCCTACCCGATCTGGCGCGACCCCGACGTCCTCGACACATGGTTCTCCTCCGGTCTCTGGCCGATC
>JBKJTI010000312.1:0-3460 GCA_046590425.1 Cypionkella sp. | reverse complement strand
ATGGCGCTCACGAATGCAGAGAAGGTCAGGGCGCACAGGGAGCGCAAGAAAGCCGTTAACAAGCAAGAGCAGAAGATGCCACAAGCTCATTCGCTTGGTGAAATCTTCAAGGCACCTTTTTTCGAATTTGGTCAGCCTGCACTCGATAACGAGTCGTTTGATCAGTTTTTTGACATGATGGGGATGGAAGTGCCGGAGTTCACCGATGACTCCGGGCCGAAATCTCTTTTAGGTGCGCTTGAGTTCAGCCTCGACCCAGACTGGCGGTTGTTTCCTGAAAACGCACGTTCTCTCGATCGAGCAGAGGTTATGATCGGCTCGCTACTCGATGCAGCTGTGACGTTGGCTGGGGTGGTGAATGCCTTCAAGATCCGCGAGATCGACGCACGGATCGCAGATATTCAACCCAACGACCTCGCAGACGCTGAAGCCAAGAAATCTGCAATCAAGAAGATAGTGTTGCTCTCTAAACTGCGCGATCAACTCGACAAGGACATTCGTTGGCCGATAAGGCAATGGCAGGTGAAGGCCGACTGACGCGGTCAGCACAAGGGTAGGCGCACAAAGCGCAGTTAATCTTGGTCCGACTTCACGAAAGTGCATCCGCCCTCGGCCCAACCTGGATACCTTCAGCCGTGATTGCAGACGTGCACCTTTGTGAAGTCAAAACCCGAAGTTAATCAAAGCCTCGAACCAACAGCTGCAAAAGATAACCTCATATCGCTGCAAGCAGGCGCGTTCCTGATCTGGCGTGCACGCTTGCTCAGATCCATTCCGAAACCCGAACAATACCTACTCAGCATGCGATCCCTCGCTTTGCTTCCAGGAATCTGGTGCCCTCAAACAGAAAGTATAGAAGAAATGACCAATGTCATCAACCTCAGTTTCCCCTGCGCCACGTCCGGTAATTTGATAAACCACGATGCTGGGTCGTATTCAGGCATGCCTAGCGGCTATGTTGCCATGCGCGATGGTATTTACCTTTCCGTTGAAACTGCCGAAGGAGGCGTCGAAGAAAGGCGCCTGTGCTCGCCGCTTCGCGTCCTCGCTCTTGTCCGGGATGTCGCGGGAACGGATTGGGGGCGTTTGGTCGAGGTAACCGATCCTGACATGCAAAATCATGAGCTAGTTATCTTCGAAAATCAGTTTGCCGGATCCGGCGCCGCAGTGATCGGCCCGTTGTTAAATGCGGGTCTGCGGCGAGCCCCTGGACGAGAATCGATGGCCGCAATCGTCGATCTGTTGCATCGCTGGGAACCGACCTTGCGCCATGTTCTAACAGATCGGCTCGGCTGGCCTGACGCCAAATGCAAATCCTTTGTGCTCAGTGACGGAAGCGTCATTGGTGATCAAAACGTGAAAATACGTGCGGGCTCGTTTTCTGCTGACGTGGCAGCAATGCAATCAGCGGGAGATCTGGCAAGCTGGCGCACTGATGTCGCCGCTCTTTGCATTGGAAACCCGTTGCTGATGACCGCTGTCTCTATGTCGTTTGCAGCACCCATGCTGGAATTGCTCGGGTTCGACGGCGGAGGGATGCACCTTCGCGGTCGCTCCTCCTGTGGCAAGTCAACAATTCAGGCAGTTGCGGTGTCAGTTTGGGGTAACCAGAAATTCCGGAAGAGCTGGAATGCAACAGCAAACGGCTTGGAAGGCGTTGCCAAGAACCACAATGGATTGCTCCTGGCACTCGACGAACTTGGCGAGATCTCCAGCAACCAACTGGACAAGGCAGTTTACACACTGGCCAACGGACAAGGAAAGACGCGAATGCAGAGCAATTCGGCTCTGCAATCAACCAGTTACTGGCGGGTTATGATACTTTCATCTGGCGAAATATCCATTGCAGAAAAAATAGGAGAGAACGGCAAGAGGTGCATGGAAGGGCATGAAGTGCGCCTAGCCGATATTGTCGCCGATGCCGGAAGATTTGGTGCTTTTGACGAACTTCATGGTGACTCGGATGGCGATGCGTTCGCAAAGCGGTTGACTCAGGCCGTCTCTGGAAATCATGGCACCGCAGGGCGGGCCTTTGTTGCGGCCCTGTTTGGCAAGAGTGATCGGTTCGAACCCACCGTTCTCAAGGCAATTGAACGGTTTCTCGAAAGCGCATCGTTGCTTCCGGGCTATTCAGGCGGTGGCCAGATCAGTCGGGTCGCTACTCGGTTTGCGCTGATCGGCATCGCCGGCGAAATCGCGACCAAACATAACTTAACCGGTTGGTCAGCAGGCGCGGCGAGGGCGGCGGCGCTTACCACTCTGCAAGGCTGGTTGGATGGTGGCATAGGAGTAAAATCTGCTGCTAGCCGTGCAGCTACAGCCCGCGCTCGTAAATTCTTGCTACAACATGGAGCCGCCAGATTTGAAGACCTCGAAGCTGGTGCAGGGTCGATCTCAATGTCCGACCGGCTCGGCTGGCAGGATGCAAATATGTTCTACATTCCGTCTGACACTTGGCGGCACGTCCACGGCGACCATGATTCGACGCAAGCGGCCCGTGACCTTGACGCATGTGGCTTCCTTATGAGGGGCGATGGAAACAATCTAATGAGCAAGGCACCTGCGGCAATTCCTGGTCGACGGCGGCTCTACAGATTGAGAAAGTTCATCCTGGCGATGGAACCGAAAACCCCTATGCTGGTCGCGCTTCAGACGGATGTGTTGCCCCCTACATGACGTCTAGCTGGGTCATCTAAATGATCGGACTGGTCGGAAGTGCCCAGTCCGACCTGCCCGATCCGTCCGACAGCAACGTCGACTATGTGACATTCCAAGTTCCAATTTCGCCTGTTCTGCTTGGCTCGATATCTGTCGGGTTGAGAGGACGACATCGTCGGTGCGATAGCTGGCGAACGATGGCTTCGACCATCACTCAATGTGGCCCAGCCGGCTCAGCCTAAATCGTTGCGTGGCTGCCCACCTTCCCGTGGAATGGCTGCCCGCGATGCCGTGGAATACGCACACATGAACTCTGCCGCTGGGTTCTCGAACTTCCCGACTACGAGATCCCGCAGCACGTCTGGCCGCTCCAGGCGCAGTCGCTCTAGGTAATAATCATTGGAGCGGGCAGATGTATTCTTCGGCACTGGAAATCTCGTGGGTAGATCGATCTATCATGTGCCAAAGTAAACCGTCAGTGAACAGCTGCGATTGGTCGCAATGCGTCGTGGCAAGGTTCCCGTGCATCGACCAAGCCCGAGAACACATCCTCGAACGCAAACCCGATCGTGAAATGACAAATTAAGGTAAAGCAGAACCGCAAAAACCTAAAACACGGGCGCCAAAAATGACAACTTGATGTTAAGTAGGCACGTGAAAACGTCAACTTAATGTTAAGTAGGCGCCCCAAAACGTCAACTTAATGTAAAGCTGAAGCTTCAGAATGACAACTTAATGTAAAGCTGGAGGCACTCGGCGTCAGGTTTTATTAAGTCGGTTTGTGCTCTGCATAGTCAGAACC
>JBKJTI010000188.1:0-5313 GCA_046590425.1 Cypionkella sp. | reverse complement strand
GGCCAAAGCGGCGGTGGTTGCGAGGGTTTTAGCCATGGGTCAGCTTTCCTTGAGTTTGCGGCGATTTAATATGTTTTGCCCAAGCCGTTCAAGGGCTTGGCGCAGGTCGTCGTTCTGGATTGGCGCGGCGGTGCGGGCAGCCTCGGCCAAAATGGTGGGATCGGGCGCGGGCGGCGCTTTGGGTTTATGGCTGAACTCGGCCTGACCCTCGGCAAAGCCGGTGGCGGCAGTCTGGGTGATCAGGATGCGCGAGATTGCAGCATAGCCGTAGACGGCATTCACCCGTTCGCGCAGCTTTTCCTTTTGCATCTCGATGATCGGGGCGTTTGGCCCGGTGGTCAGCAGAGTCAGCGACGCGCCCATGCCTTCGCGGCCATAGCCGACTTTGACGGGCCGCGTGATGCGGGCCATATCCTCGCCCGCGATCTCGGGCCAATGCGTCAGCAGGCGGGCGATGGCAAAACCCCGCGATTCGCCAACCTTGCGGATTTGGTCCTTCAGCAGCCCGGATGTGGCTTCAAAGCCGCGAATACGGCGATGGGCAGAGGGAAGTGGGCTGGGCGTGCGGGCCATCTGGTCCTATCCGTGGTTCGCGCTATTGTAGCTGTCAAGGCCGTGGTCGCCAAGAGAATGTCGGTCGGATCGCGGGGTTGAGGGGATAAAGATTGCGTGACGCTGAGGTGAGCCAGCGCTTGCTGGGCTGGTACGACCGATCCGCGCGAGTGATGCCGTGGCGGATTGGTCCTGCGGCGCGGGGTTTGGGGCAGCGCGCCGATCCTTACCGGGTCTGGATGTCGGAAGTGATGTTGCAGCAGACCACGGTGGCGGCGGTTAGCGCGTATTTTCAACGGTTTGTGTTGCGCTGGCCGACGGTTGAGGCTTTGGCGGCGGCGGAAGATGGCGATGTGATGGCGGAATGGGCCGGGCTTGGCTACTACGCGCGTGCCCGCAATTTGCTCGCCTGTGCGCGGGCGGTGGTACGGGGTCATGGCGGGGTGTTTCCAAGAACGGCTGCCGGGATGCGGGCCCTGCCAGGGGTGGGGCCCTATACGGCGGCGGCGGTGGCTGCGATTTGTTATGACGAGCCTGCGGTGGTGGTGGATGGCAATGTCGAGCGGGTGATGGCGCGGCTGTTTGCGGTAGAGGCGCTTCTGCCGGGGGCAAAGCCGGAACTGGTGCGGTTGGCGGGGTTGGTGACGCCTACAGTACGCCCCGGAGATTATGCGCAGGCGGTGATGGATCTGGGGGCGACGATCTGCACGCCGCGCAATCCGGCTTGCGGGATTTGCCCGTTGTTGGGGATATGTAAGGCGCAACGCCTTGGCATTGCTGCGGAATTGCCGCGCAAGCTGGCGAAGGCGGAAAAACCAGTGCGGCAGGGCGTGGCTTGGGTGGCCACGCGCGGCGGGCTGGTTTTGCTCGAGCGGCGGGCCGAGCGTGGGTTGTTGGGCGGGATGCTGGGGTTTCCCTCGGATGGCTGGGATGGCTCCACCTTGGGTGCGCCGTTTGCAGCGGATTGGCAAAACCTCGGCGAGGTTAAACATACGTTCACACATTTCCACCTAATCTTGCAGGTGCTGGCAAGCGATTCCGCCGCCAATCCGCAACGAGGTGAATATTTGCAGCTTGACCCCGACGATCTGCCAACCCTGATGCGCAAGGCCTATGACCTTGCGTTCACAGCCAAAACGCCGCGTTGAGTGGCATGGATTTTGCGTTAGACTGGCCGCAAAAGAGGGCCATGATGACCATAATTCCCAGCGCCGATGTGCAACGCCTGCAAAATGCTCTGCCGTTCTGGCTTTCCTTGGGAATGATCCCGGTGGCAGTGTTGGCGGCGCTGTGGGGCGGTTGGTTCGTGCTGGCGCTGCCGCTTTATGCGTGGGGGATGTTCTCGTTGTTGGATGCGGTGACCGGGCAGAATGAAGATAATGCGGATCTTTCGACGCCCGAAGCTGGGCTGAAATACTACCGCCTTGTCACGCTGATCTGGTTTCCGGCGCAGTTTACCCTGCTGTGTTGGATGCTGTGGTATGTGCCGCAGGCCGAGCATTTGACGACGGCAGCGAAGATCGGCCTCTTTTTTGGCATGGGCGTGGTGTCGGGCACAATCGGCATCAATTACGCGCATGAACTGATGCATCAAAAGCCCAGCTGGGAGCGTTGGTTGGGCGATCTGCTGCTAGCAACGGTGCTTTACAGTCATTTCCGATCTGAACATCTGCGGGTGCATCACCTCTATGTCGGCACTTCGCGAGATCCGGTGACGGCCCGCTACAACGAAGGCTTTCATCGGTTTTTCCCCCGGGTATTGCTGCAGTGTCATCAATCAGCCTGGAAGGCCGAAGCCGCGATGCTGGCGCGCAAAGGGCTGAAGCCTTTGGATAAATCCAGCCCCTATTGGCGCTATTGGGGCTTGCAGGGCGCGATGCTGCTGCTGGCTTTAGCCTTGGGCGGCTGGATCGGTTTGGCACTGTTTCTTTGGCAGGCGTGGGTTGCTGTCTGGCAACTGGAACTGGTGAATTACATCGAGCATTACGGGCTGACCAGGCGCTATCTGGGCGAGGGGCGCTATGAGCATGTGCTGCCGCGCCACAGTTGGAACGCCTCGCATCGGGCGTCAAACTGGCTGTTGATCAATTTGCAGCGGCATTCCGATCATCATTACAAGCCGGACCGGCGGTTTCCCCTGCTGCAAACCTATAGCGCCGAGGACGCGCCGCAGCTGCCTTACGGCTATCCGGTCATGACAATGGCGGCGATGGTGCCGCCTTTGTGGAAACGGCTGATGAATAGGCGGGTGAAGGCGTGGCGGGCGCAGTATTACCCCGATATTGCCGACTGGCACGCCTATAACAAAGCGCTGAACCCTGATCCGAAGGGCGCGCCTGCACATTAATCGCCATGCCCCCAACGCCGTAGGGCAAGGTGGAGCGGGGCCAGAAAACCATCCTCAGCATAGCCGTTTTTCGGACGGGCGGGCAAGGCACAGCCGGTTTTCGTGGCGCGCTTCAGGGTGGCAGACAGGGTTTTCGGCGGGCGAATGATGTAGAGAAAGCCCTCAATCCGCGTGCATCCCATGGTTTCGAACCGGGTGGTGAAATCGGTATAGGGCGCGATCAGCAGGGTTCCGGGGCGGGCTTGGGCGATCAGGCGGGCCTCCATCTGCTGCAGCGCGTCACCATACATCGGTTTGTAGACATAAAGCACATCATAGTCGTCGTAGTGGTTAAAGCTCAGCGCATCGGCGTGGAAGATGCGAGACTGCAGCCAACCTGTGCGCTGCATCATGGCTTGGCCTGCGGCAGCATGGGCGGGTTCATACTCCAGACCATCGGCTTGCGCGAACAACTCAGCGGCTTGAAATACCTTCAAGCCGATGCCGCAACCGACATCGAGAAAGGCGGGGGCGTGTTTGTCCATCGCCAAGCAAATCCGCCGCGCGGCCATGGCGTAGCGCAGAAAATCCGTGCTGGGATAGGGCAGATCGCCGTGATGGCCGGGGGTGTCATGGTAAAGATTGGGCGTGTGCGGGCTGAGATGTGCGTGCATCCGATCCCACGTGCGGGAATGCAATGCGAGGGTTTGCGCCTCGGGGCCATAGGGCGGCGGTGGTGGAGGAAACAGCGGCAGGCGGTGGCGCAGCACAGCTTGCAGGCGGGTGACGGCGGTGGGATAGAGGCGCAGATGGCGCAGGACGGAGTCGAAATACTGCCGTTCGGGCGCGTGCATCGGCAAAGCGCGGAGTTCGGGCGCGTGCAGATGAAAGCTGTGCGCGCGTTGCAGGATGTGGCGATGCGGCTCGGCCAAAGTGCACAGGCTGGTAATCCGGGCCACGATTTTCGTATCGAAGGGCGGGGCGAAGGCCGTAGCGATACCTTCGAAAATCGACCTGAGGGCCGTTTCCTCGGCTTGGCAGGCGCGGGTCAGGCTGGGCAGATCGGGCTGCATGATGGGCTCAAATATCTGGCTTCAATGCTGGGATGCTAGCGCAGCTTGGGCGGGCGGCCTAACGGAAAAAACCTCAGCATGACATGCATGCTGAGGCAGTGGTGTCATGGGCGGAACCGTGACACAGGCGTTCGAAATCTGGGGGTGCGGTGGGTGCTAACCCACCAGTGCTAGTGGGGACGGCCTTGGTCGGCCTCCATCTCGGCGCGGATTTGTTGGCGCAAGATGTCGATCGGGATCATCTTGCCGTCGCGCTTGAAGTGCCAATAGGTCCAGCCGTTGCACGAGGGCGCACCTTCATAGGCGGCGCCGACCTGGTGGATCGAGCCTTTCACATCAAGGCCAACCAGCGTGCCATCGGCGCGCACCTTTGCGCTGAAGCGCGAGCCGACCGAATACAGTTCTTCTCCGGGGCGCAGCATGCCGCGCTCGACCACTTGGCCGAAGGGCACACGGGGTTCCGAGCGTTTGCTGCCGGTGATTTCCAAGGCTGAAGCGTCAAAGCGGCGCACACGGCTGATGCGTTCGGCGGCGACTTTGCGGTAGGCTTCTTCACGCTCAATACCGATGAAATCACGGCCCAGCATCTTGGCGACAGCGCCGGTGGTGCCGGTGCCGAAGAACGGGTCAAGCACCACATCGCCGGTATTGGTGGTGGCGATCAGCACACGGTGCAGCAGGCTTTCCGGCTTTTGCGTCGGATGCGCTTTGTCGCCGTTCTCATCCTTCAGGCGTTCATGCCCGGTGCAGATCGGCAGCACCCAGTCGGAGCGCATTTGCACGCCGTCATTCAACTCTTTCAGGGCTTCGTAGTTGAAGGTGTATTTGCTGTCCTCATCGCGTGAGGCCCAGATCAGGGTTTCATGCGCGTTGGTCAAGCGTTTGCCACGGAAGTTCGGCATCGGGTTCGACTTGCGCCAGACCACATCATTCAGCATCCAATAGCCTTGGTCTTGCAGGGCCGAACCGACGCGGAAGATGTTGTGATAGCTGCCGATCACCCAGATCGCGCCGTTTGGCTTCAGCAGGCGTTTCGCCGCCGCCAGCCACTCACGGGTGAATTTGTCATAGGCGGCGAAGCTGGAGAATTGGTCCCAGTGATCATCCACCGCATCGACCTTGCTGTTATCGGGGCGATGCAGATCGCCTTTCAGCTGTAGGTTGTAGGGAGGGTCGGCAAAGATCAGGTCTACCGAGCCTGCCGGGAGCGCGTTCATCCGCTCGATACAGTCGCCATCAAGGATCTGGTTCAGCGGAAGGCTATGCGCCACCGCCGGTTTGCTTTTCGTCGCCATGTTCTGCCTCTGCCCTCGGTGTTATTCACCGTTTGTTGATGCAGAGAATGAGTCATTGTGGATAACT
>JBKJTI010000127.1:0-5429 GCA_046590425.1 Cypionkella sp. | reverse complement strand
GTTCTGCTCCTGGGCGCGCCACAGCAGCGGGATCACGGCGGAGGCTTCCTTGCCCGCCGGATATTTCGCGATTGTGGTCTTGGCCCAGGCAAGATTTTCCGCGTTGAACGCGAAGCTGTCGGGCTGAACGGAATGAAGGCGACGGACGCTCACCGGTCCACCTCACCAAAAAATGAATCGAAAGAAATCGCGAAGCCAGGCGGATCGAACTCAATCACGCCCGACCGGACAATCGTCGTGAGCACCTTGTTGTCGTCGATGCGCTGGTGATGATAGCAGTAGCGCTGCTTTGGCCACACGATCAAATAATGCATGATGCTGGGCACGGAAAAATACTCGGCGAACTTCACATTCGCATCGACGCCCTCGGTGGACGGAGAAACGATCTCGACGACGATCAGCGGCTCGGTCAACACCAGGCTGTCGCCGTCAGCCGCCTTTCCGCACTGAACCGATACGTCTGGTTCGCGGGCCGTCTTCCCGGAAACCTTCAAAGATACGCCGTCCTGAAAGGCTTCGCAGCCGGCGCCGCTCGCCTCGATTGCTCCCGCCATCGCACGGAACACCCGTCCCTTGAGCCGCACATGCCGCACCGTCTCAGCCGCCATTTTGAGGACGTCGCCGTCCACCAGTTCATAACGGCCCGCAACGCCTTCATAGGCGGCAAGAAACTGCTCAACGGTCAAGTTGGATTTCGGGCGGCTGGCCATCACCGGTCCACCTCACCAAAAACGATGTCGAGAGAGCCCAGGACCGCCGAGACGTCGGCCAGCAAGTGGCCGCGGCAGATGTGGTCCATGGACTGGAGATGCGCGAAGCCCGGTGCGCGGATCTTGGCGCGGTAGGGCTTGTTGGTTCCATCCGCCTTCAAATAAACGCCAAACTCACCCTTCGGCGCTTCAACCGCGGCGTAAACCTCGCCTGCGGGCACATGAAAGCCCTCAGTGTAAAGCTTGAAGTGGTGGATCAAAGCCTCCATCGAGGTTTTCATTTCACCGCGTTTCGGCGGCGACAGCTTGCCGCGTGTCAAAACTTCGCCCGGCTCGGCGCGCAATTTGGTGATGCACTGCCGCATGATATGCAGCGATTGGGTCATTTCTTCCATCCGGCACAGATAGCGATCATAGCAATCGCCGTTCTTGCCGACCGGGATCTTGAACTCAAATTCGTCATAGCATTCATAGGGCTGCGAGCGCCGCAAATCCCACGGCAGACCCGATCCGCGCACCATCACGCCCGAAAATCCATAGGCCAGAATATCCGCTTCCGTCACCACACCAATATCGGCGTTGCGCTGCTTGAAGATGCGGTTTTCGGTCAAGAGCCCGTGCAGATCTTCCAGCACCTGCGGGAAGGTCTCGGTCCAAGCCTCGATATCATTGATCAGATCGGGCGGCAGATCCTGATGCACGCCACCGGGGCGGAAATAGGCCGAGTGCAGACGCGCGCCGGACGCGCGCTCATAAAACACCATCAGCTTTTCGCGTTCTTCAAAGCCCCAAAGCGGCGGCGTCAACGCCCCCACGTCCATGGCTTGCGTCGTGGTGTTCAGCAAGTGGTTCAAAATCCGGCCGATTTCCGAATACAAAACCCGGATCAAGGACGCCCGGCGAGGCACAGCCGTGCCCGTCAACCGCTCGATCGCCAGACACCAGGCGTGTTCCTGATTCATCGGCGCCACATAGTCGAGGCGGTCGAAATAGGGCAGGTTTTGCAGATAGGTCCGGCTTTCCATCAGCTTTTCAGTGCCACGGTGCAACAGGCCGATATGCGGATCGCAACGCTCGACAATCTCACCATCCAACTCCAGCACCAAACGCAAAACCCCATGCGCTGCAGGGTGTTGCGGGCCGAAGTTGATGTTGAAATTTCGAATGCGCTGCTCGCCGGGCATCGCATCAGCCGTGCCATCATCATAGGTGTTCACGCGGATATCGCCGTCCATCATGCGAAGCCCTTTTCCATATTTCTGCGCCACGCCTCTGGCAAAGCCGGAAACATCGCAGCAACGTATTCATATTGTGGCCGCAGCCATTGCAAAGCCCGCGCCCGCAGCGCCTCGGGCAACGCCACCGATTTACCTTCATGCACGCGACGACCCAAATCAGCCGCAGCCGGTGCCAGCCCCAGAAAGGCCGATAGCTTTGCGATCCCCGGCAGCGTCAACAGCTCTTCCTGAAACTGCACGAACAACGATTGCGCCGGAACCGCCCGCACCAACTTCGGCAAAATTCGCGCATAATCGCCGCGCGCCACGATGCCCTTGCCCTCGCCCGCCAGATCGCCATCCAGTATCGCGGCCATCTGCGCCTCTGCCGCTTGCGCAAAGCGATCCGGGGCGGTGCGCGCCGCAATCATCCGCACATGGCTCCACAGCCGCGAGAGCGGATCGCGGATCAGATAGACAAACCTTGTATCCGAAGCCACCCGCGCCAAGCCCGCCAGATTTTGTTCAGACATCAGACCATAAGCCGGGGTCACATCGCCCACCAGCCGCGCGTCCCCCGCGCCTTCGGTCAGAAACGCGCGATAGGCGGGCAGATCAATCGCCCGATGCGCCAAAACCGTGCGCCATGCGATCAGATCGGCCAAGCGCTGCGCCACCACGACTTTACGCTCATAAGCGACCGCATCCAGACGCGCCTGCATCTCGGCAATCTTGCGATCCGCCCCCCGCAGGGCTGCGTCAAACTGATCCGCGTTCTTCAGCGTGAAGTAATGCAATTCCTTGATCGTGCGGAAATGACAGTCCGGATGCGCGGACAGATGCTCGTAAAGCCAGGATGTCCCAGCTTTCGTCGCGCCCACGCAAAACAGAAATGTCGGCTCTTTGCTCACCGGATCAGGCTTTCTTTTCATCACCCGGAAGGATGTATTTCGCACCCTCCCAGGGGCTCATGAAATCAAATTGACGGTATTCCTGCACCAGATTGACCGGCTCATAGACGACGCGCTTTTGCGCCTCGTCGTAGCGCACTTCGGTATAGCCGGTGGTCGGGAAATCCTTGCGCAGCGGATGGCCGCGAAAGCCGTAATCCGTCAAAATCCGCCGCAAGTCCGGGTGGCCCGAGAACAGAATGCCGAACATATCGAACACTTCGCGCTCAAACCAGTTTGCCGACGGATGCACGAGGTGGATAGACGGCACCATGTCTTCTTCGCCAACCGCCACCTTCAGCCGGATGCGGCTGTTGGTGTACATCGACAAGAAATGATAGATCACATCGAACCGCTCCACCCGCTCGGGGTGATCGACCGCCGTGATGTCCACCAAAGACGAAAACTTGCACGCCGGGTCCACGGTCAGGAAACCAATGAACGACACCAGTTGATCCAGGCGAACCGTCACATTCAATTCACCAAACGCCAGTTCCGTGCCCAGCACCGCATCCGGGCGCTTTTCCGACAGATAGGCAGCGAGTTCAACCAAATCAGCCATATCGCCCCCTTAACGTACAAGCGTGCCAGTGCGGCGGATTTTCCGCTGCAACTGCAAGATACCGTAAAGCAACGCCTCGGCTGTCGGCGGGCAGCCCGGCACATAGATATCGACAGGCACAATCCGGTCACAGCCGCGCACCACCGAATAGCTATAGTGGTAATAGCCGCCGCCATTGGCACAAGACCCCATCGAGATCACATAGCGCGGCTCTGGCATCTGGTCGTAGACCTTGCGCAACGCCGGGGCCATCTTGTTGGTCAAGGTGCCCGCCACGATCATCAGATCCGACTGACGCGGAGAAGCCCGCGGTGCCGTGCCAAACCGCTCAAGGTCATAACGCGGCATCGAGGTATGCATCATCTCCACCGCGCAGCAGGCCAACCCAAAGGTCATCCAGTGCAGCGAGCCATTACGCGCCCAGTTGATGATATCTTCCGTCGTGGTCAGCAGGAAACCCTTGTCCTGCAACTCGCGGTTCAGCGCCTGCGTCGCAACTTCGCGGTCCGGCCCCGCCGAATTGCCACCGGTATGCATATTGCCCGGCTGACCGCCTGGCATCCCAATCGTCTGGACGCCGCCCGAGGTCATATCAAGCGGTGTGGTGTCCGAACTCACGCCCATTCAAGTGCCCCTTTTTTCCACTCATAGGCAAAGCCCACGGTCAGCACGCCCAGAAACACCATCATAGACCAGAACCCGACCATCGAAATCTGACCAAACGCCACAGCCCATGGGAACAGGAAGGCCACTTCCAGATCGAAGATGATGAACAGGATCGAGACGAGGTAAAACCGCACGTCAAACTTCATCCGCGCATCGTCAAAGGCGTTGAAGCCGCACTCATAGGCCGAAACTTTTTCGGGGTCCGGGTTGCGCACCGCAATCAAGGCGGCGGCAAGGATCAGCACAAGCCCAAGGCCCACGGCAATCGCAAGTAGAATAAGGATGGGCAGATACTCACGAAGAAGATGATCCACGCGAAGCGCTCCTTCTGCTGGCAGATACGCGCCGCAAGCGCTTTGGCCCACGTCACTCTTGCTGATCCGTTTACTCCGGCCCCTCGGCGGGGTCAACCAAAGCCCGCATGAAAAGATGCCGCTTCGACCCGCTAACTCATTGGTTTTTGCGGTATAATTCACGAGTATTTCACTAAGGAATTTGCGCTGCCACCCCCCTCTTGTGCAAGCGCAGCAAACTGCCCATCTAACAGGCAGAAATCGCTCGAAAGCCCTCCTCATGCGCCTGTTCGCCCTCCTCGCCCTCAGCCTGTTGCCGCTCACCGCCCACGCCGAAGAAATCGGCCGAGTCGGTGTCGATTGGGTTGGCAATGACATCATCATTGAGGCGATCCCCGACCCGAAAGTCCAAGGCGTCACCTGCCACATCAGCTATTTCGAACGCTCGATGTGGGACCGGCTTTCCAAAGGCAACTGGTTCGAAGACCCGTCGAACGCCTCCATCGCCTGTCGTCAAACCGGCCCGATCACCATTGGCGACATAGACACCTCCGAGTCTGGCGAGACCGTGTTCAGCGAAAGCCGCTCGTTGGTGTTCAAATCGCTGAACGTCACCCGCATCTTCGATCAGAAAAACCAAGTGCTGGTCTATCTGACCCATGCCACCGAACTCAGCGATGGTTCAGCGAAAATGTCGATCTCGACGGTGCCGCTGTATAACCCGGCGAAACCCTAAGCCAACGCCGCCGCCATCGTCAGCCCCGGCAGGGTGCCCGCATAGACCGATCCAGCCACCGGATTGCCCGGCGTACCGCCACCCGACAGCTGAAAAATCGCGCCATTCAGATAGCCCGTGGCCGTACCGTGTTGGGTCATCTTCTTGCGCAGATACATCTCATAGCCATTGTCGGTCGGATTGGCCTCTTCGGCAGCATAGGCGGCCCAGTCAGACTTGCTGTCCTTCGCCGCCCGGAACTTCTCAATCGGCAGAAAATCCCCGCCGCCCGCCGTCAAGGTCACCCGCGCATTGC
>JBKJTI010000037.1:0-11968 GCA_046590425.1 Cypionkella sp. | reverse complement strand
CAGAGTGTAGCGGGTTGCGAGTTCTGCGCGCAGGTCTTTCAGCGGCCAGTATTGGTCGATGCGTTGGGCCTCGCCCATGTCGCCCATTGGCATGACTTCGATGAAGGTGAGATCGTGATTTTCAGCGGCGCACCAAGTGGTTAGGCGGAACAGTTCATCCTCGTTGAAGCCCTTCAGGGCGACGGCGTTGATCTTGACTTGCAGGCCTGCGTCTTTCGCGGCCTCGATACCATCCAGCACTTGGGCCAAGCGGCCCCAGCGGGTGATTTCGGCAAATTTTTTCTCATCAAGGGTGTCGAGCGAGACGTTGATGCGTTTGACACCGCAGGCGGCGAGGTCTTGGGCATATTTGCGCAGTTGCGAGCCGTTGGTGGTGAGGGTGAGTTCTTTCAGCGCACCAGTTTGCAGGTGGCGCGACATCGACTCAAAGAATGTCATGATGCCTTTGCGCACCAAGGGCTCGCCGCCGGTGATGCGGAGTTTTTCGACGCCGAGGGCTACGAAATTGCTGCAGAGGCGGTCGAGTTCTTCCAGCGTCAGCAGTTCGGCTTTCGGCAGGAAGGTCATGTGTTCGGTCATGCAATAGGCACAACGGAAATCGCAGCGGTCGGTGACCGAAACGCGCAGGTAGGAGATGGCGCGTGCGAAGGGGTCGATGAGGGGCATCTCTGACATGGTGTTAAAGTAGGCGCGCGGGGGCTGGGCGGCAAGGTGGAATGCGACGGTTGCGGGAGAGGGCGCGGCAGGGTATCGTTTGGCATGATGCAAAAAGCTGTAATCCTGATGAGTGTGGCGCTGGGGCTTTCGGGCTGCGCTGCGATGAAGCAACCTGCGGCGGCTGTGCCCGAGGCTGCGGTGGCACCCATGGCGCGTCCGGTGATCGGTGCGGGGGCGTCAGTGGCGGCGCTGGATCAGACCACGGCGGCAGAGCGCGCGGCTGCGGTGGCGGCGAAACCTGCGGGCGGCGAGCGGGCTTTGGGCACTGCCGTGGTGGCTTTGGGCAGCCCGGCGGAACAGGGGCTTTGGGTGAAATCACCGCTGGTGGTCGCCAAGGCCAAGGGCCGGGTGGTGACCGAAAGCGGCGGATCGGTGGCGGTGGATTTGCTGCCGGGGACGGGGGCTGCGTCTTTGTCTCTGGCGGCATTCCGGGCTTTGGGGCTTGGGCTGACCGATTTGCCAGAGGTCACGATCTACGCAGAATGAAGCCGATTTACGCTCCGTAAATCGTGCACGATTTCCGGGTTCGGAAATCGGTTTGGTGGCACGGGTCAGCCCAGATATTGCGCGGCTTCTTTGCGGGCGAAGGTTTTCATCCGCTCGCCATGTTGATCGAGGAACGCGGCGGAGCGGGCGGGGTCGTGTTTTGAGAGATCACGCAGCCACCAGGCGACGGCTTTCTGGATGAACCAGTCTTTGTCGTCGATATAGATGGCGGCCCAGCCGAGCACACGGTCACGAATTTCCAACTCGAAGGGTTTGGGGAAATTCTGCTTGGTGAAGGGCAGGGTGGCGACGAGGGCGGCGCGGCGGGTCCACATGTTTTCAGATGTGGTCCAGGCTTCAACCGTGTCGATGCGGGCGGGGTCGGCGGTGATGCGCTTTTGGGCAGCGATGCAGACGTGATCGGCGATGGCCCAGGCGTCAAACTGCGGCACCCAGTGGCAGATCAGATGCCAAGCGGCTTCGTCATCGGGTTTGAGGCGGGCTTGGGTCAGCAGTTTGGCGGCAGCGACGCGGGCCTCGTGGATGTTGCTGTCCCACAGGCCGCTGGCCAGTTGGATGCGCTCTTCCAGGCTGCATTCGGCGCGCCAGAGGGTGGTGAGTTCCTCGATCTGCGGCACTTTCAGGCCAAGATAGGGACGTTCGGTCTTGTGATAGGCTTGCGCCTCGACGGCTTTTTGCGGATCGGCAAGGGCTTGCAACTGCGCCAGAGCTTCGGAGATGTTCACAGGTTGGCCTCAATTCCGGTGGCCACACCGTCGATGGTGCGGGCGTTTCTGTCGGCCCAATAGGCGGCGAGGCCGTCAGAGCCTTTGGCAATGGCCCAATCGCGCAGCACTGGGCGCGCGCCTGCGGGTTCCATAAAGGGCACGGCGAAACCGCAAGAGCTTTGCACGAGCTCAATCTGCACATCGACGATTTGGCGCAGGCCAGGCAGGTCGGGCAGTTGCGCCGCAAGGTTTGCCCAGTGCGGGCTGTTGTGGTGATGCGCCACGGCGGTGCCATAGGCGCGCAGGATCAGCGGGCGTTTGCCAAAGCCGCACCACATCAAAGTGATGCGCGGATCGGCAGCCAGATGCGCTGCAGTTTCATTGCCCGAGCCGGTGGCATTGGCCCAGAGGATGCGCTGCGGTGTCAGCACTCGCAGGCTGTCCATGCCCTTTGGCGACAGGTTGACGTGGCCGCCGCCGGGCGGGACGGTGGCCAGAAAGAACAGCATCTGTTCGGCGATAAAGCTGATCTGGTCGTCTTGTAAGGCGTCGTAGCGCTTGCCCATTATTCCACCGTCACCGATTTTGCGAGGTTGCGGGGCTGGTCGACATCGGTGCCTTTGGCGATGGCGGTGTGGTAGGCCAGAAGTTGTGCGGGAATGGCGTAGAGGATCGGCGCGAAGGCGTCGGAGACTTCGGGCATGGTGATGGTGCGCCAGCAATCCATGCCGGCTTCGCTGATCCCCTGAGCGTCGGAAATCAGTAGCACTTTGCCGTGGCGGGCCATGACCTCTTGCATGTTGGAGACGGTTTTCTCGAACAGGTGGTCGCGGGGGGCGAGAACAATCACCGGGACTTGCGGGGAAATTAGCGCGATGGGGCCGTGTTTCAACTCGCCTGATGCATACCCTTCGGCGTGGATGTAGCTGATTTCTTTCAGCTTTAGCGCACCTTCGAGGGCGAGGGGGAACATCGCACCCCGGCCCAGGAACAGCACGTCTTGGGCCTCAGACAGTTCCTCGGCAATGGCGGCGATGGTGGTGGAAAGCGCGAGCGCATGGTTCATCAAGCCGGGGAGAGCTGCGAGGTCGCTCAGGTGTTGGGCGAGGATTTCTGGCGTCAGCCGGCCACGATCCTGCGCGGCTTTCAGGGCCAGCAGGGCGAGGGTGGTGAGCTGGCAGGTGAAGGCCTTGGTGGAGGCCACGCCAACCTCGATCCCCGCCATGATCGGCAAGGCGAGATCGGATTCGCGGGCGATCGACGAGGTCGGGACGTTGACCACGGCGACGATTTTCGCGACTTTGTCGCGGGTGTAGCGCAGGGCGGCGAGGGTGTCGGCCGTCTCACCGGATTGGCTGACGAACAGCGCCCATTGGTTCGGCGACAATGGTGGTTCACGGTAGCGGAATTCCGAGGCGATGTCGATTTCGCAGGGCAGGCCCGCGATCTGTTCGAACCAGTATTTTGCGACGTGGCAGGCGTAGCTGGCGGTGCCGCAGGCGACCATGGTGAGACGGTCAACGCCGGAGAAATCGACCTCGGCGGGCAGTTGCAGGGTGGTGTTCTGGACGTAGCGGCGCAGCGCGTCGGCGATCACCACGGGCTGTTCGGCGATCTCTTTCGCCATGAAATGCTTGTAGCCGGCCTTTTCGATCCGGGTGGCATCGACTTGAATCCGGGCTTCGGCGCGGTTGGCGCGCCGGTCTTGGTCGTCGTAGATTGTAGCCCCGGCGCGGGTGATCACCGCCCAATCGCCTTCTTCGAGATAGGTGATGCGGTCGGTCATTGGGGCCAAAGCGATGGCGTCGGAGCCTACAAACATTTCCCCCGTTCCATGGCCGATGGCAAGGGGGGAACCTTTACGGGCGGCAATGATCAGGTCTTCTTCGCCGTCAAACAGGAAGCAAAGCGCGAAGGCCCCGTGCAGCCGTTTCAGAGTTTGACGGGCGGCCTCCACCGGGGTCGCTCCGCGGCGGATGTACAGATGTGCGAGAAGAGCGACGGTCTCGGTGTCGGTTTCGGATTCCGGGGTCAGGCCCGCTTCTGCGAGTTCGGCGCGCAGTTCGCGGAAATTTTCGATGATGCCGTTATGCACGACAGCGACGGGCCCGGAGCGGTGGGGGTGGGCGTTGGTGGTGGTGGCGGCACCATGCGTCGCCCAACGGGTGTGACCGATGCCTGCTTTCCCCGCGAGCGGGTCGTGGACCAAAAGGTCAGACAGGTTCACCAGCTTGCCGACGGCACGGCGGCGGTCGAGTTTGCCTTTGTTGACGGTGGCGATGCCCGCGCTGTCATAGCCGCGATACTCAAGGCGTTTGAGGGATTCGACCAGCAGGGGGGCGACTTCATGGTTGCCAAGAACGCCAACGATTCCACACATTTACGAATTCCCTTTCGCGGCCTTGATCGCCTTCAGCCGGGCCATCAGCTTGGTGGCGAGACCCGGTTTGTTGACTTGTTTGGAGCGGCCCACGGCAAGCGCTTCATCGGGGACATTCTCGGTGATCACCGAGCCGGATGCGGTGAGGGCGTCGTTGCCGATGGTGACGGGGGCGACCAGCATGGTGTCGGAGCCGATGAAGGCACGTTTGCCGATGCGGGTGCGGTGTTTCATCACGCCGTCGTAGTTGCAGGTGACGGTGCCCGCGCCGATGTTGGTAAACTCGCCAATGTCGGCATCCCCGATATAGGTCAGGTGGCCAACTTTGACGCCTTCGTCGAGGATGGCGTTTTTGATCTCAACGAAGTTGCCGACATGGACATCTTCGGCGAGTTCTGCGCCGGGGCGCAGGCGCGCGAAGGGGCCAACAATGGCACCGCGGCTGACATGGCAGCCCTCGAGGTGGCAGAAGCCTTTGATCTCGGCACCGGATTCGATGGTGACGGCGGGGCCGAAGATCACGTTCGGCCCGATGATGGCATCGCGACCGATGTGGGTGTCGAGCGCGAAGAACACGGTTTCGGGGGCGGTGAGGGTGACGCCGTTTTCCAGTGCCTCGGCGCGGGCGCGGGATTGGAAGGCGGCTTCTGCCTCGGCCAGTTGTGCGCGGGTGTTGACTCCCAAGGTTTCGGATTCGTCACAGGTGACGACGCCCGCCGACAGGCCTTGGGCGCGGGCGATTTCCACGATGTCGGTCAGGTAGAATTCAGCGGCGGCGTTGGCGGTGCCAACTTGGGAGATCAGGTCGAACAACGTTTTGGCCGAGGCGCAGATCACGCCGGAGTTACAAAGGGTTATGGCGCGTTCTTCATCCGATGCATCTTTGTATTCGACGATCTTTTCAAGATTTTCGCCCGAGGCTACGAGGCGACCGTAGCGGCCCGGATCCTTCGCCTCAAACCCGAGCACCACCACTGAATGGCGGGCGCGGGCGTGCAGCATGGCTTCTAGCGTTTCGGGGCGGATGAAGGGGGTATCGCCGTAAAGCACGATGGCCTCGCCGCTGGTGCCGGCGAGCAACGGGGCTGCCATTGAGACGGCATGGGCGGTGCCGAGTTGCGGGTCTTGCAGAACACATTCGACGGACGGGTCAAAAGCTTCGGCGGATTTGGTGACCTGTGCGGCCTCGTGCCCGGTGACGACGACGATGCGTGCGGGCTCAAGCGAGCGGGCGGCGGTCAGGGCGTGGTGCAGAAGCGGTGCGGCTGCAATGTGGTGCATCACTTTCGGGGTGTCGGAGTTCATCCGGCTTCCCACGCCCGCCGCCAATATGATGAATGAAACCGACATCTGCCTCTTCCTTTTCTTTTGCACCCGTTTTACCCCGGATCGGCGGGGCCGCAAGGGGTGGTTCTTCACGCAAGGTTACATAATGAAAACTGTGGTGTTTGATCTGGACGGCACGCTGGCGGATACCAGTGCGGATTTGCTGGCGGCGGCGAATGCCTGTTTTGGTCAGTTGGGGCACGGGGTGGTGCTGGATCAGCGTGACGTCCTGACGGCATTTCATGGCGGGCGGGCGATGCTGCGGGCAGGGTTTGATCGGTTGGGGCTGGGGTATTCCGAGGCGGATATCTCGGCGCAGTATCCGGTGCTGCTGGCAGCTTATGCGGATGGCATTGATGTGCATACGCGGATGTATCCGGGCGCGGTTGAGGCGGTGGAGGCTTTGCTGCGTGCGGGGTATCGCACGGCGATTTGCACCAACAAGCCGGAAGGGTTGGCGGTGGAATTGGTGAAGCGGTTGGGTGTGAGCCATTTGTTCGGCGCGTTGGTGGGGGCGGATACTTTGCCGGTGCGCAAACCCGATCCCGCACCCTACATTGAGTCGGTGCGCCGGGTTGGTGGGGCGGTGGCGCGGTCGATGCTGATCGGCGATACTGAAACGGATCGCAAAACCGGGCTGGCGGTGGGGGTGCCGGTGGCGCTGGTGAGGTTTGGGCGGGAGGGGGGGGGGGTGGCGCGGTTGCAGCCAGAGGCGCTGCTGGATCGGTATGAGGATTTGCCGGAGGTGGTGGCAAGGGTGTTAGGATAGAAACTCGCGCTTGCACCAGCGCGAGGTGGACGAGAACTCGGTAGCAAGCTGCCGTCCGCTGCGAGTGGCGATGATCTTGTTTGCACGCTGGCGCAGGGCTTGCAGCTTTTCGGCCTGCGTGCCGGGAAGCTGATACAGTATCAACGCGGCTGGACCTGCTGCTGTGCAGGTTTCTTGCGGGGTAAGTTGTCCGGCGTCGAGCAAGGCTGCCGCCACCACCGTCAGCATTGCTGCACAATGTAATCCTTGCGCGTCGCGCCCCTGTAGCACCAGATCGGCGCTGGCCGGTGTAGCGAGGGCGAGGCAGAGGGCGGTGGTTTGGATGAGGCGGCGCATTGGGGCTCCTGTCGGGACTGGGGCAAGTATTGCGGCGGAGTTGGCTGTCTCCAAGCGGATTCGGTGGTTTGACAGTTTTGGGGCTGCGACTTAGGTTGCGACCATGACAAAAGCCCCCTCCCGCCATGCGATTATCTTTGTGTTGCTGTGTGTTCTGCTGGACATGATCGGCTTTGGCCTGATCATTCCGGTGCTGCCGCAACTGATCGAGCAGGTAGGCCAGGTCAGTCTGGCGGAAGCCTCGATCATTGGCGGCTGGATGTTTTTCGCGTTCTCGATGGCGCAGTTTGCGTTTAGTCCGCTGATGGGGAACCTGTCGGATCGGTTTGGCCGTAGGCCATTGTTACTGCTCGCGATTGCGGGGCTGGGGCTGGACAATCTGTTGCAGGGCTTGGCGCCGACTTTAGGCTGGCTGTTTGTCGGGCGGGTGATTGCCGGGGTCTGCGGATCAAGCTGGGTGATCGCCAATGCGTTTATCACCGACATCACCGCACCAGAGGAGCGCGCGAAATATTTCGGCATGATGGGTGGGGCGTTTGGCTTGGGCTTTGTGTTGGGGCCTGCTTTGGGCGGGCTGCTCGGCGAGTTGGGGCCGCGGGTGCCGTTCTTTGTCGCGGCGGGGATTTCGGGGCTGAACCTGATCTATGGCTGGTTCGTGTTGCCGGAAACTTTGGCCCCCCAGAACCGCCGCAGCTTTAGCCTTGCGCGCTCAAACCCTATGGGCGCGTTCAAGGTGTTTCGCAGCTATCACGGCGTGATCCCGATGTGCGCGGTGATGTTCTCATTCTTCTTTTTCACCAGCGTCTATCCGGCGATCTGGCCCTATTGGGGGATTACGAAGTTTGGCTGGTCTACGGCGATGGTCGGGCTGACTTTGGCGGTGTTTGGCGTGGTAATGGCCGGGTTTCAGGGGGGCTTGACCGGGCCGGGGGTGAAGTGGTTTGGCGAGCGCAATCTGGCGCTGATCGGGCTGGTGTCGGCGTTGATCGCGGCTTCGGGTTATGGTTTGGCGGGGTCTTTGACGGTGGTGGTGCTGTTGATGATCGTGCATGGGCCGGAGGGGTTTATTCATCCGATGCTGACGGCGATGATGACGCACCGCGTGCCGGATGATGCGCAGGGCGAGTTGCAGGGTGGGATTTCGGCGGTCATGAATGTGGCGATGCTGGCGGGGACGGTGTTTTTCAGCCAGATTTTTGGGTATTTCATGGCTCCGGGTGGCTGGCAATCGCCGGATGTAGCGTTCTTTGTGGCCGGGGGCGGCATGGCTTTGACCTTGGGGATGTTCGTGCTGATCGTGCCGGTTGAGGAGAAACGCTTGTGATTGAAGAACGCTTTGAGGGCAGCTTCACCCAGCAGGAGGCGATCCCTGAAGCCGGGATTGAGTCGGCGGTGGCGGTGTTGCGGCATGGGCGGTTGCATCGCTATAACACAGCACCCGGAGAGATCGCCGAGGCGGCTTTGCTGGAGGAGGAATTCGCCGAGTTGATGGGGGCGAAGTATTGCCTTGCGGTGGCGTCGGGCGGCTATGCGTTGGGCTGTGCTTTGCGGGCGGTGGGGGTTGTGGCGGGCGAGCCTGTGTTGACCAATGCCTTTACCCTCGCGCCTGTGCCGGGGGCGATTGCGTCGGTGGGTGGGCGTCCGGTGTTTGTTGAGGTGACGGAGCAGCTGGTGCTGGATTTTGTCGACCTTGAGGCGAAGGCTGTTGCCACTGGGGCGCGGGTGCTGATGCTGAGCCATATGCGCGGGCATCTGTGCGATATGGAGGCTTTGGTGGCGCTTTGCGCGCGGCTGGGCGTGCTGATCATTGAAGATTGTGCGCATACGATGGGGGCGGCTTGGAACGGTGTGGCCTCGGGGCGGTCGGGGTTGATCGGCTGTTATTCGATGCAGACCTATAAGCATATCAATTCGGGCGAGGGCGGGTTTCTGATCTCGGATGATGAGGGCGTGATGGCGCGGGCGGTGCTGCTGTCGGGGTCGTATATGCTGTACGGGCGGCATCGCGCGGCACCTTCGCCGGAAGCGTTCGAGGCGGTGCGGATGGAGACCCCGAACATCTCGGGGCGGATGGACAATCTGCGGGCGGCGATTTTGCGGCCTCAGCTGGGGCTGTTGGCGGACCGGGTGGCGCGGTGGGGCGAGCGCTATCGGGCGTTGGAGGCGGGGTTGCGCGGGGTGCCGGGGCTTGCATTGGTGCAGCGTCCTGTCGAGGAGACCTATGTGGGATCGTCGTTTCAGTTTCTGCTGCCGGGCTGGTCTGGAGCCCGGGTGGGTGCGCTGCTGTGCCGGGTGTTGGCGCGCGGGGTCGAGTTGAAATGGTTCGGCGCGGCTGACCCGGTGGCGTTTACCTCGCGCTATCAGCATTGGGGCTATGCCGAGCCGCAACACCTGCCGCAGACAGATCGGATTTTGGCCGGGTTGGTCGATATGCGGGTGCCGTTGACGTTCAGCGTGGAGGATTGCGCGCAGATCGCGCGGATCATCAAGGCAGAGGCCTTGGTGGTGGGGCAGGGGCCAGAGCCGGAGGCTAAGGTGTTGCCGGTCATTCAGTAAAGGCGGTTTGCTGGGCTGGTCGCCGGGGGTTTCACACCCCCGGACCCTGGTGGGATATTTGAGCACAGAGGATGACAATTTTAGATAAGTTTTAGCAAGTTTGTTCGCTCTGAGCCGATTGGGCGCGCCGCGGGGAGCGCTTGGAGGAATCCACATGGCTGTGTTAGTCTGCCGACATTTAAGACGACCGACCAATTTTGGAGACAGTCATGGGCTTGCTGGCACAGCTTTATCCGTTTCATTACGTCAATCGGCTGCGGTCTTTGGTGGTGCCGGGCTACACGGGATATCCCGGCGGGGTGGTGGCGATCACGCGGTATGTCTCGGCCAATACGCTCTTTGGCGGGGCCAATCTGGCCTCGGTGCTGCGGCAGGCTTTGGCCACGGCGGGGACGGCGGCGGATCGCAGCACGCTGGCGGGCGAAGGCGTGGGCCGGGTGTTCACCGGGCAGGGCATGCCGGAGGATTTTGTCACCGTGCTAAGCATGGTCGACCGCTTGGCGGCTCCTTTGGCAAAGAACGCGACGTTGGCGCCTTTCTTCAAACAGACCGATTATTTGCAGGCAATGCTGGATGCCTCGGTGCTGGGGCAGGACTGCATTGGATTTGTCGGCACCTATCTGGCCACGGCGGGGATTGAGGCGGGGTATGTCGGGCGCAGGCCGCTGGATTATGCCGCCAAGTTCAAGCCGGTGGGCAAACTTGCCGAAGTCGATGTGGGGTCGGTGCTGATGCTGACCAATGGGATGCATATTCAGATCGTCGATTGGATCTGGGAGCGATCCGAGCGGCAGTTGGTGATCGACATTTGCCAAGCCTCCAGCATGAAGGACCATGACGATTCCAAAGGGCCGCAGTGCAACGCGCGGGTGACGCTGACGGCGGGGGGCGGGGATTTTCTGCCGATTGAGAAGTTTCGCGCCGCAAAAGACAGCAAGTCTGACTGGGCTGCCTATGCTGCCGAAAATGCCAATCCGACGGATAATGGCTACGAGATGTATCTGCGCAAGAAGATGACGCAGCATGGAACCGCCACGGGCTATCTGAATGGCGCGATCTTCCAGTTGTCAGGTGGCGGTACCCCGGCCAATCCGGTGGGCGGATCGGTCTATGCCGGAACTCTGCCGGGGCTGACGATGGCGGCGGCGTTGGCTTAGGGTTTCGCCGGGTTATACAGCGGCACGGTGGAGATTGACATTTTCGCCGAGCCATCGCTGAGTTCGGTGGCATGGGTGAGATAGACCAGCACTTGGTTCTTCTGGTCAAAGATCCGGGTGACGTTCAGCGATTTGAACACCAGGGATCGACCTTCACTGAACACGTTTTCGCCGGATTCTGAGGTGTCTATGTCACCAATGCTGATCGGACCGGTTTGTCGACAGGCGATCGAAGCATTGGAAGGGTCCTCAAACCAGTTGCCTTTTGACAGCCGGTCCCACATCGAGCGCTCAAAATAGCTGATGTGGCAGGTGACCCCTGCAACCTTCGGGTCGGGGATTGCCTCGACAATGATGTCATTTCCGACCCAATCGACGCCGACTCGGCCGATTTCTTCAGCGTAGGCTGTGATGGGCAGCAGGGTCAGGGCGAGTAGGACGAAGGCGCGCATGAGGGGGGCTTTCCAGCGATTTCTGCCTGTTAGATGGGCGGTTTGCTGCGCTTGCACAAGGGGGCGGGGGAAAGCGCAATTCCTTAGCAAAACACTCGTGAATTATCCCGCAAAAACCAATGGCTTAGCGCGTCGCAGGTCTATCTTTTCGTGTCGGCTTTGGTTGACCCCGCCGAGGGGCCGGAGTAAACGGATCAGCAAGAGCGACGGGAGCCAAAGCGCTTGCGACGCGGTTTGCCAGCTGAAGGAGCGCTTCGCGTGGATCATCTTCTTCGTGAGTATCTGCCCATCCTTATTCTTCTAGCGATTGCCGTAGGCCTTGGGCTTGTGCTGATCCTTGCCGCTGCTTTGATTGCGGTGCGCAACCCTGACCCGGAAAAAGTCTCGGCCTATGAGTGCGGCTTCAATGCTTTTGACGATGCGCGGATGAAGTTTGACGTGCGGTTCTATCTGGTGTCGATCCTGTTCATCATCTTCGATCTTGAGGTGGCGTTCCTGTTCCCATGGGCTGTGGCATTTGGCCAGATTTCCATGGTCGGGTTCTGGTCTATGATGGTGTTTCTGGGCGTGCTGACCGTGGGCTTTGCCTATGAGTGGAAAAAAGGGGCACTGGAATGGGCGTGATGACGGGCGCGAATACGGCGGGGCCGGACCGTGAGGTTGCCACGCAGGCGCTGAACCGCGAGTTGCAGGACAAGGGCTTTCTGCTGACCACGACGGAAGATATCATCAATTGGGCGCGCAATGGGTCTTTGCACTGGATGACCTTTGGGTTGGCTTGCTGCGCGGTCGAGATGATGCACACTTCGATGCCGCGCTATGATCTGGAGCGGTTTGGGACGGCACCACGGGCTTCCCCGCGGCAGTCGGATCTGATGATCGTGGCTGGGACTTTGACCAACAAGATGGCCCCGGCGTTGCGCAAGGTTTACGACCAAATGCCAGAGCCGCGCTATGTGATCTCGATGGGCTCTTGCGCCAATGGCGGTGGCTATTACCACTACAGCTATTCGGTGGTGCGCGGTTGTGACCGGATCGTGCCGGTCGATATTTATGTGCCG
>JBKJTI010000075.1:0-23239 GCA_046590425.1 Cypionkella sp. | reverse complement strand
GCAATGCTTAGCATTCTAGTCGTCGTAAGGATAAAGCGCATGGGCCGGTAACGGTTTGACCATCAGGTTTCCCATGCGCCCCCGAGAACCCTCCGGGGGCTTTTTGTTGACCAAAGGGCCTAAGGCCCAAACCTAGGATAAGATCATGACGCGTCAGATGACCGGAGCACGAATGGTGGTTCAAGCCCTGAAGGATCAGGGTGTTGAAGTTGTCTTTGGCTATCCGGGTGGCGCTGTCCTGCCGATCTATGACGAGATTTTCCAGCAGAACGACATCCGGCATATTCTGGTGCGCCACGAACAGGGCGCGATCCACATGGCAGAGGGCTATGCGCGCTCTACTGGTAAAGTGGGCGTGGCTTTGGTCACCTCGGGTCCGGGGGCCACCAATGCGGTGACGGGCCTTACCGACGCGCTCTTGGACAGCATCCCGCTGGTGGTGTTGTCGGGCCAAGTGCCGACCTTCATGATCGGCACCGATGCCTTCCAAGAGGCGGATACCATCGGCATCACCCGGCCCTGCACCAAGCACAACTGGCTGGTGAAGGACACCGAGAAGCTATCGGAAACCATCCATCAGGCGTTTCATGTGGCGTCGCATGGCCGCCCCGGCCCGGTGCTGATCGACATTCCGAAAGATGTGCAATTCGCCACCGGCACCTATACGCCGCTGGAGAAAACCCGCGTGTCGCATTACCAGCCGCGGGTGAAGGGCGATATCGACGCCATCACCGCGATGGTCGAGATGATGGAAACCGCCGAGCGCCCGGTGTTCTATACCGGCGGTGGCGTGGTGAACTCTGGCCCTGCGGCGAGCCAGTTGCTGCGCGAGTTTGTCGAGGCCACGGGTTTTCCGATCACCTCGACCCTGATGGGTCTGGGGGCCTATCCGGCGAGCGGCCCGGCGTGGCTGGGCATGCTGGGGATGCACGGGCTCTATGAGGCCAACCTCGCGATGCACGGCTGCGATCTGATGATTAACATCGGCGCGCGGTTTGATGACCGCATCACCGGGCGGATTCCGGATTTCTCGCCCCATTCGAAAAAAGTGCATGTCGATATTGACCCCTCGTCGATCAACAAGGTGATCCGGGTGGATGTGGGCATCGTCGGCGATGTCGGCCATGTGCTGGAAGACGCGCTGCGGCTGTGGAAAGCCCGTGGCCGCAAGGTCAACAAAGCTGGTCTGGTGAAGTGGTGGAAACAGATTGCCGAATGGCGGGCGGTGAAATGCCTGACCTACAAAGGCTCGGTCAAGGTGATCAAACCGCAATATGCGCTGGAGCGGCTGGAAGCTTTAACCCGCGGCATGGACCGCTATATCACCACCGAAGTCGGCCAGCATCAGATGTGGGCGGCGCAGTATCTGGGCTTTGAGGCCCCGAACCGTTGGATGACTTCCGGCGGTTTGGGCACGATGGGTTACGGTCTGCCTGCGAGCATTGGCGTGCAGATCGCGCATCCTGACAGTCTGGTGATCAACGTGGCGGGTGAGGCTTCGTGGTTGATGAACATGCAGGAAATGGGCACCGCGATGCAGTTCCGTGCTCCGGTCAAGCAGTTCATCCTGAACAACGAGCGCTTGGGCATGGTGCGGCAGTGGCAGGAATTGCTGCATGGCGAGCGCTATTCGCAATCGTGGTCGGAAAGCCTGCCAGACTTTGTGAAATTGGCGGAAGCGTTTGGTTGCAAGGGGATACAGGTGACTGACCCTGCCGATCTGGATGATGCGATCATGGAGATGATCCGCTATGACGGGCCGTTCATCTTCGATTGCCGGGTGGAGAAGCACGAGAATTGCTTCCCGATGATCCCGTCGGGCAAGCCGCACAACGAGATGCTGTTGGGGGATGCGGATACCCAAGGGGTGATCGGTGCCAAGGGCGCGGTTCTGGTTTGAGATGTCGAACCGGGGGCTTTCTGCCCCCGGACCCCCGAGGATATTTTTACACAGAGGATGACCAAAGATGTCTCCGCTAAACATCAAGAAAAGCGCGTCCAGCCATTCGGCTTATGAGTTGCGCGACCCGAATGCGCCGGTGATCGAGACGCATACTCTGGCGGTGATCGTCGAGAACGAGCCGGGGGTTTTGGCCCGCGTGATCGGCTTGTTTACCGCGCGCGGCTATAACATCGACAGCCTGACGGTGGCCGAGGTGGATCATACCAGCCATCGCAGCCGGATTACGGTTGTGACCACTGGCACGCCCGAAGTGATCGTGCAGATCAAGGCGCAGTTGGCCCGCATGGTGCCGGTCTATGAGGTGCATGATCTGACGGTCGAGGGGCCTTCGGTGCAGCGTGAACTGGCGTTGATGAAGGTTGCGGGCAAGGGTGAGGCGCGGATTGAGGCGTTGCGGTTGGCCGAGATTTTCCGGGCCCATGTCGTGGACAGCACCTTGGAAAGTTTCGTGTTCGAGATGACCGGCACCTCCGAGAAGATCGACAGCTTTGCCGAGTTGATGCGGCCTTTGGGCTTGCGGGAGATCGCCCGCACCGGGGTCGCCGCACTGTCTCGCGGGATGTGAGGGTAACGCCTGCGCGACACGTTCGCGCAGGCCATTTCCGACAAGCCCGATCTGGCCTATACCGAAAGCAATCGGGAGGCCGCGATGATCATTGAATTCGGACATTTCACCCTGGTGCTGGCCTTTATGGTGGCGCTGGTGCAATCCTCCCTGCCACTTTGGGGCGCGTATCGGCGCGATGCGCGGCTGATGGCGGTGGGCGATCCGGCGGCGGTGGTGCAGTTTTTGCTGATCGCCACCAGCTTTGCGGCGCTGACCTATGGCTTTGTGACCTCGGACTTCTCGCTGAAACTGGTGGTGGAAAATTCGCATACCGACAAACCGATGCTGTATAAAGTGGCGGGCGTCTGGGGCAACCATGAGGGGTCTTTGCTGCTCTGGGTGCTGATCTTGGCCGGGTTTGGTGCCTGCGCTGTATGGTTTGGCGGCAATCTTCCGGCGCGTTTGAAGGCGCGGGTGTTGGCGGTGCAAGGCTCGATTGGCGTGGCGTTCATGGCGTTCATGCTGTTGACCTCGAACCCATTTGTGCGGCTGACCAGCCCGCCCATGAATGGCAATGACCTCAATCCGTTGCTGCAAGACCCCGGCTTGGCGTTTCATCCGCCGTTTCTGTATTTGGGCTATGTCGGGCTTTCGATGAGCTTTTCCTTCGCCATCGCCGCTTTGCTGGAAGGCCGGGTTGATGCCGCCTGGGGCCGCTGGGTGCGGCCTTGGACGCTGGCGGCTTGGATTTTCCTGACCATCGGCATCGCGATGGGATCTTGGTGGGCCTATTATGAACTCGGCTGGGGCGGGTTCTGGTTTTGGGACCCGGTCGAGAACGCGAGCTTCATGCCGTGGCTGATCGCGGCGGCATTGTTGCACTCGGCGATTGTGGTGGAGAAGCGCGAGAGTTTGAAGGCCTGGACGATATTGCTGGCGATCCTCGCCTTTGGTTTCAGCCTGACCGGGACATTCATCGTCCGCTCGGGGGTGATCACCTCCGTGCATGCCTTTGCCAATGACCCGGCGCGCGGGGTGTTTATTCTGGGCATCCTTGGTTTCTTCATGGGCGGGGCGCTGTTGCTTTTCGCCTTGCGGGCCAGTGTTTTAGAGGCGAAGGGCGTGTTTGCGGTGATCAGCCGGGAAACCGCGCTGGTGGCCAATAACCTGCTGCTGGCGGTATCGGCTTTCGTGGTGTTCATCGGCACGATCTGGCCTCTGATCGCCGAGTTAGTGTTTGCGCGCAAGCTTTCGGTGGGACCGCCGTTCTTCGATGCGGCATTCACGCCGTTCATGGTGGCGCTGGCGATCATTCTGCCTGTAGGGGCAATGTTGCCGTGGAAGCGGGCGGAAATTCGGCGGGCTTTGCGGCCTCTGCGTGGCGCTTTGGTACTGGCTTTGGCCTTGGGCTTACTGGTCTATGCGATGCAGACCGGCAAATCTGCACTGGGTCCGGTGGGGGCTGCTTTGGGCGCCTGGGTTGTCTTGGGCGCGCTGATTGATCTGTGGCAGCGGCTTGGCCGCGGCTCAGTTTCCGCGCGGCTGGCCCGACTGGCCCGCCTGCCCCGCGCTGATCTGGGCAAGGTGCTCGCCCATTCCGGCATGGGAGTGACGATCTTTGCTGTCGCCGCTATGACGGCTTGGACGTTTGAAGATATTCGCACCGTGAAGATTGGTGAAAGCTTCGCTTTGGGCAATTACGACGTGACCTTGCAAGCGGTGAACAAGGTCGAGGGGGCGAATTACCGCTCGACGATGGCTGATATGATCGTGCGCAAGGCAGGTGTGCAGGTGGCCAGTTTGCATCCTGAAAAGCGGATCTATCCGGTGGCCGGGATGCCGACGACCGAGGCTGCGATTGATCAGGGGGTGTTTCGCGATCTGTATCTGGTGATCGGCGATGCGCAGGATGATGGCGGCTATGCAGTGCGCAGTTATATCAAGCCGTTTGCCAACTGGATTTGGGGCGGGGCGTTGCTGATGGCTTTGGGCGGAATTCTCAGCCTGTCGGATCGGCGGTTCCGGGTGGCGGCGGGCGCGCGGCGAACTGAGGCTGTCGCGGTGGCAGCGGAATGATGCGGCGGCTTGTCTTGGCCTTAGCGCTGGTCGCCTCGCCTGCGTTTGCGGTGCAACCTGATGAAATGCTGAAAGATCCCGGGCTTGAGGCGCGGGCGCGTGATATTTCACGCAACCTGCGCTGCCCGGTGTGTCAGGGCGAGGATATTGACGATTCCAATGCGCCAATCAGCCGGGATTTGCGGCTGGCAGTGCGGGAACGGCTGGTGGCGGGCGACAGCGATGCCCAAGTCGTCGACTATGTCGTGGCGCGCTATGGCGAGTTTGTGCTGTTCACCCCGCGCGCGGAGGGGTCGAGTTTGATCCTGTGGCTGGCGGGTCCGGCGATGCTGCTGGCGGGGGCTGCAATAGCTTTGGCGATGAGCCGCCGCCGCGCGGTGGCGGCTGAGGCGGAAAGTCTGACCGAGGCCGACAAGACGCGGCTGGCGGAACTGCTGAAGAAGTGACGCTGGGTTTCACTGGCCCGATGCCCCTGCCCTGATAGTCTGACGGCAATAAACCGACATGCTGGCAGGGGTGCTTTGATGTATCAGACGATTTCCTATCAGGTCGAGGCGGGCGTGGCGGTGATCACGCTCAATCGACCCGAGGTGATGAATGCCTTATCCTCGCGGATGCGGGCCGAGATGCTGGCGGCGGTGCTGCAAGCAAGCGCCGAGGCGCGGGTGCTTGTGATCACCGGGGCGGGTCGGGCGTTTTGCTCAGGTCAGGATTTGGGCGATGCTGGTGCGGCGATTGATCTCGAAAAGGTGCTTAACGAGGAATATGTGCCGCTGTTGAAGGCGATCACCGATAGCCCGATCCCGACGATTTCTGCGGTACAGGGGGCGGCTGCGGGGGCCGGGGCGAATCTGGCGCTGGCGGCGGATGTGGTGATTGCCGCAGAGAGCGCCAGTTTCATTCAGGCGTTCACCCGGATTGGTTTGGTGCCGGATGCCGGGGGCAGCTATTGGCTGCCGCGCCAGATTGGGCTTGCACGGGCAATGGGGTCTGTTCTGTTTGCCGACAAAGTAACCGCACGGCAGGCTGCGGATTGGGGCATGATCTATGAGTGCGTGCCTGATCAGGGGTTTGCGGCACATTGGCAGGCGCGGGCGCGGGCGTTGGCGAGTGGACCGACCTTGGCCTATGGCGGCGTGAAGACCGCGCTGCGGGCGTCATTTGACAATGATCTGGACCAGCAACTGGCGCTGGAGGCGCGGTTGCAGGGCGCTTGTGGGGCAACCGAAGATTTCCGCGAGGGTGTCGCAGCATTTCTGGAAAAGCGCGCGGCGAAGTTTCGCGGCGTCTGAAGTATCACAGCGGCCAAGCCTGCGCCCGCCAGTCGTTTCAGCTGTTTTTACATACTCCCGCCGGAGGCTTGCACCGTCCATGGCAGGAGCCTCCGGCGGGAGTATTTTCGCCAAGATGAAACCATTCAGCGGCCAAGACCCGAAGGGGTGAGGCCGCTGGGGTGGGACGCAAATTTTAATCTTGTTTGAACGAACAGGCAGCGGCGGGCTGCTTCAACGCCGCCCGGCCTTGCGCGTTGACAGCAGCAGGTTGGTTTCCGAGGTCAAAACGCCGTCGATGTTGCGGATGCGGTTGATCACCTCGTCCAACTCGATCAGGGTCTGGGTGGAAATCTCGGCAATCAGGCTCCATTTTCCATTGGTCGAATGCACAGCCATCACCGCAGGGATGCCTGCCAGCCGCGCCATCACTTTCTCACCGCCCTTGCCCTCAATGATGATCATCATCAGCCCGCGCACCGGGGCTTCTGCGACATCGGAACGTGTCAGCACGGTGAACCCGGCGATTTCGCCCTTGGCAGTCAGCCGCTCCATCCTTGTGCGGACGGTGGCGCGCGACAGGCCCAGGCGTTCGGAAAGGTCGGACAAAGCCGCGCGGCCATCGCGGCGCAATTCTGCAATCAGACGGGTATCGGTTTCATCCAACATGGGCAATTTTCCTGCCATTATGCGAAGCGGCTTATGCGGATCGCCATAAATATCTGTATGATTCGACGCAAGATGGAAAGAGTATCGCGCCAAAGGAGAATCCCATGCCCAACACCATTCTGATCGGTGCGCCGATTGACGAAGGCCAGCGCCGCCCCGGCTGCGTGATGGGGCCAACCGCGTATCGCGTTGCAGGTCTGGCGCAGGCCATCCGCGAATTGGGCCATGGCGTGGAGGATTGGGGCGATATGGTGCTGCCGGAGCTGCAGGCGGTCAGTTGTCCGAACCCGGCGGTGCATAGCCTGGCAGAAGTGCTGGGCTGGACCGAAGTTTTGGCCGATAAGGTGGATGATGCGCTGAGCAGCGGTGGCTTGCCGATCGTTCTGGGCGGAGATCATTCGCTGGCTTTGGGCACGGTCGCCGGGGCCGCGACCTATGCTGCACGGGTAGATCGCCCGTTGTTTCTGCTTTGGCTGGATGCCCATTCGGATTTCCACACCCCGCTGACCACGCAAAGCGGCAATCTGCACGGCACCCCCGTGGCCTATATTGCGGGCCGTGAGGGATTTGAGGCGTTTCCGCGCTTCCCCGCACCGATCCCGGCGGCGCGGATTTGTCTTTATGGCATCCGCTCGGTCGATCCGGCGGAACATGCGGCGCTGCTGAAACATGACCTTGCGATCAATGACATGCGGGTGCTGGATGAGCGCGGCATCGTCGCCCCCTTGCGGGAGTTTCTGGATATGGTGCGCGCGGCGGGCGGCATGTTGCATGTCTCGCTGGACGTGGATTTTCTCGATCCGTCGATTGCCCCTGCGGTGGGCACCACGGTTCCAGGCGGGACGACCTTCCGTGAGGCGCATCTGGTGATGGAGCTGTTGCACGAATCCGCGCTTGTGACCTCGCTGGATTTGGTCGAGCTGAATCCTTTCCTTGATGAGCGCGGCCGTACCGCCAAACTGATGGTCGAATTGGTAGGCTCCCTGATGGGCCGCAAGGTCTTCGACCGCCCCACCCGCAGCTTTTGAGGAACGCCATGAACACGCCGTCGCATCAGGCCTATGTGCCCTTCGTCTCTGTCGATAACATGTTGAAACTGGTGCTGCATCTGGGGGTGGAGCGGGTTCTGATCGACCTTGCCACCGAGATTGAAGCCGATTTTCACCGCTGGCCGCTGTTCGACAAAACCCCTCGGGTGGCTTCGCATTCCGATGTCGGCGTGATCGAACTGATGCCGACTTCAGACGGTGAGACTTATGGATTTAAGTATGTCAACGGTCACCCAAGCAACATGAAGCAAGGCTTGCAAACCGTTACAGCCTTTGGACTTTTGGCAGATGTAGCGACGGGATATCCGGTGCTGCTCTCCGAGATGACCATCCTGACGGCGCTGCGAACGGCTGCGACCTCTGCGATGGCGGCGAAATGGCTGGCTCCGGTAGGATCAACCACTATGGCGCTGATTGGCAATGGCGCGCAATCGGAATTCCAGGCACTGGGCTTTAAGGCGATCTGCGGGATTACCGAGGTGCGGCTTTACGACATTGACCCGGCGGCGACGGCGAAATGTGCGGCTAATTTGGCGGGACGTGGTTTGAAGGTGGTGTCTTGTGCGACGCCGGAAGATGCTATTTTGGGTGCGCAGATCATCACCACCGTCACCGCCGACAAGCAATATGCCACGATCCTGACCGATAATATGGTCGGCTCTGGCGTGCATATCAACGCGGTGGGCGGAGATTGCCCCGGCAAGACCGAGTTGCACAAGGATATTCTGCTGCGCTCGTCGATCTTTGTCGAATACCCCGAGCAGACCCGGATTGAGGGCGAGATTCAGCAACTGGATGCAGATCATCCAGTGATCGAATTGTGGCAGGTGATCAACGGCCAAGCCAAGGGTCGCACGGATGCGCGTGAGATCACCTTGTTTGATTCTGTGGGCTTCGCGGTCGAGGATTTCAGCGCGCTACGCTATGTGCGCTCCAAGCTCGCGGAAACCGGGCTGTTCACTCAGTTGGATATGATCGCCGACCCCGATGATCCGCGCGATCTGTTTGGGATGATCTTGCGCGCGGGTTAAGCCGGGTCGCGGTAAGAGTGCCGCCTGCCCTGCCAGTCGGTGATCTGATAGCTGTCGCCATCGGCCTCAACATAGCCCGGCCCGATCGGCACTTTGCCTAATCCGCCTGGGATATCCAGCACATAGGTTGGCAAGCCTATGCCGGATAGCCTGCCGCGCAACTGGGCCATGATCGCCTGACCTGCGGCAATCGTGGTGCGGAAATGGCTGGTGCCGCGGGCAAGGTCGCAGTGATGCAGGTAATAGGGCGTCACGCGGTGGCGCAGCAGGGTGCGGAACAGGGTTTCAAGCGTGGCGGCATCGGCGTTGATGCCGCGCAGCAGAACGGTTTGCGACAGCAGCGGAATCCCGGCATCGGCGAGGCGTTTCAGCGCAGCCTGTGCGGCGGGAGTTATTTCCTGCGCGTGGTTGGTGTGCAGCACAAGGTAGGTGGTGGGGCGCGCCCGCAACGCGTCGATCATCTCCGGCGTGATCCGCGCCGGGGCGACCACCGGGACGCGGGTATGAAAGCGGATGATTTCAACATGCGGAATCGCAGACAACCGCTGCATCAGGGCGGAGAGGCGGCGCGGCGACAGCACCAAAGGATCGCCGCCGGTCAAGATCACCTCCCATATCGCCGGGGTGGCGGCGATGTAGGCGAGGGCTGCTTCCAGATCGGCCTCGGGCAATGCGCCCTCGTCGCCCACCGCTTCACGGCGGAAGCAGAAGCGGCAATAGACCTCACAGGTGTGGGTGGCGGCAAGGATGACGCGATCCGGGTAGCGATGGGTCAGGCCAGGGGTGGGGCTGTAGGTGGTGTCGCCGATGGGGTCGTGAAGTTCTTCGGGGCGGATGGTTAACTCGGCCAAATCGGGCAGGAATTGCCGGGCAATCGGGTCAGCGTCATGGGCTAACGCCGCTTGCATTTCGGCGGACAGGCGGATGCGGAAAGCCTCGGCCACCTGCCGCAACGCGTCGATCTGATCGGCGGGGACGAGCCCTGCCGTCACAAGATCCTCAACCCGCGTCAGGGCGCGCTGTGGCAGAATTGTCATGATCGCCGCCTTCAAAACCTCAGCGCTGCTTATCCGCGCGCCGGGTTGAATTGGCAAGCGGGGCTAATGCAGCCGAAATTCGCCCACAACATTGCGCCATTCCCCCGGTGCGATCAGCTTGCGATGGGTGAATCGCACCGAATGCAGCGGGCCTTCGATCTGGCTTTGCCAAAACTCGATAAAGCCGAAAAGCTGCGGATAATCCGGGGCCAAATCATAGTCTTGCCAGGTGAAGCTATTGAGAACATTAAGGTAATCTGGCATCCGGTAGTATAGCTCTGCCGTTGTCAGCCCGTAACCTTTCAGCATCAATTCCGTCTCAGTGGCGTGCATGGGGTGCCTGCCTTTCCAAAGCCCACATACCTATTCTGCGCCCCACATATTAATTTTCAATGAAAACAGAGTGTTATCACTCACATCGCGCTGCTGCCAAAGCCATTTGCGCGCCTGCCTTGCACCCCAAATGCGCGATAGTGTAAGGTAGCGGCAACCATATCTAGACCCAATACAGGAAGGCGCGGCCCAAGTGACCGACACTCCGGAAACCCCTGAAACGGCTGACGAAAAACCGATCCGCATGCATCATGATGGGCCGCAGATCGACATCGCCGCCGAAATGAAAACCGCCTATCTCGATTACGCGATGAGCGTGATCGTCAGCCGCGCGATCCCCGATCTGCGCGACGGCTTGAAACCGGTGCATCGGCGCATCCTGTTCGCGATGCACGAGACCAACAACAGCCACGACAAACCCTACCGCAAATCGGCGCGTCCAGTCGGCGATACGATGGGCAAATACCACCCGCATGGCGATTCCGCGATCTATGACGCACTGGTGCGGATGGCGCAGCCGTTCTCGATGAGCCTGCCTTTGCTGGATGGGCAGGGCAATTTCGGCTCGATGGACGGCGATACGGCGGCGGCAATGCGCTATACCGAAGTGCGGATGGACAAGCCTGCGGCGTTCCTGCTGGCGGATATCGACAAAGAAACCGTTGATTTCCAAGACAATTATGACGGCAAAGACCGCGAGCCGACGGTGCTGCCCGCGCGTTTCCCGAACATGCTGGTCAACGGTGCGGGCGGTATCGCAGTGGGGATGGCCACCAACATCCCACCGCACAACCTGGGCGAAGTGATCGACGGCACATTGGCAATGATCGCCAACCCCGACATCAGCATTGAGCAGTTGATGGAAATCATTCCCGCCCCGGATTTCCCGACGGGTGCGACCATTCTGGGCCGTGCCGGAGCGCGCAAAGCCTATCTGGAGGGCCGTGGCAGCGTCATCATCCGCGCCAAGACCCGGATTGAAGAAATTCGGTCGGGCCGCTTTGCCATCATCATTGATGAGGTGCCCTATCAGGTCAACAAGGCCCGGATGATCGAAATTATCGCCGAGCAAGTGCGCGAGAAAAAGATCGAAGGCATCGCCCATGTGCAGGACGAATCCGACCGGATCGGCGTTCGGGTGGTGATTGAGCTGAAGCGCGATGCGACGGCGGATGTGGTGTTGAACCAGTTGTATCGGTTTACACCGATGCAAACCTCGTTTGGCTGCAACATGTTGGCGCTGAATGGCGGGCGGCCTGAACAACTGACGTTGGCCGATTTCCTTAGGCATTTCATTACCTTCCGCGAAGAAGTTGTAGCGCGCCGCACCGCTTATGAATTGCGCCGTGCCCGCGAACGCAGCCATATCCTGTGCGGTCTGGCCGTGGCGGTTTCGAATGTCGATGAAGTGGTGGCGACCATTCGCTCGTCTGCCGATCCGGCGGAAGCCCGTGAACGGCTGATGACCCGGCGCTGGCCTGCGGGGGAAATCATCCCCTATATCAAGCTGATTGATGACCCCAGCCACCCGATCAACGACGACGGCACCTATAACCTGTCGGAACTGCAAGCCCGCGCGATCCTGGATCTGCGCCTGCAACGCCTGACCGCGATGGGGGTGAAGGAAATCACCGACGAGTTGCAAGAACTGGCCGGTAAGATCAAGGATTACCTTGAGATTCTGGGTTCGCGTGAACGCATCATGGCGATCATTTCGACCGAACTGACCGAAGTGAAGTCGATGTTCGCCGTGCCGCGTCGCACCGAAATCGTCGATTGGGCCGGCGATATGGAAGACGAAGACCTGATCGAGCGCGAGGATATGGTCGTCACCATCACCTCCGGCGGTTATATCAAACGCACGCCGCTGATCGATTTCCGCAGCCAGAACCGCGGCGGCAAGGGCTTGTCGTCAATGGCGACCAAGGAAGACGATGTGGTCACCACGCTTTTCGTCGCCAACACCCATACGAACCTGTTGTTCTTCACGACCGATGGCATGGTCTACAAGCTGAAAACCTGGCGGTTGCCCTTGGCGGGGCGGACGGCGAAGGGTAAGGCGATGGTCAATATTCTGCCGATCACGCAAGGGGTTAGCATTGCGGCGCTGATGCCGGTGGATGCGCCGGAAGCCGAGTGGGAAGAGCTGCAAATCGTGTTTGCCACCTCGGACGGCGATGTGCGGCAGAACGATCTGTCGGATTTCACCAATGTGATGCGCAACGGCAAAATCGCGATGAAGCTGCCCGAAGGCGTGTTCTTGGTGAACGCAGCGATTGCCGACGAGAACGACGATATCATGCTGGTGACAGCGGGCGGGCGGGCTATTCGCTTCTCGACGCAGGAAATCCGCGTGTTCAAATCGCGCGGATCGACCGGGGTGCGCGGTGTGCGTTTGGGCAAAGACGACAAAGTGGTGTCGATGTCGATCATCCGGCATTTTGAGGCCGAACCCGATGAGCGCGCGGCGTATCTCAAGCAGCGTCGCCTGATGGCGGGGGCGGTTGAGGACGAAAGCGAAGCCGATGACGATGAAGAAGCCGTCAGCGCAGGCCAGCTTTCCACGGAACGCTATGCTGAAATGTCTGCGGCTGAGGATCTGATCCTGACCATCACCACCTCGGGGTCGGGTAAGCTCAGTTCCAGCCACGATTATCCGGTGCGCGGGCGTGGTGGCATGGGCGTCAAGGCAATGGATGGCGCGATGCGCGGCGGGCCATTGGTGGCCTCGTTCCCGGTCGATATGAGCGATCAGATCATGCTTGCAACCTCCACAGGGCAATCCATCCGGGTGCCCGTTGACCAAATCTCATTCCGATCCCGTTCTGCAGGTGGGGTGAAGGTATTCAACACCGGAAAAGGTGAAGAAGTGGTTTCCGTCGCCCGGGTGGCTGAACAGGCTGATGAATAATCTTGAGGCGCGGCTGGCAGAACTGGCCGCGCTTCAGCAGACGATCACATACGGCGCACTGGCGCGCGATCTGGCCATTCCCGGCCCCGGCGCGATTGCAAAACTAACGCAAGCGCTTGAAATGTTGATGGAAGTGGATGCCGCCGCAGACCAACCATTGCGTGCAGCACTTTGCGCGGGGCGGTTGGCGCAAGGCTTGCCCGCCACCGGTTTCTTCGAAAAAGCCGCAAGTCTGGGGTATGATCTGGGCCAAAATCCCGTAGCATTTGTGCAGCAGCATCGCCAAAAGCTGTGGGCGAGCGCCGAAAACTGACCGTTTTTCTGTGCATCACCGCAGATCGCGCGCGCGCTGACAGCTATTTCATGCATTACTGCCACAGGTTAAACCCGTTCAGATGCCGAAACCCAAGAGCGGGCTTGGCCACAGAAACCGGATATCAGGATTAGTCATGGATAAACTCTCTCCCTACGCCCCGCTGGTTGCGCGTATCTTCATCGGCGCGCTGTTTTTGATCGCAGGCTTTGGCAAACTGAGCGACGTCGCTGGTTTTGCAGGCTATATGGCTTCGGCCGGTCTGCCGGCGATCTTGGCTTGGCCCGCGATTATTTTCGAATTGGCCTTGGGTGCGTCGATGCTGCTCGGCTACCAGACCCGGATCATGGCGCTGCTGGGCGCTGGGTTCTGCATCGTCGCGGCTGTGCTGTATCACAACCCGTCCGACCCGGCGCAAATGACCAACTTCCTGAAAAACTTCGCGATTGCAGGCGGCTTCCTGATGCTGTTCGCGCATGGCGCGGGCGCTGTGGCTGTCGACAAGCGCTAAACTTGATGAAAATATGCGGACGGGCCGGGGGAAACCCCGGCCCGTTTTCATGCCCGCTTAACGGCTTGGCAAGGAATTGTTGCTTTCCTGATGCGGACAGGAGGTGGCATGAACATCTATCATTGCATGATCGAGCTGAAAGACGGCGCCCGCGCTTTGGCCTTTGCGGCGGCGGTAGAGGCGTGGATGAGCTATCTGAAAACCCAGGGCCTGATCCTGGAGTGGCGGCTGTTGCGGCGTAAATTCCGGCTGGCCTCTGGCACGCATACCGATTTTCTGTTGGAAATTGATGTGGGCGGGCTTGCCGATCTGGATGCGGCTTTCACCGCGCTTTCCACACCGGACGAGGCCGCCGAGCGACGATATGACCACATGCATCAGATGATCGCGCAGATCGAGGTCGGGCTCTATCGCCGCTTTCCCGATGCGGCACACCGCGAACGCATTGCTCTGATCTAGTGCTGCCTTGATCTAGACGGCCTGCAGGGCTACATCGCCCTCATGACACAAGAATTGCACATCATCGGCGGCGGCATGGCCGGATCAGAAGCGGCTTGGCAAGCGGCAGAGCAAGGCGTGCGCGTGGTGATCCACGAGATGCGGCCAAAAGTGGTGACCTTTGCCCACCGGACCGGCAATTTTGCCGAAATGGTGTGCTCGAATTCCTTCCGCTCGGATGATGACGAGCGCAATGCCGTGGGGCTTCTGCATTGGGAAATGCGGGCGGCCAACGGTTTGATCATGGCGATGGCGGAAGCGCATCGTCTGCCGGCAGGCGGTGCGCTGGCGGTGGACCGTGACCCGTTTGCCGAGGCTGTGACTGCAAAGCTGAACGCGCATCCGCTGATTTCCTCGTCGTTTGAGGAAGTGACGGAGCTGCCAGATCAAGGCAGTTGGATTATTGCGACCGGGCCGCTGACCTCGGGCGCCTTGGCGACCAGCATCCGTGCCGCAACCGGAGCAGATGCTTTGGCATTTTTCGATGCGATTGCGCCGATTGTGTACGCGGATTCGGTGGATATGTCGCTGGCTTGGATGCAAAGCCGCTACGACAAGGGCGAGACGGTGGAAGAACAAACCGCCTATATGAATTGCCCGATGACCAAGGAAGAATACTACGCCTTCATCGACGCGCTGCTGGCGGCGGAGAAAACCGAATTTCATGAGGGCGAGACGGCCGGTTATTTCGACGGCTGCCTGCCGATTGAAGTGATGGCTGAACGGGGCCGTGAAACCCTGCGATTTGGCCCGATGAAGCCGGTGGGGCTGACCAACCCCCACAACCCGATGAAACCCTATGCCGTCGTGCAACTGCGCCGCGACAACAAGCTGGGCACGCTTTACAACATCGTCGGTTTTCAAACCAAGATGAAATACGGCGCGCAAACCTCTGTTTTCAAAATGATTCCCGCGCTGCACAATGCCAGTTTCGCGCGGTTGGGCGGCATCCACCGCAACACCTTTATCAACTCACCCACCTTGCTCGATGATCAAATGCGACTGAAATCACGGCCCAGTATCCGCTTTGCGGGCCAGATCACCGGGGTGGAGGGCTATGTCGAATCCTCGGCGATGGGTCTGCTGGCGGGCCGGATGGCTGCCGCCGAGTTGCAGGGCCGCATCTTGCCGCCACCACCGCCCGACACCGCGATGGGCGCGCTGATTACCCATATCACCGGCGGGGCCGAGGCGAAAACCTTCCAGCCGATGAACGTGAACTTCGGGCTGTTTCCCCCGATTGACGCGCGTGGTGGCCGCAAGGGGCGCAAAGACCGATACAAGGCCTACACTGATCGGGCGAAGGAATCGTTCACGGAATGGCTTTCGTAACCCGCTTCGCCCCCTCGCCCACCGGGCCTTTGCATTTGGGCCATGCCTATTCGGCGCTTTTAGCCTATGATATGGCGGTGGCCGTGGGTGGCAAATTTCTGCTGCGGATTGAGGATATTGATCCCAGCCGCAGCAAGCCGGAATGGGAGCGGCAGATCTACGATGATTTGCAATGGCTTGGCATCTGGTGGGATGAAGTACCGCAGCGCCAGTCAGATCGCCTTTTAGACTATAGCAAGGCGCTTGACGGTCTTTGGCTGCGCGGGCTGATCTATCCCTGTCGCTGCAGGCGTCGCGATATCGAAATAGCGCTTTGCGCGCCGCAAGAAGGCGCTGAAGTTCCGGTTGGCCCAGATGGCATAATCTACCCCGGCACATGTCGTAGCGAAATGTCTTATGAGCGCAGCTTTCCCGAAGCCTATCCAAGGCCCAATGACGCCAATCTTCGGCTCGATTTGGGCTACATCGCGGACAGTCTGGTTTTTGAACATAGGATCGACAGCGCTAATGGCGGTTGGCAATGGTATACATCCTATCGCGAAATCGGGATTGGTCCGAACGGCCAATCCGGGCTGATTGAGTTTTCACCCGAGGATATGCAGACAGACGTTGGTGATTTCGTGATTGCACGCCGTGACATGGGCACCTCTTATCACCTCTCGGTGGTGCTGGACGATGCAGCACAAGGCGTGACTGATGTGGTGCGCGGCGCCGACCTCTCCGAAGCCACCCGGATTCACGTTTCTTTACAACGACTTCTGGGCCTTCCCTCCCCAATCTACCACCACCACCGCCTGATCCGTGATGATCAGGGCAAACGTTTGGCCAAACGAGACGACGCCCGCGCCTTGTCAAAATACCGGGCCGAGGGGGCCACACCTGCCGATATTCGCCGCTTGGTCGGGCTATAAAGGTTCGCAAACCACCACTTCAACGCCATCGCGCACTGCCGTGTAGAAGCAGCTGCGCCGGTTGGTGTGGCAGGCCGGCCCCTGTTGCGTCACGAGTGCCAGCAGGCAATCACGGTCGCAATCGACGCGCATTTCGACCAGCCGCTGAATGTGCCCCGAGGTTTCGCCCTTGGCCCAAAACGCCTTCCGCGACCGCGACCAATAGGTCATCGCCCCAGTGTCCAGCGTGCGCGCGAGCGATTCCGCACTCATCCAGGCCATCATCAGCACCTCGCCAGACGCGTGATCCTGCGCGATACAGGGAATCAGGCCATTGGCATCATAAGCCAGCGTAGTGACGTCAAATTGCATCGGCTGCTCCTTGGCTGCGGCGTGCTGTCGGCTTATCTTGCGGGTTAGAAAAGGGGAAGTCATGAGCGATAGCGATCTTGTCAGACTCTACTCGGGGCGGATTTTGGCGCTGGCCGCCGACATTCCGCATCTGGGCCGCCTGCCCACCCCGACGGGCACGGCGCGCAGACGCTCGCCGCTGTGTGGATCAACGGTGACGGTCGATCTGGTGATGAAAGCCGGGCGAGTCGCGGATTTCGCGCAAGATGTAAAGGCCTGCGCTTTGGGTCAAGCCTCGGCTGCGATTTTGGGCGGGGTGATTCTGGGCCGGAGCCTTGCAGAACTGGAGGCCGCGCGCGAGATGCTGCGGGCGATGTTGAAAGAAAGTGGCCCGGTGCCTGCCGCGCCGTTTCAGGGTTACGAAGTGTTAATCCCAGCACGCGACTATAAGAACCGCCATGCCTCGATTCTTTTGGTGCTGGATGCCGCCTGTGAGGCTGCCGCGCAAGCAGCGGCCGTATAAAAAACCGCCGCACATCCAACGGGATGGCGGCGGAAAGTGGCGTTCTTTCACCAAGGCTGTGGCGGGGCAGCCACGAGGCGCATCGCTTGGGGACAGATGCGCGGGCCCGGTTTAGTAAGACCGCAGGCAGAACCTTCAAAGGGTTCCAGACATCCCCAATCCGGCGAAAAGCAGCGCAAACAGCGAAACAACACCTACAGCGTCAGCCATAAGGCTGGAGTTGGATCGTTTCAGGATTTCGATAATCTCGGTGAACATTGCGACCTCCGTTTGCTTGTTGCCCTATTGTTCTCATGTTCTTAACCGCCTGTAAAGAACTTTATGAGAACATTTGTGAACATATGAGAACGAAACGCCCACGCGCAGGATTGCTACCCAAGCTCCAGACACAGATTGTGAGGTCTCAGCCAACAGAGATCAGTTTTATCGCCCGATCTTGATCAAGCAGCCACAGCAGCACCCGCGCCGCCTTGCCGCGCGGGCTGGTCAGATCGGGGTCCAGTGCCAACAATGCCCGCGCATCTGATTGGGCGACGGCCATCAGGCCCGCTTGCCGCTCCAGATCGGCGACACGGAAGCGTGGCAGGCCGGATTGCGCGGTGCCAATCAGATCGCCCGCACCGCGCATCGACAGATCTTCTTCCGATATCCGAAAGCCGTCCTCGGTATCGCGGATCACCTTCAACCGCCGCTCGCCACTTTCCGAAAGCGGTGCTTGATAGACCAACAGGCAGGTAGATTCCGCGCTGCCCCGCCCGACCCGGCCGCGCAACTGGTGCAACTGTGCAAGGCCAAAGATTTCGGCGCGCTCGATCACCATGATCGAGGCATTCGGCACATTGACCCCGACTTCTATCACCGTCGTCGCCACCAAAACCTTGGTCACCCCGGCGACAAACCGCGCCATCGCGGCGTCTTTCTCGGCCACCGGCATCTGGCCATGCACCAGCCCCACCATATCGCCCAAAGCCGCGCGTAAAGTTTCAAAGCGCTCCACCGCGCTGGCGTAATCGACGGACTCGGATTCCTCGACCAAAGGGCAGACCCAATAGGCCTGCCGCCCCTCGGCCACGGCCCGCGCCAAATGCCCCACCACCTCATCCATCCGCGCGCCGGAAATCATCACCGTCTTGATCGGCTTGCGCCCGGCGGGCTTTTCATCCAGCACCGAGACATCCATATCGCCGTAACTCGCCAGCGCCAAACTGCGCGGGATCGGCGTGGCGGTCATCACCAGCACATCTGCCGCCTGCCCCTTTGCGCCCAGTTCCATGCGTTGCGCCACGCCAAAGCGATGCTGTTCATCGACCACTGCAAGGCGAAGATCTTGAAAATGCACATCCTTTTGAAACACCGCATGGGTGCCTAGCAGGATCTGGATCTGGCCATCCTGCAATGCGGCCAGTTTGGCCGCACGCTCTGTGCCCTTGTCGCGCCCCGTCAACAACTCCAACCGGATGCCCGCAGCCTCGGCCAAAGGCAACAGCCCTTCACGGTGCTGGCGCGCCAAAATCTCGGTGGGCGCCATCAACACGCCCTGCCCGCCCGCCTCAACCACCGTCAGCAGCGCGAGGAAGGCCACCAAGGTCTTGCCCGAACCGACATCGCCCTGCAGCAAACGATTCATCCGCAGCGGCTGCGCCATGTCTTGCGCAATCTCGGCCACGGCGCGGGTTTGTGCCGCTGTCGGCGCATAGGGCAGTGAGGCCAAGACTTTGGCTTGAAGCGCGCCGGTTCCGATGCTTGCCACGCCATTGCCACGACGAAGCTGGGCGCGCGCCAGAGATAGAGTCAGCTGATGCGCAAAAAGCTCATCATAAGCAAGACGTTGCCGGGCAGGATGGGTAAAGGACAGACCAGCCTGATCCTGTGGCGCATGGGCGACCTCCAAAGCCGTGCGCCAATCCGGCCAAACCTCACGCGCCTTCAGATTGGGGTCGATCCACTCTGGCACAAGCGGCGCCCGTGCGAGAGCCGAGGCGGCAGCTTTGGCGACCTGCCGCTGGGTGACGCCGGCGGTCAGCGGATAGACCGGCTCAAACAACGGCAGCTCGCCGGCTTCTTCGGGGCGTAGTACATGATCCGGGTGGACCATTTGCACAATATTATCAAACAGTTCCACCTTGCCGGATACCAGACGGCGCTGGCCTGTCGGCAGAAGCTTTTGCAGATAGTCGCCGCGCGCGTGGAAGAACACCAATTGGAACTCCAGCGCCGCATCGTGCACCATCACCCGGTAGGGGCGGCCCTTCTGGCGGGGCGGGAAGTGGCTGCCGACCTCAACCTCGACCGTCACTGTGCAGGGCGGCACCACATCGCGGATCGAGGCTTTTCGCGAGCGGTCCACAGCGGAATGTGGCAGCAAAAACAGCAGGTCTTTCGGCTTTTCCACCCCGAGCAAGGCGAAAGCCTGCGCGGTTTTTGGGCCAACGCCGTCCAGAGTTTCCAACCCGGCAAAAAGTGGAAAAAGAATTTCCGGCCGACTCATGCCTGACCTATCAAAGCCAGCCATTGATCTTCGTCGATCACCTTAACCCCATGCTTTTCGGCATCTTTCGCCTTAGATCCCGCACCCGGCCCGGCAATCAACAGATCGGTTTTGGCGGAAACCGAGCCTGCAACCTTCGCCCCCAAAGCCTCGGCCCGCACCTTGGCTTCGGCGCGGGTCATCTTTTCCAACGTGCCAGTAAACACCACGGTTTTTCCCGCCACCGGGCTGTCAACCGGGGCGCGGGCTTGCACGGATTGCACCTGCAACTGCGCCACCAAGGCATCAATTGCCGCGCGCTCCGAAATGTTTTGAAACGCATCCACCAGCGATCCCGCCAGCACTGCGCCAACCCCGTCGATCGCGGTGAGTTCCGCCCATTCCGCAGTGCCTGGCAGAGCATGGGTGATCGCGGCCTCGAAGACTTCCCAGGTCGAGTAGTGCCGCGCGAGCAGGCCAGCCGCAGCCTCGCCGACATGGCGGATGCCAAGGCCGAAGATCAGCCGATCCAGCGGAATGGTGCGCTTGGCCTCAATCGCGGCGAAAAGTTTCTTCGCCGAGACCTCGCCGAAACCATCGCGATTTTTCAACCGTTTAAGACCATTGGCCTCGTCCCGCACCGCCAGCGTGAAAATATCGGCAGGGGTTTTCACCGGCAGATCGGCGTCGTGAAAAAACATTTCAATCTGCTTTGCGCCCAGACCTTCGATGTCAAACGCCCCGCGCGAGACGAAATGTTTCAACCGCTCTACCGCTTGCGCCGGGCAAATCAAACCCCCTGTGCAACGGCGCACCGCATCGCCCGGTTCGCGATGCGCGACCGAGCCACATTCCGGGCAAATATCAGGAAAAACATAAGGTTGCGCGTCATCGGGGCGGCGCTCTAGGTCAACATCGGCAATCTTCGGGATCACATCGCCTGCGCGGTAGACCTGCACCCAATCACCCACCCGAACATCGCGGCCCTCGCGGATCTGGTTGCCCTTGGCGTCGCGCCCGGCGATGTAATCTTCATTGTGCAGCGTTGCGTTCGACACCACGACACCGCCAACCGTCACCGCAGACAGCCGCGCCACGGGCGACAAAGCCCCGGTCCGGCCGACCTGAATGTCAATCGCCTCAAGCCGGGTCCAAGCCAGTTCGGCCGGGAATTTATGCGCAATCGCCCAGCGGGGAGTGGCCGAGCGGAAGCCCAGCCGCGCTTGAAAGCCTAGATCGTTCACCTTGTAGACAACGCCGTCAATGTCATAGCCCAACGTGGCCCGATTGGCCTCGATATGGCGATACTGCGCCAACATCTGCTCAGACCCTGCGCAGAGAACGGTGAGAGGGTTTGTTTGAAATCCCAAATGGTTAAGGCGCTCAATCGCGCCAAACTGCGTCGCGGCCAAAGGCGCTGACAAGGCCCCCCAAGCATAGGCAAAAAACCGCAGCGGGCGGGCGGCGGTGATGCTGGCATCCAGTTGCCGCAGGCTACCCGCTGCGGCATTGCGCGGATTGGCGAACAGCTTGTCACCCTTTGCCGCCTGCCTTTGGTTCAAAGCGGCGAAATCAGCGTGGCTCATATAGACTTCGCCGCGCACTTCCAACAGCTGCGGCGCCTCGATCAGAAGCTGCGGAATATCCGCGATGGTGCGGGCATTGTCGGTGACATTCTCGCCAATCTCGCCATCACCGCGCGTCGCCGCCTGCACCAGCACGCCGTTTTCATAGCGCAAGGACAGGGACAGACCGTCGATCTTTGGTTCGGCCGTATAGGCCAAAGCGTTGTCGGTACCAAGATACTTGCGCACCCGTTCGTCAAAATCGGCAATGTCACCGTCTTCAAACGCATTCTCCAGCGACAGCATGCGAATGGCATGTGCCACTTTGCCAAAGCCATCGGCCACGCCGCCACCGATTTGCTCAGAGGGGCTATCGGCGCGTTTCAAGGCTGGAAACCGCGCCTCAAGCGCCAGATTTCGGCGTTTCAGCGCATCAAACTCGGAATCCGAAAGCTCTGGCGCGTCCAGCGTGTGATAGGCGCGGTTGGCGGCCGCAATCGCTTCAGCCAGCCGAGCGAGTTCCGCCCGGGCCTCGGCCTCGGTCAACTGCTCAAGATCAACCGCCATCGCCGCCCCCATTTCCGTTTCGCTCAACGTATGCGGCGGGCGGGAAATGGGCAAGCACAGGCGAGGCTTGGATCAAGCGCTGGCGGCGAGTCGTGGCGCTGAAGCCGGGCCCGGATCGCGCAGCACATAGCCGCGCCCCCAGACGGTTTCGATGTAGTTGGTGCCGCCCGTCGCCTCTGCCAGCTTTTTGCGCAACTTGCAGATGAACACGTCGATGATCTTCAACTCGGGTTCATCCATGCCGCCATAGAGGTGATTCAGGAACATCTCTTTGGTCAGCGTGGTGCCTTTGCGCAACGAGAGCAGTTCCAGCATCTGATATTCTTTGCCGGTCAGATGCACCGTGGCACCTTCGACATCGACGGTCTTGGCGTCAAGGTTCACGTTTACCCGGCCGGTTTTGATCATCGACTGGCTGTGGCCCTTGGAACGCCGGATGATCGCGTGGATGCGGGCCACCAGTTCTTCACGGTGGAACGGTTTGGTCAGGTAATCATCGGCACCAAAGCCAAAGCCTTTGATCTTGTTCTCGGTATCATCAGAGCCCGAAAGAATCAGGATAGGCGTTTCAATGCGCGCGAGGCGTAACTGCCTCAGCACCTCATGCCCGGACATATCCGGCAGATTAAGATCCAGAAGAATCAGATCGTAATCATAAAGTTTCGCCAAATCGATGCCGTCTTCACCCAAATCGGTGCAATAGACGTTCAAGTTGGCGTGGGTCAGCATCAATTCGATGCTACGGGATGTGGTAGGATCGTCCTCGACCAATAAGATTCGCATTCTGGGGCTCCGTCACAGGCTCTTGTTCGTTAACAACTTTGGCTGGCAATGGTTAACTACACGTTACTGTGACCATAAGATTCCCAAAAACAATCTAAAGTTGTCGATACTTTTGAAGTGTGGTGACGCGCAGGGCTTTTTCACCATGGGTTTCAACAGCTTGCCGCCAGAGCACAAATTCTTCCTCTGACAGGGCGTAGCGTTCCAAGGCCTCAGCCTCAGAAATCAGACCGTAGATCACGGCTTTGACCACTATGACCTTGCGGCTGGCCACCCAGCGACAGGTGTCCACCGGTGGCAGATCGGCGCGTGTCAGGATGCTGCCATCGGGCAGAGTGACCTGCCTTGGGCCGTCAACTTTCTTGAGATACATCACAGGTTCCTCGTTCATGCCAAGCCAGTTTGGCGGAACGGGCTTAAACAAGGGTAAAGCCAGGGGTTGAGAGTAGGTGGCATTTTCCTATATTGCGATCTAATGGCCTTAATGCCGCCCCATTCCCCGGAATTTTCGATGTTTGATCAGCCGCTGAACTCGCTTGGTTTCGCCAAGCC
>JBKJTI010000050.1:0-12425 GCA_046590425.1 Cypionkella sp. | reverse complement strand
GGTACCCATTGGTCGGCACTGGCATTCAGTTTCTGAAAATGGCTTTCCACCCGCGCAGCCCTTGCCTTGCGGATGGCCACGGGATCGCCCGCCTTCAGCCCCGGATTGCCGCCGATCAGTCCCGCTGCTTTGGCGGACCGCAGCCCGGCCTTGGTGCGCTCGCGGATCAGGGCCCGTTCAAACTCGGCCGCAGCGCCCAGAACTTGCAGCGTGAACTTGCCCTGAGGCGACGCCGTGTCTATCGGATCCTGCAAGGACCGGAAATGCGCACCTTTGGCCTCCAGCCGTTCAATGATCTCCAAGAGGTGAGAGAGCGAGCGGGCCAGCCGGTCGATCCGCACCACGACCAGTGTATCGCCAGCCCGCAGCTGATCCAGCACCCGCGCAAGAACAGGCCGGGTGCGACTGCCGCCCGATGCTTGTTCCTCGACAATTTCCATGCAGCCAGCTGAGCGCAGCTCCTGAACCTGGGGCAGGGCGGTTTGATCTTCAGTGGAAATGCGCGCGTATCCGATAAGTGGCATGGGGCAGGGGGCCTGTTTTTGCAAATGCGGGTGTCAGGAGTAAACGACCGTTTGTAAACAGATGCAAGGATGCTTTCTGAGGCGCTGTTCGTCAGAAACCCTTTGGTTTCCTAACGCTGATCGCGATCAGAGAGTTCTCGCATACCGTCGCGCGCGCGTTCTATACAAGGTGACAGGACGCATCCCAGAAAACCCTTGGGTAAAGTGCAAAATCGTTATATTCTGCACATATGGCACCCAAAACCCCAATAACATATGATGAATTTGATGCCTTCGTCACTGACGATGAAGAGGTCGAACAGGCGTCTGAAGATCAGCTCTGGTTTCTTCCCGGACCGATGGAAGAAGATCCAGATTGCCTGCCGCCCGGGCCAAGGGCAGAGCCGCGCGAAACGCAAATCCTCGACGATTGGAGACGCGCTGAGGCAGGCAATGCCGCCCGTCTCGCCAAGTTGGCGGGCCGGCTCGGCGCGCTGAATGATCGACTGCGCCGCGGTCCGGAGGGCTGGCAGCACCGGCTCGCCCTCATCGAAGCTGCGGAGCTCAGCTGGTTCGTGGGTAACCGGATCGCCCCGGATCGACTGGCGCTCTGGATTTCCATGCGCCTTTCCGGCGTTCAGGACGACACAGCGTCGCTCGCACGCGTCGGATGGGCGGTGCGCCGTCTGTCTGGCGGACCCGGACCAGAGATTGACTTTTCGGCATTCCTTGATCGTCGCGACCCAGAAAAAATGGCAGATGATGCCGAACCCTTTACGCTCCGAGCAGGTAGTTGGCTCGACCTTATGGCGACTGCGCGTGACTTGCACCCGATCACCCGCGCCTGCTTTGGGTTCCACACGTGGAGCCTCGCCGGTCTCGGTGTGCACGGGGATCGATTGGAGGCGGCGGTCACGGCAGGTCGAATCGCGGCAAGTGACCTCCATGGGGCCGTGTTTGTGCCCATGGCCATGGGCGGGGCAGGGGGCCTTCGCTCTGGCGGCACTTCGGATGAACGCCTTGTCCGCTGGCTCAACGGCATAGAAAGTGCGCTGGCTACCGCAACTCGGTATCTCGATGATGTCGAGACCTGGTCGGCGCGCGCAGAAGCAGCGATGTCACAGATGTCCGGGCGCACCCCGCCAGCTTTGAGGAGGACTTTTGTGGCATGGCCCTTTGTTTCAGCGCCCATGGCCGCCACCTTGGCCAATGCGAGCCGCGCAGCGGTGCAGCGCAATATCCTGTGGATGGAGACCAATGGGCTGCTCCGGGAAATCACGGCTCAAGGACGATACCGAATGTGGTGCGCTGCCCTATGATCGTCTGCAAAGAGCGAACAGCGGCTCCTTGGTGCTCGATATATTGGCACGCTCGTAGGCATTTTGCGATGAATGCCGCGCCGGAAAAGTTTTCATCTATACATTATCGACCGCGCTGCTAGGCTTTCCCCAAAGCCAATCAACCGGGGGTAAGCCATGCTGAAACTTGATCGCCGCTCTTTCCTTGCATCAACGGCAGGAATGTCGTTCCTTTCCATCCTGCCCCGGATCGCTCTTGCTGACGGCCATGCTGACACCTTGCGCGTCGCTATTGCGGGTGAGACCGGCGACCTCGACTTGCTGCAGAACGTTTCCACCCTGTCGTCCTACTCTGCCGTTTTTGATGCCCTGATCCATTACGGCCCCGGCGGTACACTTGAGCCTGGGTTGGCCACGGCCTGGACCATCGCAGAGGACGGTCTGTCGATCAGTTTTGATCTGCGGGAAGGCGTAAGCTTCTCGGACGGCACGCCTTTCGACGCGACAGCTGCAGAATGGAACCTGAAACGCTGGATGGGCGTCGCGGATTTCTCCTGGATCGGGATCGCAGACGCCTATGACAGTATCGTCATCGACGCCCCGAACAAGATCATCGTCAAGCTGAAACGCCCGGTACCGGCGGCGCTGTTGGAACTGACCATCGTGCGCCCCGTGCGGTTCCTGTCCCCCAAGGCGGCGGTGGGCCAACCTATCGGGACCGGACCGTGGATTGTGGAAAGCTATTCTTCGACCGAAACCGTTCTTGTGCGTAACGATGCCTATTGGGGCGAAAAGCCTACTTTTGCGCGGATGGAACTGAAGGTCGTGCCAGACGAGCTTGCGCGGGCCAACGCCCTGCGCGCAGGCGAGCTGGACGTGATCGGCGGCGACTGGGTAGCGGCGCTTTCACCCCGCCGTGCACAGGCGCTCGCTAGTGAAGGGATGACTGTCGTGGCTGAACCCGGCACTGCGACAACGATCCTCGGCTTCTCGCCGAAGTCACCGATGATGCAGGATAAGGCCGTGCGCGATGCGATCTTCCTTGGCATTGATCGGGCGGCGGTGGCAACGGTCTTGTTCGAAGGCTTTGCAGACCCGACCGTCGACATCTTCCCCGCGACCGTGCCGACCGCCGGGAGCCGCACGCCTGTTCCCGCCCGTGATGTCGCTGCGGCGCAAGCGGCACTGACCGCAGGGGGCTGGGCCGGCGACGGGACGGGCTGGACAAAAGATGGAGCAGCGCTGGAGATTGTGTTCCTCGTCTCGGAAGAATCCTTCCCCGGCTCACGGCGGATCGCCGAGATGATTCAGGGCATGCTGATGGAGGTCGGCGTCAAGACCAACATCGAGACAGTGGACAACGCAACGATGCACGACCGCCGTCCGAAATTCGACTATGACTTGACCTTCTTTGGGACCTACGGCGCACCTTATGATCCCCATGGCTCGCTTGGCGCGTCTTTCGTGACCGCGTCCGATACTGGGCCGGACGGCAAGATTTATGTCCATCCCGATCTGGATACGCTGGTTGCCACCGCACTCGAAACTGGCGGCGATGCCCGTGAAGATGCCATGCAGGCCGTCTATGACTGGCTGCGCGACAATACGGCGGCCTGTCCGTTGGTGGTGACGCAGCGCCTGTGGGCCGTGCATCCGCGGGTCAAGGGTTTTGCCCTTCCGGCCACTGACTATGAACTCCCATTCAAGGGCATCACGCTGGGTTGAACGCGACAGGAGGGCAAGACAGATGCAACGCATGTTTATGCGGCGGGTGGGGCTTGCCCTTCTTTTGATGCTGGCGGCGACGGCGCTGACGTTCTGGCTGGTCACTGCCGCACCCGGCAATGTCGCAGCCCTGATTGCTGAGCGGGCGGCAGGGTCGGGCGCGGATGGCGAGATGATCGCCAGAATTGCTGATGACCTGGGCCTGAACGATCCCTTGCCGCTGCGCTATGCGCGTTGGTTGGGCGACGCGCTGATCGGGGATTTTGGGGTGTCGCTGCGAACCGGCAAACCGATGGCCGAGGAATTCGCCGAACGCATTCCCATGACACTGGCCCTGCTCGTCGGAGGCGGGGTGCTGGCGCTGGTCCTTTCATTGGCAATGGGCATTGCCGGCGCCGCATCCAACGGCGGGGTGGTGGACCGGGTCCTGCATGGTCTGGCATTGGTCGGAGCATCGACGCCGAATTTCTTCGTCGCGGCCCTGTTGGTCATCGTGTTTTCGGTCTGGCTAGGGGTTCTGCCCAGTTTCGGCGTCTCAGGCCTGACCTCATGGCTATTGCCTTGGGTTACCATCGCCCTGTTTCCGGCCTCCGTCCTGGCCCGCGTCGTGCGGGTGAACCTGCAAGACACGATGTCGCGGCCCTTTGCCACCACAGGCTTTGCCAAGGGCCTGACCCGGCGGGCCGTTCTGTTCCGAGAGGCGCTGCCGAACATCGCCATTCCCTACATGACGACATTCGGTGCGCAGTTCACTTTGATGATCATCGGCGCCATCGTGGTCGAGCGTGTCTTTGGCCTGAACGGCGTCGGGGCCTTTTTCATCGAGGCGATCCGGTTCCGCGATTTCATCGGGATGCAGGCGACACTGACGTTGTTCGTGGTGTTCTTCGTGTCGGTCAACCTGATTGTTGATCTGCTGGCCATGCTAGCCGACCCGCGTTTGCGGAGGCCCAGAAAAGCATGAGTAACTGGCCCTGGACGATCCTTGCCCCCGCAACGATCTTCGTGCTGATCGGCATCTTCTCACCCTGGCTCATGACACATGATCCTGCGGCACAGGACTATGCCGCCCTGCTGGAAGGGCCAAGCTGGGCGCATTGGCTGGGCACTGATTATCTTGGCCGTGACATGTTCAGCCGCATCATCGGCGGTGCTCGGACTTCGCTGGTCGCGATGGTTTTTGTGTTGGTGGCGGCATTGGCTATCGGCGTCGTGATCGGGTCCTTTGCGGGCTATGTGGGTGGCAAGACGGAATTGGTGCTGATTTCACTGATCGACATCGCCCTTGCGCTGCCGTCGCTCGTGATCGCGCTGGCCCTGATGGGCGTGTTTTCCGGCGCGAACTTTGACTGGATGAGCGACTACTGGAAGATGATCGTCGCCCTGACCCTGGCATGGTGGGCAAACTACGCCCGGATGAGCCGCGCTGTCGTGGTAGCTGAGTTGCAGCAACCCTATATTGAAGCCGCGCGGGTCATGGGTGCCTCACACATCTGGATCTTCACGCGCCATATCCTGCCGCATGTGCTGGGACTGGTCGTGGTTTATGCCAGTGCCGATGCGGGAGCGCTGGTGCTGGCAATTGCCACACTATCGTTCCTCGGCCTTGGCGTCGCACCGCCGACGCCGGAATGGGGTCAGATGCTGGTGGACGGAATGTCCTACATCGAAGAAAATACGGCGCTGGTGATTATTCCGGGCCTTGCACTTACCGCTGTGGTTGTCAGCTTTAACCTCTTGGGCGAGGCGTTTGCGCTTCAGAAAGTCCCCCGCGCCGTCCGGGGCAGTTTCCTTGCGCGTAAAAAAGCCGCCCGCGCTGCGGAAGAAACTGCCCGGAATGAGGTGGAGGCATGAGCGCCATCTATGAGGTCCAAGACCTGGTAATCGACCTCTACACCCCCACTGTATCGGTACGTGCTGTAGACGGCGCGGGCTTTCACGTTGCTCCCGGAGAGACGTTGGCGATTGTGGGTGAAAGCGGCTCCGGGAAGACCGTCATGACCTTGGGGCCATTGGGCCTGTTGCCTGAGGGCGTCGCGGTAGATTTGCGTGGCACGGCTCGGGCGGATGGCAAGGACATCCTGTCGATGTCACCCGCCGACCTTAGTCACCTGCGTGGCGGTTTCTTTGGCGTGATTTTCCAAGACCCGATGTCCGCACTTAATCCGATGCTCAAAATCGGCCCGCAACTGGCACGCCAAGCGCAGGTGTACGCCGGATTATCAGCAGAAGCCGCGCGAAACGAGGCGGTGTCGCTGCTGGCTCGCTTGGGCATCCCCGACCCTGAGGACCGCTTTGATCGTTACCCGCACGAACTTTCCGGCGGCATGCTGCAACGCGCGATGATAGCACTGGCCTTGGCGGCACGCCCGCGTGTGCTGATCGCCGATGAACCGACAACAGCGCTCGATGCCACCGTGCAGGCGCAGATCCTGGCTCTGATCCGCCAGATCCAGAAAGACGATGGCATCGCAGTAATACTGATCACGCATGACATTGGCGCGGTATCGGTCTTGGCCGACAGGGTGGCCGTGCTCTATGCGGGCCAAGTTGCCGAAGAAGGCAGCGCCATAGACGTGCTGACCGCCTCGGTGCATCCGTATACCCGTGGGCTGCTGGCATCCGTACCCGACTTTCGGTCAGAAACTGCGAGCGGCACCAAGGAAATTCCAGGCATCCCGCCCAATCAGGCGCAGCTAGTACCTGGTTGTCGCTTTGCCGACCGTTGCGACCAAGCCCAGCCACAATGCCACACACGCCGCCCGCGATTGCAGAAGGTTAGCACGGCAGCCGTGCCCCACCGTGTTGCCTGCCCTGTGGTAATTGCCGCCGAAGGGATCGCGACTTATGACTGATGCCATCGTTGCCAAAGGCCTTAAAGTTCATTTTCAGACTGCTGCAGGTCTGGTGCGGGCCGTTGATGGCGTGGATCTAATCGTTCAGCGCGGGGCCTTCCACGGCATCGTGGGCGAGTCGGGCTGTGGCAAGACAACCCTTGCCCGCGCGCTGATCGGGCTGCAAAGCGCAACTGAGGGGGAGGTATCCATCCTTGACCGTGACCGCGGCGATTGGGCGAAGGCCGACCGCAAGGGCTTTGCGCGCGCCGTACAATTCATTTTTCAGGATCCTTTGGGCAGCATGAGCCGCCGCCAGACGGTTGCCCAGACACTCGAGGAACCGCTCCAAATTCATGGGCTTGGCGACAGGGGCGCCCGCCGCGCTAAAGTGCAGGAGTTGCTCGACTTGGTGGCGTTGCCTGCCACGGTTTTGGATCGTCTCCCCCGCTCGCTGTCAGGCGGGCAACGGCAACGGGTCGCTATTGCGCGTGCGCTGGCGCTCTCGCCGCAGCTCTTGATCTGCGACGAACCTTTGTCGGCGTTGGATGTCTCAGTGCGGGCGCAGATCGTCAACCTCTTCGCGCGGCTGCAAGAGCAGCTCGGCCTTACGATCGTGATCGTCGCTCATGATCTGGCTATTGTTCGTGAGGTTTGCTCGGCGGTCACCGTCATGTATCTGGGTCGCGTAGCCGAGGAAGGTGCTGCAAAACCCTTGTTTGCCGACCCCGCGCATCCCTATTCTCAGGCGCTTCTGTCTGCCGTGCCTTCGCCCGACCCTCGGACCGAGGCGACACGCGCCCGGATCCTGTTACAAGGTGATCCCCCGAGCCCGCGCAACCCGCCGCCAGGCTGCCGGTTTTCCACTCGTTGCCCTGTTGTCGAAACGCAGTGCCGAGAGGCAGAGCCAGCGCTGCGCGGTGTGGCGCACGGTGGCGCTGCGGCCTGTCACTTGGCGGGTGCAGGCGCACATGCCATGATCTGATCATGCATGATCACGCCCCTGACGACCGCCCCACAACTCTCCACGCCCGCATCCGCGCGGATTTCGAGGCTCGTATCCTGTCTGGCGACTGGAAACCTGGGTTCCGCCTGCCCACCGAAACAGTGCTGATGGCTCAATACGGCTGCTCGCGTATGACGGTGAACAAGGCGATGGCTTCGCTCGCGACGTCGGGACTGGTCCTGCGCAATCGGCGTGCGGGCACCACTGTAGCTCGACCGCGCATGCACTCGGCTATCCTCAATATCCCAGACATTCGGGCCGAGATCGAGGCACGCGGTGAAAAGTACGGGTATCGTGCTCTGACGGACGAAATTCGTCCACCGTGCTGCGTTCATCTCGGAGCTGAGGGACATCATTTGGGACAGAGCCGGTTTATCCGTTCCCTGCATCTGGCAGATGACATGCCCGTCCTTCTGGAGGACCGGCATGTTTTTCTGGATGCGGTGAACGAGGCAACTGAGGCAGATTTTCGGACAGAGCCGCCGGGGCCATGGCTTCTCGGGAATGTGGTCTGGACGGAGGCTGAACACCGGATCGCCGCTGTTCCGGCCGATGCCCTTACCTCCAAGGCACTGGAAGTGGATCTTGGCGCGCCATGCCTGCTGGTAGAGCGTCGCACCTGGAGGGGAGAAGAGACCATCACTATGGCCCGTCAGATGTTTCGCGGCGACGCGTTCGATCTGACCGCACGGTTTGGGCCATCGGCTTAGTACAGGGGCGGACCGTTCCGCCCCTGTGTCTTGCGCTTTTAGGGCTGTTTCACTTCCACAAGCTGCGCATAGGCCCCCCCGACGCGCAGGGTCACCGTCACGGGTGTATCGCCCCGGTTGCGCCAGAACCAGCCATGCTTGCCCGAAAACGGGGCCGTCATCGTGCCCACTTGTCCCGGTGACGCGCGACCATCTTCAAAGCGGACTTCGTTCGCACCACCGTCATCGCCGTGCTGCGTGTAGTTCACGCCACCGTCCGTCGCGGTCCATTCGAATGTGGCGACATCCCCGGCCGCCATGTCCAGCTTGATTTCCTTGGCTTCGGCGGGTGCCAGAGTGAACACCAGTTCTTCGCGCCAACCTGAAGCTTCAGCCGCAGCAGGTGGTGTCGTAAGTGCCTCCGCTATAGCATCGTCGACTGTGAGCGTGGGTACAGGCTCCGGCGCAGGCTCGGACGGAGGGGCGGTAACAGGTTTTGCGACGGCCGCTGCAAGCTCGTCCGATGGAATGGCCCCTACAACGTCGGCGATGGCCGCAATTTGGGTTTCGATTGCGGTCAGCCGTTCTAGGACGCTCGGGTCGGTGCTCGCTTCGATCGGGGCGGTTGGTGCGGAAGCTGCGGCTGCATCTTGCGCTTGCGCTTCAGCATAAAGCTGCTGCTTGATCGCGCCCATCTCGGTAAGTCCGAGCAGGCCGCCGATACCTGTCGGGTCGATGTCATATTCTGCAGGCAACCAGAAGAAGATCAGGATTGCCGATGCGGCCCCGCCGGCTAGCAGAGTGCTGCGGATCAAGCCGCCGGGTGTCGCTTCAACCCCTAGCGGTTGGGCGACGGGAGCGGGACGCGCCTCTGCCCGAAGCGGCGGCACAGGGGCCTTCTGGATATCGAATCGTTGTGCTTGCATGAGTTTTCTCCTCGGGTCATGCCACGGCCAAGCCGACGAGCTGGAAGCCCATCAGCGCGAAGCCTGCGGTCATCATCAGAACATTTGCGGTGTAGGCTTGCCGCGCGAAGGATGGGGTCGCCCGCCACCGGTTCATGACCAGAAGGATCGCGGCGAGAGCGATCAGCTGGCCGACTTCGACACCGACGTTGAAGGCAACGAGGTTTGGCAGAAGGCCGTCAGGTGAGATGTTGTAATCGATGATCTTGGATGCGAGGCCAAATCCGTGCAGGAACCCGAAGATCAGCGTGGCCATCTTTGTATCCGGCTGCACGCCGAACCAGGCACGAAAAGCCCCAAGGTTGTCGAGCGCCTTGTAGACCACCGAGAAGCCGATGATGGCATCAATTATAAACGGGTTGATGCCGAAATTGAACCAGACGCCAGCCAGCATCGTGGTCGAATGGCCGATGGCAAATAGCGTCACATAGGTGCCGATCTGCTTCATCCCGTAGAGAAAGAAGATCACGCCGAACAGGAACAGGATGTGGTCGTAGCCTGTCACCATGTGTTTGGCACCGAGGTAGAGATACGGGATGATGTTAACCCCGGTGACTTCCTGGATATAGCCTTTGTCGCCAAGGGTTACCGCATGGGCCAGCGCGCTTTGGGCGGTCAGCACCAGCAAGAGTGCCGCGATGGAAAAAAGCCCGAGCAGCGTATTGCCGCCGGTCCCCCGCTTTGGAGGTGGTGGATAGAACATGTTGATTTCCGGTTGAGAATGTCAGGTTTGGGCGCCGTAGACGGCACCCGTTCAGGCGGGCAACCCGCTCAGAGTGACATTGTCTTCGGGGGCCGCCTCAAGCCTGAGGCCAGCACACCGTTTGCTGTCAAGTCGGAGGTACCAAGATGCATAGCGCTGAACTGAAATACGGAATCGCTGGACTGTGGAAGCACCATTTGCGTTTGGTGTTCGTGGTCAGTTGCGTCATGAGCGACGCTGGACTGCCCAGGATCTGGAAGGTCGTGCGAATGCTCGTGCGAGAGAGCCTCGGCCGACAGCGCATTATCTGCAGACGAGCCGGGCCCATGTGTGGCAGCGATGATAACCGGCGCAAGGATCAGCGCGCAGACGACGGCGAAAGCCGATGCCCGCCGCATCACGCAAAAGATCCAGTGTCTGATCATCACCCGCCGCCACTTCGCACTCGTAATGCAATCTCTTCATAACGAAGGATTTCTTCTGGCATGATTATCTCAACTGATGTGCCAGATGCAAGCCGCCACACCTCAGAACAGCCAGAACATGCCTGTGCCGGTCGCAAAAGCCCATCGTTGAGCGCAAGAATCTGCTTGAACGCATCCCCTCCAGGAGGATAGGACGTAAGTATGACAGAGACATCAGCGCATACCTCGCACCCTGACATCATCAACCGCCTGAAAAGAGCGGATGGTCACCTGCGTTCGATCATCGAGATGCTGGAAGCGGGGAGGCCTTGCCTCGACGTGGCGCAGCAATTGCAGGCCGTCGAGAAGGCGGTTGCGCAGGCCAAAAAATCGCTGATCCACGACCATATCGACCACTGTCTGGAAGACATCACCGGTCCGCTGCCGCGCGATCAGCGGGCACAGGTCGAAGAATTCAAGCTCATTACCAAGTATTTGTGAGGCGGAAATGCGCGAGAAAGTTCTTGACTGGTTTGGCTTCGGAACAGGCGCGCACAGCTTTGCCGGGCATGGTCACAGCCATGGCAGTCATGGGCATGACCACGGCGAAGGTGGGCATGGTCACACACATGGCGTGATCGACCCAATGATCGCCACGACATCGCGCGGGATTTGGGCGATCAAATGGTCGTTTGTGTTGCTCACCCTCACAGCGGCAGCGCAGCTTGTGATCGTGTTTCTCTCGGGAAGCGTGGCACTCCTCGCCGACACGATCCACAACGTCGGGGATGCCGTCACTGCCATCCCGCTCTGGGTAGCGTTCATGCTTGCGCGCCGCAAACCATCACGCACCTTTACCTATGGCCTCGGGCGGGTAGAGGATATTGCAGGCCTGTTCATCGTCGCCATCATTCTGTTCTCCGCGCTTGTTGCGGGCTACCAATCGATCAACCGCCTGATCAATCCAGAACCGATTTCCCATCTCGGATGGGTGTTCATCGCGGGGCTGATTGGCTTCATCGGAAACGAGGTAGTAGCGGTATTCCGTATCCGCGTCGGGCGAGAGATCAGTAGTGCCGCACTTATTGCCGATGGTTACCACGCCCGCACCGACGGGTTCACGAGTCTTGCCGTCGTTCTTGGAGCGGCTGGCGTCTGGGCAGGCTTCCCGCTCGCCGATCCAATCGTCGGCTTGCTGATAACAGTTGCCATCTTTGGTATCGTCTGGCAATCAGCCCGCGCCGTGCTGACGCGCATGCTCGACGGGGTTGAACCCGGCATTCTGGAAGAGATCGATCACGCTGCCGAACATATATCCGGCGTGATCGGCGTGCATGGGGTGCAGGCACGTTGGCTGGGGCATAAGCTGCATGGCGAGCTTTCGGTCCATCTAGAGGAGTCGGCGACCGTCGCTGAGGCTCAGGAAATCGTGTCGGCGATGAAAGCCGAGCTTTTTGCCCACCTTCCGGTTTTGTCGCAGGTCAGCATCCGGATCGAAGCGCCTGCTGCGCCGACGGTTATGGGCAAGCCGGACCGACATGACCATCCCCATCACGTGCAGCACAGCCATGCTCAAGGTCACACCCATCTGCACGGGACAGATCACAAGCACGACGATGAGGCCGCGGTTCACACCCTTGGCCACCATCATGCTCCCGACCCGTTCATCGTGACCTGCGAACTTGCGGACGGTTTGTTGGAAATCGTGGACACGCCGCAGGGAGAGCGGATGCGGCTGACGATTGACCGGCATGCCGAAGGATTAACTGCGATGGTCGTCATCGACCGGCCCGCTGGCCCCGAGACGTTATTCCTGATGCCGGACGCGCGCGATCATCACCGATTGGAAAGCACGGATGCTCCGGCCGAGCCGCATGAGTTCGACGCGCGCCTCGTCCTGCACGCCAATGGCAAGTCGCTCGATCTGCCGTTCCGCATGACAGAACCGGAGGGCCACGGTGCGCATTGATGCGGCCTGGCGAAGAACCAATGCTCAGTGTTTTATCCAACCCGACCTTTCGCCACCTGTTCGCAGCCCAACTCGTGGCACTTTTAGGCACTGGTCTCGCCACAGTGGCACTCGGGCTTTTGGCCTGGCAACTCGCGGGGGATAACGCCGGGGCGGTCCTTGGAACCGCACTGGCGATCAAAATGGTGGCCTATGTAACGCTGGCCCCAATTGCAGCAGCGGTTGCTGAACGGCTGCCGCGCCGCGCGTTTCTGGTAGCGCTCGACCTGATCCGCGCGGGGGTCATCGCCTTTCTGCCGTTTGTGACCGAGGTCTGGCAGGTTTATCTG
>JBKJTI010000033.1:0-14769 GCA_046590425.1 Cypionkella sp. | reverse complement strand
GGATATTGTATTTCTTGCAGATTTCCTGAACCCGCTCCCAATATCCAGTTGGCGGCGTGATCACCCCACCGCCTGCGGTCACAGGCTCCAGCACCAGCGCGCCAATGGTATCGGCGCCTTCGCGCAAGATCACTTCTTCAATCGCATCCGCCGCGCGTTCGCCGTAGTTCTCGACATCCCACTGTTTGCGATATTCAAGGCAATGCGGCACCATCACGAAGCCATCGGGATAGGGCCCATATTGCGCTGCCCGCTCCAACTGACCCGAGGTGGCGAGCGTCCCAATCGTAGTGCCGTGATAGTCGCGCTCGCGGTACAGAATTTTCCACTTCTTGCCGCCGTGATGCTTGTGCGCAATCTGGCGCACCATCTTATAGACCTTCTCGTTCGCCTCGGAGCCCGAGTTCGAATAATACACCCGGCTTAGCCCCGGCATCTTCGAGATTAACCGCTCGGCAAACAACGCCCCCGGAATGGAACCACCAACCCCGGCAAAATAGTTCATTTTCAACAAGGTATCGCGCACCGCATTGGCGATGCTTTCACGGCCATAGCCGACGTTCACCGTCCAGACCGCGCCCGACACCGCGTCGATATATTCCTTGCCGCGCGCATCCCAGACCCGCAGGCCGCGGCCCTCAACGATGATGCGGGGATCAACCTCGGGCTGTTCATAGCCCTTGTGCTGGCTCAGATGGTGCCAGACATGCGCCTTGTCGGCGGCGACCACCGCAGAAATGTCATTGGCGTTTGTGTAGCCGTCCATGGCGCAACCTCACTTTGGAAGGACCGCCCAGCGCGGTCTGATTTCGCGCCATATTCCGGGAAACCGCGGCTTCCTCTTATGTCCAGACCGCATGGGCCGATAAGTCCAGCCGCCTCTATGCCTATTTTGCATAGTCCCATGCTGTCTTCTCAATATCTTAGCCCGGCGGTATCGGCTAAAAATGCGGCAAATGGGGAGAAGATCATGGGCCGCTCAGTCATCGTGCACGAAAACTTCCTGCGCCGGGTCGCTGCCCGCGACTTTCCCGCAGGTCAACCGCCTTCTGGCCCCCTTACCCCCGAAGACGCCGTGGCAATCTACCGCGCCGCCTGCACCTCCCGCGCGCTTGACCGCACTTCCCGCGAGATGCAGCGCGCGGGCACCGGGTTCTACACTATCGGCTCCTCCGGCCACGAGGGGTTGGCCGCCGTAGCCCTCGCCCTGCGCCCGACCGACATGGCCTTCCTGCATTACCGCGACGCCGCGTTTCAGATTGCTCGCGCGGGGCAAGTGCCGGGGCAAACCATCGCCTATGACATGCTCCTGTCCTTCGCGGCCTCGTCCGATGACCCAATCTCGGGCGGTCGCCACAAGGTTCTGGGCAGCAAATCCCTCAACATCCCGCCGCAAACCTCGACCATCGCGAGCCACCTGCCGAAAGCCGTCGGCGCCGCCTATGCCATTGGTGCCGCAAAGAAAAATCGCCCAGAGCATGCTCAGCTCCCCGATGATGGCATCGTCTATTGCAGCTTTGGCGATGCCTCCGCCAACCATTCCACCGCCCAAGGCGCTTTCAACGCCGCAGGGTGGACCTCCTATCAGTCGCTCCCCCTGCCGCTACTGTTCGTCTGCGAAGACAATGGCATCGGCATTTCGACCAAAACCCCCACCGGCTGGATTGCCAATTCCTTCCGCCACCGCCCCGGCCTGAAGTATTTCCACGCCAATGGCCTTGATATCTACGAGACCTACAAAACCGCCCAAGAGGCCGCCGATTACGTCCGCACCCGCCGCAAACCCGCCTTCCTGCACCTGAAAACCATCCGCCTCTACGGCCACGCAGGCGCGGATATGCCCACCACCTACCTAGCCCGAGAGGAAGTCGAGGCCGAGGAGGCCCATGATCCCCTCCTCCACATGGTCCGCCAACTCGACCAATCCCAAGCCCTCCCCGCCGACCAAGCCCTCACCATCTACAACGACACCGCCCAGCGCATCGCCCGCATCGCGGCCGAAGCCGTCACCCGCCCGCACCTGAAAACCGCGGCAGACGTGATGGCCGCCATCATCCCGCCGCTCCGCCCCTGCAAACCCAGCAACGGCCCCACCACCGACGCCCGCGCGGCGGCGTTCGGCGGTGATCTGAAGCAGATGGACGAGCCGCAAATCATGTCGCGCCTGATCAACTGGGCGCTGACTGACCTCATGCTGACCCACCCCGAAATCGTGATGATGGGCGAGGATGTCGGTCGCAAGGGTGGCGTTTACGGTGTCACCCAAAAGCTGACCCAACGCTTCGGCCCGCATCGGATGATCGACACCCTGCTTGATGAACAAAGCATCCTCGGCCTTGCTATAGGGATGGCGCAAAACGGCTTCATCCCCTTCCCGGAAATCCAGTTCCTCGCCTATCTGCACAACGCCGAGGACCAGCTGCGCGGCGAGGCCGCCACCCTGCCGTTCTTCTCCAACGGCCAGTACAGCAACCCGATGGTGCTGCGCATTGCGGGTCTGGGTTATCAGAAAGGCTTCGGCGGCCATTTCCACAACGACAACTCGGTCGCCGTGCTGCGCGACATCCCCGGCCTGATCCTCGCCGTGCCCTCCAACGGTGCCGACGCCGCCAAAATGCTGCGCGAATGTGCGCGATTGGCCCGCGAGGAACAGCGCCTTGTGGTGTTCCTTGAACCCATCGCGCTGTATCCTGCGCGCGATCTGCATACAGACAAAGATGGCGCATGGATGCAACGCTATCCCGCCCCCGACCAGACCATCCCGTTTGGGGAAGTCGGCATCCACGGCGACGGCAAAGACCTCGCCATCGTCACCTTCGGCAACGGCACTTACCTGTCGCATCAAGCGCTTCCCGCCATAACCTCATCCGGCATCAACACCCGCATCATCGACACCCGCTGGCTGTCTCCCCTCCCCGGCGAAGCCCTTCTTGCGGCGACGAAGGGCTGCAAAAACATCCTGATCGTCGATGAAACCCGCCACTCCGGCGGCGTGGCCGAGGCGCTGATGGCGCTGTTCCACGAAGGCCCGCCCACCAAACTCGCCCGCCTCACCGCGCAAGACAGCTTCATCGCCACCGGCCCCGCCTACGCCGCCACGATGCCCAGCGCCGCCTCCATCACCGCCGCCGCCGTGGAGCTTTGCAAATGAGAAAAGCCGTCCTGATCTGCCCCGGCCGTGGCACCTATACCAAGACCGAACTGAATAGCCTTTCCCGCTTCCCTGACCGCACTCTGCTCGCGCATTTTGACGCCCGCCGCACCGCGCTGAACCAAGAAACCCTGACCGCCCTCGACTCTGCCGCGACATATTCCGTCTCAAAACATACCCGAGGCGACAACGCCTCCGCCCTGATCTACGCCTGCACTCTGCGAGATGCCCTGAGCCTGCAAAACGTTGAAATCACAGCCGTCACTGGCAATTCAATGGGCTGGTATTCGGCGCTGGCCTGTGCCGGCGCGCTCACCCCGCAGAACGGCTTTGAAGTGGTCAACACCATGGGCACCCTGATGCAGCAAAGCCTGATCGGTGGCCAGATCATCCACCCGTTCTTGGATGAAAACTGGCACCCCAACCCTGGCCGCCGCGGCGAACTTCTGGCAATCGCGTCCCAGATCAACACCCGCCCCGATCACATCCTAACCCTCTCCATCGACCTCGGCGGCATGTTGGTGCTGGCTGGCAACGAAGCAGGCCTGAAAGCCTTCGAGGCATCCGTCCCGCCCGCACAATCCCGCTTCCCGATGCGCCTTGCCAATCACGCGGCCTTCCACACCGCCCTGCAAGCTCCCGTGGCCGCACAAGGCCGCGCGGCATTGCCCGCCAGCCTGTTCCAGCAACCGCAAAAACCGCTGATTGACGGACGCGGCCAGATCTGGTGGCCGGGTGCCACCCGCACCGCCGACCTCCACGCCTACACCCTCGGCCACCAAGTCGTTGAGCCCTACGATTTCACCGCCGCCATCCGCACCGCTGCGCGCGAATTTGCCCCCGACCTGTTCATCATCGCAGGCCCTGGCACCACCCTCGGCGGGGCGGTCGCGCAAAGCCTGATCCTCGCCGACTGGCAGGGCATGGCCAGCAAAGCAGATTTCCAAGCCCGCCAAGCCGCCAAGCCGCTCCTGATCTCGATGGGCCTGCCCGAGCAACGCGCTGGCGTGACATGACGCCCCACAGTTCCCAAGCCCCCCCGGACTTGATCCGGGGCCTCACCTCATCCCGGTAAACAGAGGCCCCGGATCAAGTCCGGGGCGGCGGCGATATGCGGCAAAGGTTAACAAGCGACGAATCACCCCCTGTTAACCCACTGATTTCCTTCAAACGAAATCCCTGTCCACGCGCGGACACTCACCTTGCAACGATATGCCCGGCCAAATAATCCGCATCATGCCAGACCCCCCAAATGAACGGAGACGCCCGCCGCGACAGCCAGGGCAGTCCCAGAAAATACAATCCCGGCACCCCCGCCACCCCGCGATCATGCGCCGGACGGCCTTTTTCATCGAAAGCATCGACCTTCAGCCAACCATAATCCAACCCAAACCCGGTGGCCCAGATGATCGACGAAACCCCCGCCGCCTTCAAATCCAGCGCCAGAATCGGAGTGCTCACACAGTCCGGGTCCGGGCCGATCAGACGCGCCTCCGGCTCCAACGGCAGATCCAAGCCTTCCTTCGCCGCATAAGCGTCCGCCAGATCCAAGGTCGCGAGATAGTTCTCATCCCCCCGCCGGATATTCAGGCCCAGATCCCCCCCCACCTGCAACACCCCGTCGCGGTATTCCCCAACGCGCCCCAACAAGGTTATTCCCCCCGCCGCCAACCGCCGGAAATCCACCGTATGCCCGCCCCGCGCCCCCGAAACCGCGATCGTGACATGCTCGGTCCCCGGCTCTTTCGCCCGCGCATCCCACTGCCCCAGCACCCCCAACCACCAGACGAAATCTTTCCCCCGATAGGCCCGCGGCGGCCGATCATGCGGACCAACCGACAAATAGACCTTCTTCCCCGCCCGCATCAGCTCATCCGCGATCTGCGAGCCCGAAGACCCCGCCCCCACCACCACCACCGCCCCTTCCGGCAACTGCCCCGGATTGCGGTAAGCACTGGAATGCATCTGCACGATGCCCGCGCTGTCCGGCACCAAGGTCGGGATCAGCGGCTTCTGAAACGGCCCCGTCGCCACTACGACATTGCGCGCCTCAACCCGGCCCGCAGAAGTCTCGGCCACAAAGCCTTCTCCCGATGGCTCCAGTGAGGTCACCTCAACTCCGCAGCGGATCGGCGCTGCGATCTTATCGGCCACCGCCTCAAAATATGCCGCAATCCGTTCCTTTGGGGCGAACGCATCCGGGTCGATCTCGTCAAAGGTCAGGATCGGAAAGCGGTCATGCCAAGCCGGGCCATTCGCCACCAGAGAATCCCAACGTTCCGAGCGCCACCGCTCGGCAATCCGGTGCCGCTCCAGCACCAGATGCGGCACCCCTCGCTCCCGCAACTGCGCGCTCATCGCAAGCCCCGCCTGCCCGCCGCCAATGATCAGCGTGTCAATATGTTCGGTCATCGTGGATCCTATTCAGTGATCAAAAGCGCGGTTGCCCTTCATTTAGGCCAGACAAAGCCGCCCGCAAATAAGGATTTCATGCAGCATTGATTAGGCTACACCCGAAGCCGCACCGCAGAATGGCTTAACCCCGGCCTAAGCAAAGCTGAGCAAAACACTGATAGCCCGCAGCCCCATTTTCGGGCAAAGTTCTGGCTCTACGCCGAGCCCTCAGCCGCGAGCACGCCATGAACCAGCATCACAGCCTTACCCCCGCCGCAGAGTTGCACGCCAATGTCTCGGTGCCGTTCAATCGGGCCCACGCCATGCCGAAATCGCTGTATACCAGTGACGCTTTCCTCGCCGCCGAGCAGAAACACATCTTCGCTAAAGACTGGCTCTGCGCGGGCCGCGCCGAAACCCTTGCAAACCCCGGCGATTATCTGACCATGCAGATCGCAGGCGAGCCGGTGATCGTACTGCGCGACCGCGACGGGGCCATCCGCGCGATGTCCAACGTCTGCCGTCACCGGATGTCGACCCTGCTGCAAGGCCGCGGCACCACCCGCGCCATCGTCTGCCCCTATCACGCCTGGACCTATAATCTCGACGGCACTTTGCGCGGCGCTGCGGCGATGACGCTGAATGAGGGGTTTTGCAAGGATCAGCTGTCGCTGCCGCAAATCCGCTGCCAGATCTGGCAAGGCTGGATCATGGTCAGCCTCAATCCCGACGCGCCCGACCCCGAAATCGCCCTGCAAGGCGTGCGCGATCTGATCCCCAATCTCGATATGTCGACCTATACCGAGACCTATCAGGAAAGTTTCAACTGGGCGACGAACTGGAAAGTTCTGGCCGAGAATTTCATGGAATCCTACCACCTGCCGATGTGCCACGCCGGAACCATCGGCGGCGCGTCGAAGCTGGATGAAATGATTTGCCCCGAAGGCACCGCGGCGTTCAACTATCACTGGATTCTGAAAAACGATTCCGTTCCCCTCGCCCTTGCGCATCCCGCAAATACCACATTGCAAGGCGATGACCGCCGCAAGACTTGGCTGTTGGCGATCTACCCCTCACTGTTGATCACCCTGACGCCGGGATATTTCTGGTATCTGTCGCTGACTCCCGACGGCCCCGGACGCGTCAACGTGCTGTTCGGCATGGGGATGAGTGCCGATTGGCTGGCCGACCCGGATGCTGCGGGCCACCTCGCCAGCGTCAAAGCCCTGCTCGACGATGTGAATATCGAGGACAAGGGCTGCACCGAGAAAGTCTATCGCGGCCTGTTGTCCGGCATGGGAACCCCTGGCCCACTCAGCCATCTGGAGCGGCCAAATTACGAATTCGCACAATACCTCGCCAGCCGCATCCCGGCCTAAAGACCAATAGGAAGCCTAAAATGACCATCACCCGTTACCGCAAGTTCAACACCAAAGTCACCTACCCCGAGCAGAACCTCGACAACGACCTCTGCCATCTTGTCGCCACCCGTGGTGGCACCACATTGTATTTCCGCGGCGCCTGCCCGCAGGATCTGGGCACCGCCGAGAACCTCGGCAGCCATGATCCCGCCGAGCAGACCCATAAAGTGATGAGCAATATCAAGCAGATGATCGAAGAGGCTGGCGGTCGGATGGAGCATCTGGTCAAGCTCGTGGTCTACCTCACCGACGTGCGCCACCGCGAGCCGGTCTACCGCGTGATGGGCGAGTATATCAAAGGTGTGCACCCGGTTTGCACCGGCTTGACCGTGGTGGCCTTGGCGCGCCCGGATTGGCTGGTCGAGATTGACGCGACCGCCGTGATCCCGGATTAATCCAATCCGCTCAAGACCTTACAATTTCACATTGGCATAAATATCCTCGGGGGTCCGGGGGCGGAAAGCCCCCGGCGCTTGGCCAAAAGGACGACAAATGACCTTCTCCCTCATCGCCCGCTGCGTCAAAACCGGCCAATTCGGCATGGTGATCTCGTCCTCTTCCCCCGCCGTCGCCGCCCGCTGTGCGCATGTGCGGGCCGGCGTGGGCGCGGTTGCCAGCCAGAACATCACCGACCCGGCTTTGGGCCCGCTGTTGCTAGATGCATTGGCCCAAGGCAAATCCGCCGATCAGGCTTTGGCCAGCGTCACAAGAGGCCGCCAACACATTGATTATAGACAACTTATGGCCATCGACGCCCAAGGCAGAACCGCGATCCACTCTGGCACCCAAGTTCTCGGAACCTGGGGCGAAGCCCACGGCCAAGATTGCGCCGCAGGCGGCAATCTGCTGGCAAATTCGTCCATTCCCGCCGCGATGATCAGCACCTTTGAGACCACCAAAGGCCATCTCGGCGACCGTCTGATCGCAGCTCTCACTGCAGGCCTGGCGGCGGGCGGCGAGGCTGGCCCCGTCCATTCCGCAGGCCTGAAGATCGCCGACAAACTCGACTGGCCCTTGGTCGATCTGCGCATCGACTGGTCCGACACCCCGATCCAAGCCCTTGAGACCGCTTGGCAAATCTTCCGCCCGCAGATGACCGCCTACGTTCAGCGCGCGCAAGACCCCACGCAGGCACCGTCTTACGGTGTGCCCGGCGACGAATAGATTTGCCGCAGGTATCACAGTATGCTTAGGCTGTCCCTAATCCAAAGCCGGGAACAGCCCCAGATGCCGCTTCGCTACACACTTCGTCAGTTGGAATATCTTGTCGCCGTCGGCGACAGCGGCTCTATCGCGCTTGCGGCGGAAAAGGTGAACGTCTCCAGCCCCTCAATCTCGGCGGCGATCTCGCAGCTTGAGGCAGAGTTTGGCCTCGCGCTGTTCGTGCGCAAACATGCCCACGGCCTTTCGCTGACCCAAGGAGGCAAGCAATTCGTCGCCCAAGCGAAACAGGTGCTGACCGAGGCGGGCAAGCTGAACGAACTTGCCAACCAGATCACCGGCAAGGTGCGCGGCCCCCTCAGCGTCGGTTGCCTCGTCACCTTCGCGCAGATGGTGCTGCCGCAACTGCGCCTGAGCTTTGTGCAGACTTTCCCCGAGGTGGATTTCACCCAGGTTGAGCTGAACCAAGTCGAAATCTTCGCCGCCCTGCGCTCGGCCCATCTCGACATCGCCCTGACCTATGATCTTGATATTCCCTCTGATCTGACCTTCATCCCCCTGGTGACCCTGCCCCCCTACGCGGTGATGCCCCCCATGCATCCGCTGGCGCAGCGCGATCACGTCACCCCGCGCGATCTGGCGGAATATCCGATGATCCTGCTCGATCTGCCGCTGTCATCGGACTATTTCCTGTCGCATTTCAGCGCCAATAACCTGCGCCCCAACATCGTCGAGCGCACCCGCGATATGGGCGTCATGCAGTCGATGGTCGCCAATGGCTTTGGCTATTCCATCGCCAACATCCGCCCGTTGACCGATGCCGCCCCCGATGGCCGCCGCCTGCGCTATGTGCCGCTGACTGGCGCCGTGCGCCCGATGAAACTTGGCCTTGCCTTGGCCGAAGGCGCCGGGATTTCGTTAACCGTGCAGGCCTTTATCGACCACGCCCGCGCCGAGATCACGCTGGATTCCACCCCGGGCCTGCATCTGACAGTGCCGCGCAGCAGCTAAGGTACAGCCTAAGTCACGCTTCGCTATCGCGTCCTTTACGCCAAGGCCGATCCATCCAAAGTGCCGCCACCCCATCCGAAAGGCCGGACCATGCGCGACCCTCGTTACGACATCCTGTTTCAGCCGCAAGCCATCGGTCCGCTGACCGCCAAAAACCGCTTCTACCAAGTGCCGCATTGCAATGGCGCGGGCTACCGCGACCCCTCCGCCGCCGCCGCAATGCGCGGCATCAAGGCAGAAGGTGGCTGGGGTGTGATCTTCACCGAACAGACCGAAATGCACCACACCTCTGAAATCACTCCGTTTATTGAACTGCGGTTGTGGGAAGATCAGGACATTCCGGCCATCGCCAAAATGGCAGAAGCGATGAAAACCCACGGCGGACTTGCGGGCATCCAACTGGCGTATTCCGGCATCAACGGCCCGAACTTCTACACCAAAGAGGTGCCGATGGCGGTCTCCCCCGGCCCAATCCGCACCTTTACCAATGATCCCGTGCAGGCGCGTGGTCTGGATAAAACCGACATCAAGAACCTGCGGCGCTGGTTCGTGAACGCAGCCAAACGCTCGAAACTGGCGGGCTTCGATCTGATCTGCCTTTATGGCGCGCATGGCTTTGGCATCTTTCAACATTTCCTTTCCCGTGCCACCAACCAGCGCAGCGATGAATATGGCGGCAGCTTGGAAAACCGTTCTCGTTTCGCTCGCGAAGTTCTCTCCGATATGCGCAATGCGGTGGGCGATACCATGGCGCTGACGATGCGGGTGAGCCTCGATGAACAGATTGGCAAGCTTGGCTTTTCCAATGCCGAACTGCGTGATTTCATCGCGATGAACGGCGATCTGCCCGACCTGTGGGATCTCGCCCAAGGCACTTGGGAAGATTGCTCGGGACCGTCGCGTTTCAAGGAAGAAGCCGCGCAAGCAACCCTCGTCACCGGCATCCGAGAACTCACCAATCGCCCCGTCGTCGGTGTCGGTCGCTTTACCAGCCCCGATGTAATGGCAAAGATGATCCGCCAAGGCACGCTTGATTTCATCGGCTGCGCCCGCCCCTCGATTGCCGATCCGTTCCTGCCGAAAAAGATCGAGGACGGCCGGATTGAGGATATTCGTGAATGTATCGGCTGCAACATTTGTGTGACTGGCGACATGACACAAAGCATTTCACGCTGCACCCAGAACCCTACCTTCATGGAGGAATGGCGGAAAGGCTGGCACCCCGAACGCATGAACGCGAAAGGCTCCAGCCAAAACGTGCTGATCGTGGGCGCAGGCCCTGCAGGGTTGGAAGCCGCCCGCGCGCTCAGCTTGCGCGGCTATGACGTGGCCTTGGCCGAAGCAGGCACAACCCTCGGCGGCCGAGTCGCCAAAGAACGCCTGCTGCCCGGCTTGTCCGCTTGGGGCCGTGTGGCCGATTACCGCACCTACCAGATCAGCCAACGCCCGAATGTCGAAACCTATTTCGACAGCCGCCTGACCGCCGAGGACATCCTCGCCTTCGGCTTCCAGCACGTCGCCATTGCCACCGGGGCGCTGTGGCGCGCCGATGGCGTGGCGCGGATGCATGTCGAACCGATTCCCAATGCGGGCCTGCCAGTCTACACTCCGGATGATCTGATGGCAGGGCGTTTGCCAAAAGGCCGAGTCACGGTGTTTGACGATGATCACTACTATATGGGCGGCGTGCTGGCCGAGCTTCTGGCACAAAATGGTTGCGAGGTGACGCTGATAACCCCCTCTGCCTATGTCTCGGACTGGACGCTGAACACCCTCGAACAGGCCTCAATCCATCGCAAGCTGGCAGCGGCGGGCGTCAAGATTGTACTGAATAGCGGGGTGATTTCACTTACCCCGCAGGGCGTTACCACCGCCTGCGTCTACACCGGAAACGAATCCCACATTGACGCCGAAGCCCTTGTGATGGTCGCCAGCCGCATTGCGCAAGACCAGCTTTACCGCGATCTGCAAGCGCGCGAAGCAGATTGGGCCGATGCGGGCATCCTGTCGGTCAAGGTGATCGGCGATGCCTGCGCCCCCGGCCCGATTGCCTGGGCCACCTATGCCGGCCACCGCTATGCGCGCGAATTGGATATGCCGGATATCGGCGACGCCCTGCCATTCCGCCGCGAAGTCACGGCATTACAGGATTAAGACGCCAAAGGCTCGCTCAGCACTTGGGAGGCGACCGCGCCCGAGCGCAGCATATCCGCCAAGGTCAGTGATTCAATCAGCAGCAGGTAAGACCAGAAAATATCGGCAAACACCTTGCGGATCCGGCAGCTTTCCTCATCCACGCAATCCTCGCAGCGCTGGTAGGCGCGGCGCGACAGGCAGGGCAACGGCGCAATCGGCCCGTCAATCAACCGCAGCAGTTCGGAAATCGAAATCTCGGCGGGAGGTTTGATCAGCTGATAGCCGCCCGAGCGCCCGCGAGTCGAGGCAATGATGCCTGCATTGCGCACCTCCAGCAGAATATGCTCCAAGAACCGCTTCGGCGTGCCAGAGCGCTTGGCGATCACTTCGATCGTCAAGGCCTCGGGCGCGGGCTGCGCCGCCGCATCTGCAAGCACCAACAGCGCCTTCAACGCGTATTTCATCTTTTGCGTAATCATATCCAAGACCTAACTGGCGTGGAAAAAGGAATCAATCTGTGCGAGGCAGGATTGTAAAAAAACTTGACAGCAAGGCCGCTGTGCGACGGCTTTGCGGGTCTGACCGCACAGGCTAACAATCGCCGATGGATCTGCCGCCCTGAAACCCCAGAAATCACTGCGAAAACCGCCCGTCCACCATGCCCGAATCAATCACGATATATTTGATAGATTAATAATGCTTTCGCGACTCACAAAAGCTTGATAATGTGGCGACACGATCCATCCAAAGCTGCACAGGATGTTCAAATGACTCAGACCATGTCTCAGCGTCCATCGCGGCGCGCGACCTATGTTGCTTTTGCTGTTTTTGCGCTGGCCTATATCGGCGTTATGGTAGTGATCTTTGCCCCCGAGGGCAGCCTCTCCAGCCGCAGCCCGTTGCTTGCAACACAGCAAACCGAGTAAGCGATCAAAATCAACGAAAGGCAGGCCGGCATGGCCTGCCTTTTGCATTCAAAGCCAGCCTTGAAACTCCTCCGCCGCGATGTAACTCTGACCCGAACACAGGGGGCAGTTATGACACAGGCACGGGTTGGATTTATTGGCTTAGGCCTGATGGGTCAGGGTATGGCGGCAAACATCGTCGCCAAAGGCTATCCGCTGACGGTCTATGCCCATCGTAATCGCGCGCCCGTCGAGGATCTGATCGCGCGCGGCGCTGTCGAAGCCACTGGCTTGGCCGAACTTGCCCGCAGTTGCGATGTGATCTTCCTCTGCCTGTCTGGCTCACCACAAGTGACCGAGGTGGTGGCCGCATTGAAACCCGGCCTTGCTCCCGGCGCGGTGATCGTCGATTGCTCCACCTCAGACCCGGTCGTGACCGAAAGCCTCGCCCGCGAATTCGCGGCCATCGGCGTGGATTTTGCCGATGCCCCACTGTCTCGCACCCCGAAAGAGGCATGGGCGGGTACGCTCGATTGCATGGTGGGTGCCGCGCCAGAAGTTTTTCCCCGCATCCAGCCGATCATCGCCACTTGGGCGGGCAAGATCGTGCATATCGGAGGGGTTGGTGACGGCCACCGGATGAAACTTCTGAACAATTTCATCTCACTTGGCTACGCCGCGATCTATGCCGAAGCGATTGCGCTGTCGGAAAAAGTTGGCATCCCGATTGCCAGTTTTGACAGTGTTATTCGTGGAGGTCGGATGGATTGCGGCTTTTATCAAACTTTCATGGCCTGCGCCTTGGAAGGCAACCGCGAAGCGCATCGCTTCACGATCTCAAATGCTTACAAAGATTTGCGATATCTGGAATCGATGGCGAACGACGCCAAAGTCGTCACCAGCTTGGCATCTGCCGCGAAAAACGCCTTCGCCTATGCAATGGCCAATGGCGGCGATGGGGCAGAAGATTACGTCCCCCATCTCGCCGATTTCACCGCCAAGCTGAACGGCAGTCCCTAAACTTTGATTAAAATTTTCATCCTCTGTGCTCAAATATCCCACCGGGGTCTGGGGGTGTGAAACCCCCAGTTCCACGCCTCAACCCGCGTCCCCGTCACAATTACTGCGCCGCCATCTCCCGCGGCGCTGTCAAAATCCGCTCGGTCACCGCAGACAGGGCCAAAGCCGCCGCCCCATGCGCCCAGAGCAAATCCCCCCAGGCGTGGATCTCAATCGGCGGACGCGGACGCCCGGTGTTGATCACCAGATTGTCCATCTCGGCCAAAGTTTCCGCGGCATACAGATAGTCGAACTTCAACCGCTCGCCCGACAGGATGATTAGAGCGGGGTCAAACAGGTTGACCACATTCGCCAGCCCCACCGCCAGATATCGCCCCGCCCGTCGGAAAATACTGCGCGCCGTGGCATCGCCCGCCTGCGCATGTTCATACAAACTCTCCAGCAGCACAGAAATCGACTGCCCATCGCGGTGCCCCCAGTTCAGCGCCGTGGTCGCCTCGCGCGCCAAGGCGTAGTCGGCAACGTAAGCCTCCAGACACCCCCTTTGCCCGCAGCGGCACAAAGCGCCATCCAGTTGCACCTTGGTATGGCCCAATTCCAACCCCAGACGCTGCGCGCCACGATAGATCCGGTGGTTCATCACGAATCCCATCCCCACGCCATGCTCAAAGGTCACCACCGCGAAATCCGCCAGACTGCGCCCCGCCCCGAACCACAATTCCGCCAAAGCCACCAGGTTGGCGTCGTTGTCGATGCTGACGGGCAGACCTAGCCGCTCTTGTGCCGCAAGTGCCAATGGCACCGCGCGCTCGGTCAGGGTCGAGGACCAGAGCACCACGCCTTCCGCCTGATCGACAAATCCCGGCAGACCGACCCCCACCCCCGACAGGGCGCTGCGCGCGATCCCGGCGTTCTTGCAAACCCGGCTCAGCAAAGCCTCCATCGCATCCAGCATTTCGGACAGCGGCATCGGACCGGGCCTGCGCGGCACCACCTCATTCGCCAGCAGATTGCCCGCAAAATCAACCACCACCGCCGAATGTTCGCGGTCGGACATCTTCATCCCCGCCACCAGATGCGCCCCGGCCCGCACCCCCAAGGCCACCGCCGGACGGCCCCGCCCCAGTTCAGGATCACGCGGCGCGCTGACCTCCTCGATCAAGCCTGCCTCGATCAACTCCGAAGTAATCGTCGTCACAGAAGCCGGCGAGACCCCTAGATCCTTCGCCACCTGCACCCGCGCGATAAGCCCCGAGGCCCGCACCCGTTCGAACACCTGCTGGCGCAAAGGCCGCATCGATTCGGATAATGGGGGAATGAGCGGGCCGCAGCCCTCGCTCCCCAAATCCGGCTCCGCTGCGCCGCCAAAACCCACCATTTATTTGATCTCCGAACAAAAACAAGGCGAAATTGTTCTTACACGATCTATTATTGCTGCATTGCAGCGCAGATTTGCAAGATATTCCGGCTGTTCCGTTCTCGCGCATCAGTTTTATTTTGACAACTGAATTTATTAACGGCAATTTTCTGCCAGTTCTAGCGAATCTGCGGAACAGGTCATACGCTGGCC
>JBKJTI010000343.1:0-14810 GCA_046590425.1 Cypionkella sp. | reverse complement strand
CCGAATGAAGGATTGGCGTAGGGTCGCAATGCGCTTTGACCGACGCGCAGACATCTTCCTCTCCGCATGCGCCCTTGCTGCAATCGTATTGTTCTGGCTATGAGTCCTGAGCCTAGTCACGAAATGTGTTGAAGCAATACCTGCGTCCTTGCGCATTGCTCGCAAAGGTACCCCGACAAGGTTTTTCAAGTTCCCCGAAATCCTTGGTGCTCGCTATCTCCCGTGCATCATCGAGCGCGTGAAGTTGCGCAGAAAGATCGGCTGATATGTATGCACGCCCTCTGTTGCCCTCGGCGACCACGGCCAGCAACATCTTTCCCATTTTTCCTTTAGACGCGCAGCTATCCGCATATACTCCAGAAATTGGCGAACCCGACATTAGGCATATGAAGTTGGCGCGCCCGGATTTTGTTCCAGACTTAGCCTTCTCAATTTCGGCTTTGGTACCCCCATGTCGCACATGGAAAGAGATGCTCTTGCTAATCTTGTGTACTACCGGTTCAAGCCAAGTCTCGCGGCCTGTTTTCGTACTCAACAGAAAACTAGATGCGAGGGGTACTTGAACGTCAGAAAACGCTGGGTCGGGGCTCGGGACGGTCCTAGCCCAAATCCAGGCAACGACAGTCCCTTTCCCGCCACCATACACTGTCGGTAGGTCAACCTGCGGATAGAGGTGCCCGACCTGTTCCCAAGCTTTTTCGCGCATCCGTTCGCCGTAATACTTCACATCCTCCGCCAGCCCTTCGGCATTGCGGTAGTGGTTGCGGTCCTTGATGCCGGGGTGGATCGGCTTCTGATCCTTGAACTTAGGCGGAATCTCGATCATCGCCTTGCCGATCATCACCGCGACCGGGTTCAGGTCGGACCCATAGGCGGGCAGGCCCAGCCGCTGAGCCTCCAGCGGGATCGACGCGCCACCCGAGAACGGGTCATAGACCGGCGGCAGCACACCACCGCAGCTGCGTCGGATTTCCGCCCGCGCCCGCTCCAGCACTTCCTCGTTGGTCGAGTTTTCCCATTTCACGAGGTCCTCGATGATGGCAAACAGCCGGTCACGTTCGGCCTTTTGCAACTCCTCGGTTGGAAACTGATCGGGCAGGCTGGAAGGATCATCGACCAACTGCGCAAACAACACCGCCCGGCACGCCGCCAACGGCCGCCGCGCCCACCACAGATGCAGGGTGGACGGATGCCCATGCCGTATCGACTTCTCCCGCGCCGAGGCGGCGTTGATGGCCTCCAGCGGGATTGCGACTTCAATCAGTTTCTTCTTGTAGGGTTGGGTCATGCCAGTGCCTTTACAGTTTCGTCGTTTGCCAAGGCATCGGAAACCTGTTGATCAAGTGTGACCCAGATGACAGCGCCGCTTTTGTGTTGATAGTGAACAGGACGGTGAAGGCGAACTGCGTTGGTCATTATCCAAGCATGCCGATGCTTGGAAAACTTGCCCGTGAGGAAAATGTCAGACGGAATGTGATGCTTGTCTGCGTTGTCGATCATCTTCTGATCGGATAGCGGCCCGTCAGCTCCGATCATCCTGGCAACACCTACCACATGGCCAGTGCCTTTTTTGATCAAGCCGATCCAGCCGCGTTGCTTTGCGGATGTGCTGCGCATTTCCCAGATTTTGGTGCCATTCATGATCTTTGTGATCCACGGCTCGTCAACGATAAGTGCTTTTTCGATTTTCATGCTGGAACCTCTGCCCGCTCCAGCAGGCGCTTCAAGTGGAACTGTATTGCCGTGTGTTCGAACGAGGGCTCGTGATCTGACAGCGCCCCCCGCACATATCGGGGTTCGCGGGCGAATCCACCCTCGATCTGCACGATGGCCAGGATGTACTTCTGTGGCTCGTGCAGCGAGGTGATGATTTCCTGCCGAGTCAACATCACCGTGTCCGCGCCATCAATCCGGCCCTTCACCTCGATAAACCGCAGATGCTGGGTGCGCGGATCGTAGGAGGCGATGTCGTAGCCCACCTTCTGAGCCGACACATCACTCGGCTGGTTGCCCAACGCGCGTTCTGCCCTCATCACCGCTTCCATGGCCTTCAGCTCGCTTTCGCGCCGGGCTTCGGGATCTTCCGCGAACGCGCTGACATGACCGTTGGTCTTGGGCAGAGCGCGCGCATTCAGCAGGCCCTGTGGGATGACCACCATGCCACCACGCACACGGGGCGGCTGGGCCGAGATGAACTTTTCCTTCTCCAGCAACTCCATCCGGCGTTTCAGGCGATCTGCTAGGTCTTCTGCGCGGCGCTGGGCATTCTGCCAGTTCAGCCGGGTTTTCTTGCCCGCATTCTCGTCCTCACGTAGTTCGGCGGCCCGGTTGTCCCAATAGTTGATCTCTTTCTTCAGCCGTGCCTTCACCTCCTGCTCGACTTTCCTGATCTCGGGAATGCGGCGCGCCTTCACATCAGCCACATGGCTCTGAGCCAAGTCGACGGTCGCAAAACGAACTGCGGCCTTTTCCAGATCGTGACGCAGCCAATCCTCGTTCAGGTTGTCCTCGGTCAGCTTGATTTCTTCAGGCTTCGCGGGGCGAAGGTTCAGGTGGGGTGCAATACCCGCATTGTTGGCGTTGCCCGCTTTGTCGATGGCCGCGAACTGCAGCTTTTCGGAAACCACATGCGGTTTGCCGATGCTGGTCGGTCTGCCATCCTGGACGCTATGTTCCAGCAGGAAGATCGCGGTGATGTCTTGGCCGAGATCGGTTTCATCAACCATGACCGCGCCCTGCTTCATCAGATGGTCGTACTGTTCACGGACAATGCTGATCACTGCCTCCAAAAACGGATGACCGGGGCAGACGAAGGTGGCAACCGGTTGGTGGTTTACCTTCGACTTTTCAAAGCAGATGCGTTCGTACTTCTTTTGCACCGGCGACCCGGTTCCGATCTGGCGATCCCTCTCACGGATGCTGACCGGCACATGGGTGACCTCCCACCGGCCATCCTCGCGCGGCTTGATCTGGCCACCCAGCCGTTTGAACGCTTCAATAAAAAAGCTCTGGATATGGTGCGGCTGAAGGCGCTGGGCATCGGCGCGTTCCATGTCGAGGCGGATTTCCTGCACCTTGGCTGCGGGCATCGTCTCATTTGTCAAGGCACGGCGTTGAAGCAGGTCCAGCAGGTGCTGCTGATCGACGGCACCGTCCACGGCTTGCAATAGCCTCGCTTTAACCTCGGGCTGTTCACCGTACTGGATCGCCTGGAACAACAAATCCTTGAGGGGTGTTCCGTCGAACAACTCGCCGAGGACATCATATACGCGGCCGCCCAGCGCTTCCCGCGCTGCTTCCAGCTTTTCAAGGAGGCGGCCATAGACTTCCCCTTCGCGCGTATCAGCAGCGACCAAGTTCCACAAATGGCATACTTCGGTCTGTCCGATTCTGTGAATCCGGCCAAATCGCTGTTCGATCCTGTTGGGGTTCCACGGCAAATCATAATTGACCATCAGGTGGCCACGCTGAAGGTTAACGCCTTCGCCAGCCGCATCGTTGGCTATCAGCACGAGCATATCCCGGTCCTGCATGAATCGCTCAATGATCTTGCGGCGGTCTTCACGAGAAACGCCGCCATGAATAACCTCGACAGCGTCTGCCCGGCCCAGACGAGATCGAACACGCTCATGCAGATAAGAGAGCGTATCCTTCGGTTCGGTGAAAATGATCAGCTTGCGGCGATTGCCATCCGCGTCGACCATCAGTTCGTCGTCAAGGATACGATTGAGCTGAGACCATTTTGTATCTTGGCCGGAACTCAATACGCCAAGGGCCATCCGCTCCAGCCCCTCTAGTGTCGCGACTTCCAGCGCCAGCTGTTCAACAGTCTCAGCTGTGGTGGCCGTAGTGGAAATCCGATCTTCGATGTCATCAATTTCGTCTTGGCCGAACTCCTCGATATTCTGAAGCAGATCCTCGGGCACGTCAGGTGCATCGAAGCCTTCCCGCTTGCCCCGCACCGAAATGCGCGCCTCGGCAAGCTCTGCCTCCAACCGCTCACGGCGGCGTTTCAACGACTGGTAGATGGCCGCAGGGGACGAGGCGAGGCGGCGTTGCAGGATTTGGAGCGCAAAGCCTACGTTGTTGCGCTTTTTGCCGTCTTCCGCCGCGAATCGCTCTACTCGGTTCATTTCGTTCCGGACGTACTCTGTAACGGCGGTGTAAAGCGCCGCCTCTTCCGGAGAGAGTTGATATTTCACCGTATAGGCCCGGCGTTCAGGAAAGAGTGGCCGTCCGTCAAACCGGAATAGCTCCTCCTTCGTTAAACGGCGCATCATGTCGGCGGTATCGGCATAATGCACGCCGTCGCGGAACCGGCCTTCGAACCGATCACCATCCAGCAACGCCATGAAAAGCTGGAAATCCTGCTCGTGTCCGTTGTGTGGGGTTGCAGACATCAGCAGAAAGTGGCGACATGCCTCGCCGAGACGCTGACCAAGTCGATAGCGCTTGGTGTACTTGGCCTCGCTGCCAAAATAGGTCGCAGACATCCGATGCGCTTCATCGCAAATGATCAAATCCCACTCGGTCGATTGGACCAGTTTGTCTTGCAGATCATCGTTACGCGCCAACACATCCAACCGCGCGATCAAGCGGTTGCGATCATTGAACGGATTGCCCGAACGGGAGTTTTCGATCATGTCGCGGGTCAAGATGTCAAACTCGAGACCGAATTTTTCCCCGAGCTCATCCTGCCACTGCTCGACCAGACTTCCAGGTGCAACAATAAGACACCGCTCCAGGTCACTGCGCGCGATCAATTCCTTGACCAGCAGGCCCGCCATGATCGTTTTTCCAGCACCGGGATCATCGGCCAAAAGGAAGCGCAAAGGTTGGCGAGGGAGCATTTCACCATACACAGCCGAAATCTGATGCGGCAGCGGATCAACAAGGCTGGTATGAATTGCCAGATAGGGATCGAAGTAGTGGGCCAACTTTATGCGGTTTGCTTCGGTCACTAGGCGCAGAAGATCACCGTCCGCATCGAAAGACCAAGCCCGCCCTCGCGCATCAATTTCGATGCGCGCTTGGTCGTCGCGGTAGAGCGTGGTTTCGGCCACGCCACTGCCTTGAACGCGATAAACAAGATTGATGGCTTGATCGCCGATCCACTCAACCGACACCACTTCAACGGGCTGTCCTGGAACAATGCCGCGGACTGAAGCGCCGTTCTTGATGTCTTCTAAAGTGGTCATCCGGCTCTCCCCATTACAGCGCCAACAAACAGAATCGGCACAAGTCCTTACAGAACATAAAACTCATCCGCGAAACGCTTGAAAGCGCAGCAAATTTGCACATTCGGACGTTAGTTGCAGCGATGAGCGCGGGCAAGGGAAGATGCCGACCCACCGATGGCTGCCGGAGAGCATTTCGTCGTCAGATCGCACCGGTTACTGCAATGACGCAACCCATTGACCAACTACCCCGCCTTGACTCACACGTTGACCATCGACGATCTGCGCCCGGAGGCAACACCACTCGGGCGCTTTCGTTGCAGCCCCCCTTGGCATGGTTCCTCCCCGGCCCGGTTTGTATGCGGGGGGGCGCAGCGCGGCGTTTCGCTAGCGACAGGCACTTTCACCGGGGAATCCAGGTGGAAGCCACCTGCCCGGTGATCGTGGAAAAAGCGACTCTTTATCAAAGGGTTGGGGAATCACGATCTTGGCGCGCTGGATTCTTTTGTGGAATCCAGGGAATCCACTTTGCGGAAGCCACCTCGCCGAAAGCCAGCCAGCGGAAGCCACTTGCAGGGAAGCCATTGAATCCGTGTGTATTTTTCGTTTGACAAAGCTGCCCCCCTTGACTTACCCCTTGATCATCGAAGAATTGCGCCCGGAGGATAAACCTCACGGGCGCTTTCGTTTTTCCCACATCGCGGATCCCGTCCCAGCCGTTGGCATCGCCCAGCGCGCTTCGGCACGTCTCCCTGCCCCAAATGAGAATCGCCCATGGACCTCGTCTTTGCGCCCAGCCAGATCGAGACTTGGTCGATTGACCGGCTGCGGCCCTATGCCCGCAACGCCAAGATCCACGGCACCGACCAGGTGGCAAAGATCGCGGCAAGCATGGCCAAGTTCGGCTGGACCGTGCCGTGCATGGTGGCCGACGATGGAGAGTTGATCGCGGGGCATGGCAGGGTGCTAGCGGCTGCGATGCTGGGGCTGAAGGACGTGCCGGTGATCCGGCTCAGCCATCTCGATGAGGCGGAACGGCGGGCCTACCGCATCGCTGACAACAAGCTGACCGAGTTGGGCGAATGGGACGAGGCGATGCTGCGCGACGAGATCGCGGGGCTGCTGGCCGAGGATTTCGACCTGTCGCTGCTTGGCATCACCGACGAGGATCTGGACGCCCTGCTGCGCGATCCGGATCAGGTGGATGGCGGCGCAGTCGAGGGCGAAGACGACATTCCCGAACCGCCAGTCACGCCGGTGTCGGTTGTGGGCGAACTATGGCAGCTCGGATCGCATCGGCTGATCTGTGGCGACAGCACATCGGCCGATGTGGTCGCGCGGCTGCTGGGTGATGTTAGGCCGCTGTTGATGGTGACGGACCCGCCCTATGGCGTGGAATACGATCCATCCTGGCGCAACCAGGCGGGCGCGGCCAAGACCAAACGCACCGGCAAGGTGCTGAACGATGATCGGGCCGACTGGCGCGAGGCTTGGGCGCTGTTCCCCGGCGACGTGGCCTATGTCTGGCATGGTGCGCTGCATTCCTCGACCGTGGCAGAAAGCCTGATGGCGGTGGGTTTTGCGGTGCGGTCGCAGATCATCTGGGCCAAGGACCGTCTGGTTCTCAGCCGGGGTGATTACCACTGGCAGCACGAACCCTGTTGGTACGCCGTAAAAAAGACCGGCAAGGGCCACTGGGCTGGGGATCGTAAGCAGACCACCCTCTGGCACATCTCCGGCAAGGACCAGGACGCGGCAACGGTCCATGGCACCCAGAAGCCGGTCGAATGCATGCGCCGCCCGATCCTGAACAATTCCAGCCCAGGTCAGGCGGTGTTTGAACCCTTCATGGGATCTGGCACCACGCTGATCGCGGCCGAAACCACGGGTCGCGTCTGCTTCGGCATCGAATTGAACCCGGCCTATGTCGATGTCGCCATTGAGCGCTGGCAGCAGTTCACCGGCGCAAACGCCATCTTGGCCGAGACGGGCGAGACATTTGCCGATCTGAAAGCCAAGAGGCTGACGGCCTGAATGCACTGCAAAGGATTTGCCCGGAGCAAGAGTCTTCACTATGGGTGGGGCAATCGGATAGTCGGGCACCATAACCTTGCCATTGCAGATAACGGAGACTGTCATGATCAGGCGCACTTTGCTTTCTGCGGCACTAATCATATTGCCTTACTCGGCATCGGCCCTTTCGGCCTTTGACCGGATGGTCCTCGAAGAACTGAGTTGTGCCCGACCTCCTAAGCCCACCAAAATCCTTCAGGCACTGGTCGAGGCAAAGAAAATCGTCCCTGCAGACAACATCGGCTACGACAGCATGAGCTGCTGGAAGATCGACGGTGGCATCAGCGTCGCTGGCATGACTTTCCAATCGGTCTGTGCTTTCGAGGAGGATGAGGACATCCGTTCCTACAACAAGGACCTGTACTATCGGGGCCCCGGAACCTCCCCGGGTCAGAGGATTTCTTTTGGTGCCGCAGTCAACGGCGATCAGCTATCCGATTGGTATATTAAAGTTTTTGGCCCGTCCAAGGTCAGCTCGGCGATTTCAGAAGGTGACAACACCACGCTTCAAGATCCGAGCGAGGTGAGTTGCACGAGTTGGATGCAGTAATTTCGCCCCAGAAAGTGCTCGTCTTCCGCTAAAGGGCCACTTCTAGCTGCGCGGTTAGCGCTGGCCGAAGACAAACGAAATGTTGCGGTGGCAAGCGCCGCCGCGCATGCACTGATCTGCAAGGTCATTTCAGCCGGTAAACCCGCCCCCGATCCCCTTCCTTCGCCGAAGTCACATTCAACCCCAGCTTCTTGCCCAATGCGCCCGACATGGCACCCCTCGCGGTGTGAGGCTGCCAATTAGTCGCGGCAACAATCTCTGCAATTGTTGCGCCCTCGGAGGTCTGAAGCAATGCGATCAGCAATGCTTGCTTGGTCCCGGCGCGCGGCGTTGGCGGCTTGGGCGTCGGTGCTTCAGCGGCGTGTTTATTGATCGCGGTCATGGTCTTGACCACCATCGGTTCGATCCCGATGGCCAGAAGACCAGCGTCAGTAACCGCCAGCGTAATGCCGTGCCCATCGCCGGTTTCGCGCCAGAGCGGTTCGCCCCGCCGCGTGTTGGCGTCGACCTCTTCCAGCCATCTGTGTTCGATCATCTTGGTCACGGCCATCTTCGCCGCTGCACCGGCCAGTCCCTTGGGCAGCGGCAGTGCGATGTTGTCGGGCCGCTGGGCCCCGGCGCTGAGGACGATGGTCTGGGTTTCGGTCAGTTTGGTCATAGTGGGATCCTTTCACTGGTCGTGTTCTGCAAGGAAGGTAGCGATGCGGGACAGCAGACCGTTGTGGCCGTTGGCATCGGCCCCAAGGATCACTTCGCCGTCGTCGTCGCGCTCCAGATCGGCGATCTCGCGCAGCAGCGCGATGGCATCGTCGCAGGCGGCGAGGCGTTCGGCCTCCGATGCGGCGGTGATCGCATCCTGTTCGATCTGATGGCGCTGGGCGGGATCAAGCGGCATGTTCGCCCTCGCTGAAAGCGCTGTCTGTGATCTAGCGCAGCAGGCTGGCGTAGTGGTTCAGGGTGCCGACATCGCCCCAGTTGATCGCGTCGGGGTGGGTGTCGAAATGGTCGTTGCTGAGGGCGTTAAGGCGCGCAAGCATCCCGTCGATATCGCGTTTTGCGGCCAGAAAGGCGTTCAGGGCTTTGGTGTTGTCGGTGTTGGCGCGGCGGCTGGCCATGGCGTGGTCTCCGGCGGTGAGTTGCGTCGTTCTGGTACAATCAGAATCGCTCTTGCCCGGAGTATAATCAAATTAATAACAAGTAATATCATTGCTTTAACTAGAACTGATGATGCCATGGATGGTATGAGCGAGCGAGACTATTCCAGCCATTCCGGCCTGTCGCGCGGAGCAATCCAGAAGGCGCGCAAGGCCGGGCGGCTGGTGGTTTACGGCGATGGATCGATCAATGCAGCGGCGTCGGATGCGCGGCGGTCTGAGATGACCGATCCGGATCAGCAACGCCGGTCGGTTGGCAGCGACAGCGGCTTTTCCGGCCCGGCTGACAGTTCGTCTTATCTGAAGGCCCGAACGGCGCTGACGGTCTATCAGGCGCAGGAGCGCCAACTGGCGATCCAGAAGAAGAAGGGCACGCTGGTGGATCGGGCACGCGCAGAGGCGCTGGTGTTCCGGCTGGCGCGTCAGGAACGCGATGTCTGGGTGACCTGGCCAGCCCGGGTGGCGGCGCTTATGGCTGCGCAGGTTGCAGCAGAAGTGGAGAAACAGACCGATAGGCCGGTAATGATCGAGGCCGCGATCCTGCAGAGGGTGCTGGAAACCCATGTCAGAGAACAGCTCGCTGCCCTCGCAGACCTCCGCGTCTCCCTCGGGTGAAGACGACGATCTGACCGCCGACCTCGAGCTCGGCTTTGACGGGGCCGAGGATATCCTACGCACCTGGCGCCGGGGCATGCGGCCCGACCCGGACTTGACGGTGTCGGAATGGGCCGACCAGCATCGTTGGCTGTCATCGCGTGCGTCTGCCGAACCCGGGCGGTATCGCACGGCGCGCACGCCCTATCTGCGCGAGATCATGGATGCTCTGTCGCCGCGTCACCCAGCGCAGCGGGTCAGCTTCATGAAAGCCGCACAGGTCGGGGCCACCGAGGCTGGCAACAACTGGATCGGTTTCGTCATCCATCACGCGCCGGGGCCGATGCTGGCGGTACTGCCGACCGTGGAAATGGCCAAACGCACCTCTCGCGGACGGCTTGATCCCCTGATCGCAGACAGTCCTGCCTTGCGCGAACGGGTCAATCCGGCCCGCTCGCGTGACGCGGGCAACTCGATGCTGTCCAAGGAATTCCCCGGCGGCATCCTGGTGCTGACCGGGGCGAATTCTGCCACCGGCCTGCGATCGATGCCTGCGCGGTACATTTTTCTCGATGAGGTCGACGCCTATCCCGCCTCGGCCGACGAGGAAGGCGACCCGGTTACGCTGGCCGAGGCGCGCACCACGACCTTCTCGCACCGGCGCAAGGTGTTCATGGTCTCGACCCCGACGATCCGGGGATTGTCTCGTATTGAGCGGGAATTTGAGGCCAGCGATCAGCGCCGTTACTTCGTGCCCTGCCCCCATTGCGGAGCGATGCAATGGCTGCAGTTTGACCGCTTGCGCTGGGAAAAGGGACAACCAGAGACGGCGGCCTATCATTGCGAGAGCTGCGAGAAACCCATCGCCGAGCATCACAAGACGGCGATGCTGGAGCGCGGCGAATGGCGGGCGACGGCCACTTCGCTCGATCCGCATGCCATCGGCTTTCACATTTCGGCGCTCTACTCGCCAATGGGCTGGAAAAGCTGGGCCCAGATCGCCCGCGATTGGCTGGCCGCCCAAGGCTCCGACGAGATGCTGCGCGCCGCGCGCAACACGTTGTTGGGCGAGACATGGGTGGAAAGTGGCGACGCACCGGAATGGCAGCGCTTGGCGGATCGCCGCGAGCTGTTCGCTGCGACCGTGCCGCATCTTGGTCTATTCCTGACTGCCGGGGCCGATGTGCAGAAGGACCGGATTGAGGTCGACGTCTGGGCTTGGGGCCGGGGTCTGGAAAGCTGGCTGGTGGAACACATCGTCATTCCGGGTGGCCCGGAGGATCCCGCCGCCTGGGACAAGTTGACCGCTTTACTGGGGCGGACATGGGCACATGAAAGCGGTGCCGTCATGCAGCTGTCGAAACTTGCCATCGACACCGGTTATGAGGCCCCGGCAGTTTACGCCTGGTCCCGCGCCGCCGGTTACGCACAGGCTACGCCAATCAAGGGCGTGGAAAGCTTCAACCGTTCGACGCCGGTATCAGGGCCAACCTTTGTCGATGCCACCATCGGCGGCAAGCGTCTGCGCCGGGGCGCGCGGCTCTGGACCATCTCGGTCTCCACCTTCAAGGCGGAAACCTACCGCTTCCTGCGGTTGGAACGGCCGAGCGATGAAGATCGGGCGCTGGGCGTCTGTGACGCGGCTGGCACCATGCACCTTCCCGCATGGGCCGACACCGAATGGCTGAAGCAGCTGGTGGCCGAACAGATGGTCACGGTGCGCAACAAGCGCGGCTTCGGACATCAGGAATGGCAGAAGATGCGCGAGCGAAACGAGGCGCTGGACTGCCGTGTCTATGCCCGGGCTGCGGCATGGATCCTCGGGGCGGATCGCTGGGACGAGGCGACATGGCGGTCTCTGGAAAGCCAGGCTGGCGTGCAAACCAAGGAACCTGTGGCTGCCCCGCCACCTGAACCGACGGCGCCCACCGCGGGAACCGTGCTGACACCGCGCCGCCGCCGTTCCGGCGCGGTGACTCCCAAATACATGAGGTAGAGACGATGACTCTGGCAGAAATGCAGGCGCTGCTTAGCGCCCTTCTTGGCATGCGCTTCGGCGGGGTGCGGTCCCTCACCTACGACGGGCGGCAAATCAGCTATGGCTCGGACGCGGAATTGGCGACTGCGATATCCGATCTGGAACGCCGGATTGCGGTTGCCGACACCACGGTGGCGCGATCGCGGGTGTCGCGGCCCTTCGCCAGCAAGGACTTGTGATCATGGCCACGACCAATTGGCGTGCGCGGGTCGGCGCTTGGGTCGGTGGTCTCGGGATCCCTGGCGGGTTCGATGCCACCTCGGGCCAGCGCCGTCTGAAGGGCTTTGTCACCTCGCGCGCCCATGTCAACGCGCTGATCGCAGCTTCGGGGCCCGAAATGAACGCCCGGGCGCGCTGGCTGGTCAGGAACAACGGCTATGCCGCCAACGCTATCGAAAGCTGGGCGGCCAACACGGTGGGCGACGGCATCAGCCCGAATTCCAGCATCGACCAGGGATCGCGCAAGGACGCAGTGCAGCGCCTCTGGTTGGCCTGGACCGATGATGCCGACGCCGAGGGGTTGACCGATTTCTACGGGTTGCAGCGCCGCGCCGCCCGCGAGGTGTTCATGACCGGCGAGGTGTTCTTGCGGTTCCGCCCGCGCCGCGTTGAGGATGGTCTGGCCGTGCCGCTTCAAATCCAGATGTTGCCGTCAGAAATGCTTCCGCTCGGCCACAATGCGACCGACGCCAATGGAAACGCGATCCGCCAGGGCATCGAGTTCGACCTGTTGGGGCGCCGCGTCGCCTATCACTTCCTGCGCCGCCATCCGGGCGACAGCACCGATCCGGGGCTTTCGGGCGAGACCGTCCGGGTGCCCGCCGCTGACGTGCTGCACATCATCGACCCGGTCGAGGCCGGGCAATTGCGTGGCGTGTCGCGCTTTGCGCCAGCCATCGTGAAGCTGTTCCTGCTCGACCAGTATGACGACGCCGAACTCGACCGCAAAAAGGTCGCGGCGATGTACGCGATGTTCGTGACATCGCCAGCGCCGGATAATCCCTTGGCCCCGCCCGACGAGGAATACGAAGTGGCCCCGGGCCAAGTGGTGCGTCTGGATCCGGGCGAAGATGTCACCGTCAGCGCTCCGGCCGACTCCGGCTCCACTTATGAGCCATTTCAATACCGCACCCTGCTGCAAATCTCGGCCGCGCTGGGCATTCCCTATGGGTATCTCAGCAACGACGGTGCCAAGGGGAACTTCTCAAACTCGCGTCTGTCGCTGATCGAATTCCGCCGCCGCGTCTCGGCTTGGCAGCATTCGGTGATGGTGTTCCAGATGTGCCGCCCGGTCTGGGCCCGGTTCATGGACACGGCGGTGTTGGCCGGGGGCCTGAAACTGCCTAGCTATGATCGCCGCCGTTCCGAATATCTGGCTTGCAACTGGCTGCCGACCAAGTGGGATTGGGTCGATCCGCTGAAAGACGCCAATGCCGAGATTGCCCAGATCGAAGCAGGCCTGAAGTCCCGCACCCAAGCCATCGCCGAGCGCGGTTATGACGCTGAGCAGGTCGATGCGGAAATCGCCCGCGAACGTGACCGCGAGCGCAGGCTCGGCCTCGACTTCCGCCGCCCAGGATCGCCCGCGCAGGCACCGGGCGGCAGCGATCCAAACGCAGATCCGAATGCCGGTGATCAGAACGCGCAGGATCAGACTGCGCAGTATCCGAACCAGGACACGACCCAAGACGCTGCCCCATAGGAGGCGAGACGATGTTCCATGCTCAGATCGCCCAGCGGGCGTTCAACACGCCCCTGTTGGTCGAGCCGTCCAAGGCCATGGCATTTCTGTCCGGGCTGGGGCCGCGCATCACCGGACGGCAGTTGCGGCTGGCCGGGATTGAAGTGCCGCCGGAAGATATGGCCCATGCGGCGCTTCCCGCCCGCGCCGGGATCCTGACCAATGGCCTGGCCGAGCAATACCGCGACGACGGCCAGACACCTTTTTTAATGATCGATGGGATCGCCGTGATCGAAGTCTCTGGTGTGCTGGTGCATCGTGGGGCGTGGATCGGGCAATCGTCCGGGCAGACCTCCTATGAGGGCATCGCCGCGCAGTTGGCCGTCGCCGCTACCGATCCTGCGGTGCGTGGCATCGCGCTGGAAATCGACAGTTTCGGCGGTGAGGTCGCCGGTGTTTTCGACCTTGCGGATGCCATCCGCAAGGCAAGGACGGCAAAACCCGTCTGGGCCTTCGTTGCCGAACATGCTTTCTCGGCAGGCTACGCGTTGGCGTCCCAGGCCGACCGGATCATCCTGCCGCGCACAGGGGCGGTCGGAAGCATCGGCGTCGTCGTGATGCATACCGACCTGAGTGGCCAGCTTTCGGATGCGGGCGTATCCGTCACACTGATCCATTCCGGGGCGCACAAAGTAGACGGCAATCCTTACGCGCCGCTGCCCGATCCGGTGCGCGCCCGCATCCAGGCGGAAATCGACAGCATCCGCAGCCTCTTTGCCCAGACCGTCGCGGCTGGGCGCAGCCGCAGTTTGACCGCTGAAGCGGCGCTGGCCACTGAAGCCGAGTGCTATCGGGGCGCGGATGCTGTGGCGGCCGGGTTGGCCGATCAGGTTTGCGACCCGGCATCGGCCTTCGCCGCATTCGCCGCCGCCGTGAATGGGCGCGGCACTCTCCGAAACGCTCGGCCCGCCCGACCAGTTCAATCGCAACTTCCCAAGGAGTCGATCATGAAACCCAACACAACCACCACGACTGAAGGCCCCGCAACCGATCAAACCGAGGATCAGGCCGTGCCAGCGTCTGTCGAGCTATCCCGCGCTCCAACGGTTCCGACCGCACCCGCCCCGAATGAGGCCACCGCAGCCGTGGCCCTAGTGCGCGCCGAGGCGGCGGAACTGGCCACCGTCGGCGCGCAAGCGGCGCGGCTTGGCGTGAGCATCGATGTGGCCGAGGCCGTGCAAAAGGGCATCCGACCGGACGCGCTGCGCGCCTCCATCCTGAACCAGTTGGCCGCGCGCGACGATGCCGCCGCCATCGCCGTGGTACCGCCGCCCAAGTCGGCCGCGCCGGAAAGCCCGCTTCTCGCCGCCGCCAAACGTGTCGCCAGCGCGCAGAAATCGGCCTGAAACCCAAGCCGTCGCCCTAGACTCGATGGCCTCACCCCAACCCAAAAAGGAATATGAACCATGCCCACCCTCACGCAGGCACCGTCGCAAGGCGATGTCGTCAAATTCCAGATCGACCCGAACTACACCAACGAGGC
>JBKJTI010000143.1:0-2676 GCA_046590425.1 Cypionkella sp. | reverse complement strand
CCTTCACCTCGTCCAGCTTGAACGGTTTGATGATTGCCTCGATTTTCTTCATCGCCTGCTCCCCAAGTCTTTTTACACGCAAATCATGGTCTATGCGGTAGTGATCACTTCCCTGCGAGGGCTTCAATTCTGTAGGAATGGGCGGGGCTGGGTTGCTCATGGAAAAACGTGATGATGATTAAAATATAGGCGGCATGCGCGATATGTGGGCGATTGGTGAACATAAGGGCTGAAAAATGAGCGAAGTGCTGACGGCGGCGCAGATGAAGGCGATTGAGACGGCGGCGATTGCGAGCGGAGCCGTGACCGGGCTGGAGCTGATGGAGCGGGCAGGCGCTGGCGTGGTGGCCGCCATGCTGGCGGAATGGCCGGAGATGGCGCTGACCCCGCAGCGGGCGGTGGTGCTGTGCGGGCCGGGGAATAACGGTGGCGATGGGTTCGTGGTGGCAAGGGTGTTGAAAGAGTTGGGTTGGATGGTTCGGGTTCTTGCAGATGCCGTGCCCGATGAAATGCCCGTTGATGCAGCCATCCATGCGCAGCGCTGGCTTGCAATGGGTTCAGTTGAGGCACTGACCGAACGCAATTTGCGCGCTGGTGACACCAACGATCTTTATGTGGATGCAATTTTTGGATCTGGCCTCAATCGTTCGGTTCCTGATGAGATTTACGACATTCTATCCCATATGGGGGGCCGGAACGGTGATTACGGCTACTACAAATCTCGCTTAGTTGCGGTGGATGCGCCTTCCGGGTTGAATCTTGATTCCGGTGAAATGCTGGGAAGTTGGAACAGTCCGCCGAGGGCGCGTCTTACGGTAACATTTGATTGTCTGAAAGTTGGTCATGTGCTGGCACAGGGTCCCGAAATTTGCGGCCGTGTTGCTGTTGTGGATATAGGCGTTTCGCCTTGGCGACGTATGACGAACCCCGTTTTGCGTGATGGGCGCTGGGGTGGAACGCTGCGGCCAGTGCGATTGGGGTTGGTTGAGCCAATCACAGGGCAGGAATCGTTTGCAGGCTTTCGGCCGGGCAGTTTTTCCCCATTGAGATTTGGCAAGGCAAACTGGGTCGAAGCGCACAAAGCCCACAAATTCTCCCACGGTCACGCCCTGATCGTCTCGGGCGATCACGGTCATGCGGGGGCTGCTCGGATGGCGGCGCGGGGGGCTTTGCGGATTGGGGCGGGGCTGGTGACGGTGGCCTCGCCGCCCGGCGCGATGGCCGAGAATGCGGCGCGGTTGGATGCGGTGATGTTGAAGCCCGTGGCGGATGCGGCGGGGCTGGCGGAGATTTTGGCGGATGCGCGGATCAATGCTTTGTGTCTGGGGCCGGGGATGGGTGTGGCGCGGGCGGCGGATCTTATTCCGGTGGCGGTGCGTGCAAAGCACGCACCCTACATCGTGCTCGATGCCGATGCTTTGACGGCTGTGGCGCAGGATCCGGCGTTGTTTGCTTTGCTGAATGATCGCTGTGTGCTGACACCCCATGCCGGAGAATTTGCGCGGTTGTTCCCGGATATTGCGGGAAAGCTGGCGGCTCCGGCGGTGAAGGGTCCGGCCTATTCCAAGGTCGATGCCACGCGCGAGGCTGCGGCGCGGGCGGGGTGTGTGGTGCTGTACAAGGGGGCGGATACGGTGATTGCGGCACCCGACGGGCGGTGTTCGATCAATGCGGCGGTGTATGAGCGCGCAGCGCCTTGGCTTGCCACAGCCGGATCAGGCGATGTGCTGGCGGGGTTTATCACTGGGCTTCTGGCGCGTGGGTTTCAGCCAATGAATGCGGCGGAGACGGCGGCTTGGCTGCATGTCGAATGCGCGCGCAGCTTTGGGCCGGGGTTGATTGCCGAAGATCTGCCCGAGGAATTGCCAAAGGTGTTGCGGGCTTTGGGGGTTTAGCGTTCGGCGGCAGCACGGCGATTTTCGCGCGAAAATCGTGCCGGAATTCGCGCGAATTCCGCTCAGGCGGCGACGGGCGCGGCTGTGCAGGCCAGTTCCAGATCGCCTGCGTAGATCACCACGTCTTCTTCAAAGCGCAGGGTGTAGAGCCGCAGTTCGGGCATAACCTCGGCGCGGATGTATTCGCCATCGACAAGGGAGGCCGCAGCAATCAGCGCGACCGCAGCCCCGGTCATCGCTTTCGCACGCCAATCGCGGATCAGAATGGGTTGATCCGGGGTGACGATCATATCTTCGGCGGGGCGGTCCTTGCCAAGAACGCCATGCGCAATCCGCACAACACGGGCGTTTTGCACCAATGTCATCTCAATCGCGACCAGCTTGCGGGCACCCGAGCGGGTGATGATGCGGTCGCCGGGGTGCAGATATTCCACGGGCATCATGCCATCCAAGCTTAGCACCGGGGTGCCGATGGCCAGACCATGATCAAGCCCGGCGGTGGACTTGGCGGCGGTCACTTTGGTGTGGATGGTCATCGGCACTCCTCCGGCGCAGCAGCGCTTGGGGTAAGCTTACTGCGAAATGGGGCGAGAATGCGGTCTTGGCCTGACTTTTCAGGGAATTTCGCGGCAAATCACCGCTTCACTTTTCCTCTCGCTTCCCGCGCGCGGCTTTGTTAGAAGGGCGCGGATTTCAGGGCGCATGTTTCGGCCTTTTGGCCGGAATCTGCGCTTTGTTGACATATGCGGGTATGGCGAAATTGGCAGACGCACCAGATTTA
>JBKJTI010000106.1:0-5020 GCA_046590425.1 Cypionkella sp. | reverse complement strand
ATCCTGCTTCAACGCGTGGCCAAGCTTGGCCAAATGGGCGAAGTCGTCAACGTCAAGGACGGCTACGCGCGCAACTTCCTGCTGCCGCAAGGCAAAGCGCTTCGCGCAAACAACGGCAACATCGCCCAGTTTGAAGTGAAGAAAGCTCAGCTGGAACTCACCAACCTGGAAACCCGCAAAGAAGCCGAAGCTGTCGGCGAAAAGCTGGATGGCCAGACCTTCGTGATCATCCGTTCGGCCTCCGATTCGGGCGCTTTGTACGGCTCCGTCACCACCCGTGACGCAGCAGATGCGGCCATCGCTGACGGGTTCACCGTCAACCGTGGCCAAATCGTGCTGGACCGTCCGATCAAAGAGCTTGGCGTGCACACCGTTTCGGTGATCCTGCACCCGGAAGTGACCGTCAAATTCAGCCTGAACGTCGCCCGTTCGGTTGAAGAGGCGGCCCTTCAAGCTTCGGGCAAGTCGATCCAGGAACTCGCAGCCGAGGCCGAAGCCGAAGCCGATTTCGAAATCGCCAACCTGTTCTCGGAAATGGGTGCCGCCCAAGACGGCGAAGACCTGACCCGCGACTAAGCTGGTTAAGGTTTGAGAATAGAAACCGCGCGCAGGCAACTGCGCGCGGTTTTGCTTTGGGAATACTGGTATGGCTGTATGACCGGGTGTTACAGCCATACCGACCCTCGATTAATTTGCGCTACAAACGTGTTCTGTGTAGAGCACAGTCTATGTACTACATGTCTCCATCAGTGTAGTACACGCCACTTGACTCGAATGATCCCCCAGTTAATGTACTACAAATATACCCATCTGTAGTACACGCATGACAGAACATCACAGCGCCATCTCTCACGCCGCCTATCACGACCTGCTGCGGTCGCTGAAAGACGAGCAAGCCTCGGAAATCAAAGGCACCCCCCGGCTGGAACTGCGCAACGGGCGGCGCTATTGGTATGATATGTTCCGCGTTGGTTCAGAGGTGCGCAAACGCTATCTGGGTGAAGATACCCCAGAGATGGCCGACCGCATTTCCCGCCACCAAACGCTTGCCGATGACCGCGCTGCACGAGATGCGGATCGCTTGCGCATGGTGCGCATCCTGCGGGCAGAAGGTTTTCAGCTTTGTGATACCGCAACAGGCTCGATGCTGACAGCTCTTGCAAAGGCTGGAACATTTCGGCTGGGTGGCACCATTGTTGGCACGCATGCGTTTCGGCTTTACGAAGGCGAATTGGGCGTGCGATTCCGGCTGTCCGACACTATGCAAACTGGCGACATCGACATCGCTCAATTTGAACGGCTCAGCCTTGCCGTGCAGGATAAGGTGGAAACCCCGCTGCAAGACAGCTTCCGCCAACTGGATTTCGCACCTTTGCCCACAACCTTCGGCGCTGCCGTCTGGCGCTGGAAGCAAACCCGCTCGAACAGCATGGTGGAATTTCTCACCCCGTCGTTTCGCCCCGAGGAAGACATCCGCCCCTTGACCGCCTTGGGCGTCTCAGCGCAGTCACTGCATTACCTGAACTACCTGATCGCCGACCCGATCAAAGCCGCCGTGCTCTACCGATCAGGCGTCTTGGTGCAAATCCCGCAGCCCGAACGCTTTGCCATCCACAAGCTGATCGTGGCCGACAGGCGCAGGGCGGGGCCCGATCAGATCAAGTCGATCAAGGATCGCGCGCAGTCCGCCTTCCTGATCCGCGCATTGGCGCAGGATCGCCCCGAGGAATTGCGAGAGGCCTACGAGGTGGCGTTGGCCTCAGGCCCGCGTTGGGGTGAACGGATCGCGTCGAGCTTAAAGCGGATGCCCGAGACGGCGGCTTTACTGGCGGAGCTTTAAGCTCAGCGCTTTTGATCAAACCATGTCGCAAACCGACCAGCCGGGACGCCCGCCCAGCCCTAGCCTGCCCAGCATGAACCGCAAAACCACCACCCTCGGTATCCTCTACCTGATCGCCGGAATTTCGGTGTTTTCGGTGCAAGACCTGATCCTGAAGCTGATTTCCGGCGGGTATCCCTTGTATCAGGCGATGTTGATCCGAGGGTTCACCTCGATCCCGTTCCTGCTGGTCTTCGCGCATTTTGATGGCGGCATCCGCACACTGTTCACGCCGGGCGCGCCAAAGATGATCCTGCGCGGGTTGGTGATGTTCGTGGCCTATTTCAGCTTTTACATCGCGCTCGCGGGCCTGCCGTTGCCCACAACCGTCGCGCTTTACTACTCGGGCCCGCTGTTCATCACCGTGCTATCGGTGCTGTTCCTGTCCGAGAAGGTCAGTCCCGCCGCTTGGGCCGCCGTGCTGACCGGATTTCTCGGCGTCATCATCATGGTGCGCCCCGGATCGGACCTGTTCGACTGGGCGGCACTGCTGCCGATTCTGTCTGGCCTGACCTATGGCATCTCGATGATCACCGCGCGCAAGATGGGCGACACCCAGACCGCCGCCGCTTTGGCATTCTGGGGCAATGCGGTGTTCCTCAGCTGCGCGGGCCTGATGGCACTGTATTATCACGACGGCAGCCACACCGTCACCAGTCACCCAAGCCTCGCCTTCCTCACGCGGGGTTGGATCGCGCCCAACGCGCATGACCTGACGCTGATGATGACCTGCGGCGTGGTCGCGGCGATGGGCCTGTGGTTGTTGACCCAAGCTTACCGCATCGCGGCGGCCTCGGTCGTGGCGCCGTTCGAATACCTTGGCCTGATCTGGAGCGTGCTGTGGGGCTGGCTGTTCTGGCGCGACTGGCCCGATGCCCAAGGCTGGCTGGGCATCGGCATCATCGCAGGTGCTGGACTGTTCGTGCTGCTGCAGGAACGCCGCAGATCAGCCCAAAGCCCCGAAGCGGTCGTGTAGCGCACCGGCGTGACCGGCCAGTTTGGCGGATTTCGCCCATTGATCCAGCAAATCCTCCCACCGCATCGGCACGAAGCTGACAGTATCGCCCGCCACCAGCTTGGCGAATTGCGCCACCTCGCGCCGGTGCAGCGCAATGCGCTTGGGATCAACGTGTTTGCCAGAGGCCCAAGTGGCAGGCTCGGCATAAAGATAAACCAGCACGCCCCCCACCGCCCGCTTCTCAGCCCGCGTCAAAATTGCATAGGCCGATTTGATCAACTGCACAGCGTCGAGGGTCTGAAACCCGGCCTCACCCGCCACCATATCATCGCGCAGCTTGGTAAAGCGCGGCAATTTTTCACCCCAGACCGGGCGATCAAAAATCTCGGCAAAGCCATTCGCCTTCATCGGGCGGAACGGCTCATACCGTCGCGCCTCGATGCCGATCAGCGTGGTGTGGGTTTCAATCGCCACATCCAGCCACGGATGCCGCCCGCCGGTCCAAGGATACCGCATCTCGGATTCCAGCGTGACCGAGGCCACCTGCCCCGCAGGCACCCCCGGCAAAGGCGGCAAATCCTGCGCGCGGTTCAAAAACCAGCCGAACGCATTGGCGGTCAAAGCACTGGAGCTCTCCGGGCCATCCATCTTGCCTGTATTCACCTCATGCCCCGGCGAGCGCTTGAGGCACTCCAAGATGCCATCCACGGGCAGATCGGGCAAGAATTCGGGCATCTTAGTCTCCGGGTTCAGAAAGAAAAGGGCCGCCCCAATGGAGCGGCCCCGGATCATTAGCAGATATAAAAGATTACATCTCGTCCAAAGCTTCGATGAACTTCTGCAGCTCTTCCTTGCTGACTTCTTTCTCGGTCACCTTGGCCGCTGCCACGATGTGATCGACAACCTTGTCTTCAAAGATCGGCGCGCGCAACTGCTGCTGCATGTTCGGGTTCTTTTGCACGAACTCGAAATACTGACGTTCCTGGCCCGGATACTGACGCGCCTGCGCCAGAACCGCTTGGGTCATTTCAGCATCCGACACGGTGACTTCGGCTTTGCGGCCGATTTCAGCCAGAACCAGACCCAGACGCACGCGACGCTCGGCCAGTTTCTTGTGCTCATCCGTGGTCTCAACCGAGCCGTGGTTGTGATCATGCACTTCGGGGTTTTCTTCATGCCACAGCTGGTGCGCAATCTGATTGGCCTCGGCCTCGACCAAAGCTGGCGGCAGGTCGAACTTCACCAGACCATCGAGTTGATCCAGCAGCGAACGCTTCAACACAGCGCGGGCAGCGCCTTTGTATTCCGCTTCCAGACGCTCGGAAATCTGACCCTTCAGAGCAGCCAGATCTTCCGCGCCGAATTTCTTCGCCAACTCGTCGTCGAGTTCAGCCGCTTTGGCTTCCCGCACGACTTTCACGGTGCAAGCAAACACCGCTTCTTTGCCAGCCAGATGCGCCGCACCATATTCTGCCGGGAAGGTCACGGTGACGGTGACATCTTCGCCAGCTTTGGAGCCGATCAACTGTTCTTCAAAGCCCGGAATAAACGAGTTCGAGCCGAGAACCAGCGGGTAATCCTCGCCAGCGCCGCCTTCGAACGCCACGCCATCGACCGAACCCTTGAAGTCGATCACAACCTGATCGCCCGACTTGGCCTTTTTGGCCTTCGGCTTGTCTTCAAAATTCTGCGCGGTGGCAGCAAGGTTCTTCAACGCTTCTTCCACCGAAGCTTCATCGGCTTTCACCGACAGACGGTCCAGCGCGATTTTCGACGCATCGAGTTCCGGGATCGGCGGCAGGGCCTCGTAGGCCATCTCGACCACAACGTCCTGACCTTCTTTCCAGGTCTCGCCACCGACCATTTTCACGTCGGGCTGCAAGGCTGGGCGGTCGCCGGTTTTCTCGAAATGCTCTTTCATCGCGCCATCAATGGCGTCCTGCATCGCATCGCCCATCAGGCGCTGACCGAATTGCTTTTTCAGAATCGCCAGCGGCACTTTGCCCTTGCGGAAGCCCTTGATTTCGACCTCGGGCTGCGCCTCGAGCAATTTTTCCTGAACTTTTGCTTCCAGCTCGGCGGCGGACACCGTGATGGTGTAGGCGCGCTTCAAGCCGTCTTTCAGGGTTTCGGTGACCTGCATGTGTCCGTCCTTCTCATCAACCTTTGGTGCGGGTAGAGGG
>JBKJTI010000084.1:0-5673 GCA_046590425.1 Cypionkella sp. | reverse complement strand
TATCGTCAGCGATAATGGCACTGAGTTCACCAGCACCGCGATCCTCAAATGGGCAGGCGATACCGGCGTCGCCTGGCATTATATCGACCCCGGCACGCCGCAGCAGAACGGCCTGATCGAAAGCTTCAACGGCAGTCTGCGTGATGAATGCCTGAATGAAGAGATCTTCGACAGTCTCGCTGATGCCCGCCAAAAGCTGGCGCTCTGGCGTTACGACTACAATAACGTCAGGCCGCATTCCTCGCTGGGAAACAAAACACCGGCAGAAGCACGCCGGGCGCTTGAGCTATCTGACAGCGCCGCACCCGGCGCGCTTGCCCAACCCGAAACCGACGACTATCAACAAGCCAGACTCTCGTCATGAATGAGGGACGGCCGGGGGGCAGGTCAAGCGCTTTACACGTCCAGAATCGTTGCGTCGGGCTGGAATACCAGCGGTCTTGCTTTGTCATTGCTCGAAGCCTTCATTGCGGCTTTGGCAGCGATGCGCTATGGTTGGGGTGTCCTGATACCGCCAAAACGAATAGAGCCGCTGCCCGTGCCGGGGTGGCGGTTTTTCGTTATGCGGCGGTGCGGGTTGCCAACCAGTCGGCAATCTTGCTTTCCGGCCATGCGACGGCGCGGCCCGTCAGCTTGATCGGACGGGGGAATTTGCCCGCCTTCATCAAATCGTAAATTGTGGTGGTGGACAGCCCCGTGAGTTCGAGAACGGCGGGGCGGCGTAAGTGCTTTTCAACCATGGTGGCCTCCGAAAGTTGGCGTTACATGGCGGAAATGACCAACATTTGGCGCTGTCGTGAATACCCTCAAAAGCCGTAAATCGTGAGCGGGAATAATCTACTAATATGCTAGGGTTTTGCGGATAATTTAACAGCCCTACGCAGCGTATCTTCACTGACGATTATGCCGTCTTCTACCCTCAGCGCAGCAAGAACGCTCTTCCAAGTCATTCCGCCGTGGCCATCGGGAAAGCGTGAAGAGTAAGCGCGCGCAGCAGATTCAGCCTTGCGAGGTCTGCCGGACATGGGCAGGCTCTTTTCTTTGACAGAACCCCCTGTCAGAAATCGCTCAAACATCGCAGAAATCGTTGTTTTATCGTCAGCATCTCCACTGGTAATTGACAGAGAATACCCCTCATAAGGGCGAAGGGCGATATAGTTAGGCATCCGACTTCTAAGTTCGGAAACCTGAGCCTCGAAAGTATTCAGAAATAGGGGAGATCGCACCTTTGTCATCAGGTAAGCCCCAGCCTGTTCAATAGCATCGAATAGTTTGATGTATTGCTCTACGCTCACCGTCATTGTGTCGAGGTGCAGATAATTCCAAGTCGTTTTTGCGCCGGTTAATGGTGAGTAACGCTGGTCACTTGATGCGACGTGAGCCGTAACCGGGATGGGGTCATGGAGCGGCCCAGTTACAAAAAGTGGCTTCACCTTCAAGAAATGTGCCAAGACCGTAGCTTCCCGATGCTTCACATATTCTTGCAGGTCTTTGGCGCTAACTTCCCTTTTGGCATCTTCATCGGTTGCATCGTGCGGTGAGCTATCCCTTATTGGTTGAGCCCAGCTTGTTCCGCTCGGAATTTCCGCATCTCTATTCCTTTGATAGTCAGCAATTCTCCGCCGGAATTGTGATAAAAGACTAAGTTTGAGGTCGCCATTGAGGCGATTTATCGAGAATGCGCCTAATTGTGATGCCACCGTCACAAACCCATCGTGCCTAAACATCATGCAATCCTCACCACTTGGCCGCGTTCCTCCGCGATGAATCCCGCCCATGCTTCCATCATCTTTGCGCGCTTTTCGAATAGGTCAGATCGGGCGTAGGCTTGTTCCACAGCATCCCCGGCCATATGCGCAAGTGCGGCCTCGGCAACCTCACGGGGGAAGGTGGTGCGCTCTTGCGCCCAAGTGCGGAAAGAGGTGCGGAACCCGTGAATGTCGATAGGAAAGCCCAATTCCCGCACCAGCTTAATCAGCGTCATATCCGACAGGGGCCTGCCCTTGATCGTGCCGGGGAATACCAGCCCATCACCCTCGGACAGCCCGCGCGCCTCTTTCAACACCTCCACCACGCGGCCTGACAGCGGCACCCTATGCGCGCGCTTGGCTTTCATGCGCAGGGCGGGGATTGTCCACACCTTCGCGGGCAAGTCGATTTCAGACCAAAGGGCTTCGCGCGCCTCACCAGATCGGGAAGCGGTTAGCACCAGAAATTCGAGAGCAAGTTTCGTGGACAGCCCAGCGCGTGACGCCTGCACGGATTGGATGCACCCGGCCACCTCGGCATAGCCCAGCGATTTACGGTGTTCGACAGCCTTGTCCACTTTGGGCAGGGCAAGGCTTACCGCATCGGCGGGGTTATCCTTGCGCCACCCCTTCGCCATCGCCCATTTCAGCACCACCCCGATACGCTGGCGAACCCGGCGCGCGGTTTCCTGCTTTGCCGTCCAGATCGGGGCGAGGGCGGCCATTAGATCGGCGCTTGTCACCTCGGAAACCCGCAGCTTGCCAAATTTGGGGAAAGCGTAGGTTTCAAGCGTGCTGATAAATTGCGCTGCGTGCTTTTCATTGCGCCACGTCGGCTTGTGCAATTCGTGGACGGTGCGGGCGGCTTCCTCAAAGGTCGGCACCGCGCGGGCTTCATTCTTAAGCTGGATCGGGTCTTGCCCCTCATAGGCCAGCTGCCGATTGCGGCGGGCATTTTCCCGCGCCGTGGCGAGGCTCACCAGATCGGGCGAACCCAAGCCGATTTCTCGGCGCTTGCCACGAATAACAATACGCTGCACCCAAAGGCGCAATCCGCTCTTGTCCACCCGCAAATAAAGGCCGTTTCCGTCGAAGTATTTGCCCGGTTCTTTGGCGGCATCAACGGCGCGGGCTGTCAAAGCCTTGGCCGGGGCGCGCGGTGAACGCTCGGCCTTTTGCACATCCCCCATTACATCCCCCATAAGTTGCCGGAACATGGGGAATCTTGGCGCAATTCGGCGGAATATGAAAGTGAAAAGCGCCCAAGAAACAAAGGAATATGGCGGTATGCAGCGCAACATGGCGAAACCCGGTAAGGTAGCCTGTCTCTCCGCCAATCACTATTGAAATCATTGGATTTTATGCGTTTTTTGGATTGATACCCACCTACCAACCCATCATAGAAAAAACGCTTGGGCCAGCTAAACCGTCCAATCTAGGGCAGCACATCGGTCTTTCGCGTGATGCGGGTCACAATCGCCTTTAGTTTGGCCATCGGCCCTTTTGGCGGTGCTGGCGGCAGTGCGGCTTCAATCACTTCCCAAGGAAACACCCTGCGCAGAACGGCGCATTGTGAGGCGTTGCGCTTGGGGGCGGCTAGGATGTCTTGATAGGCACGGTCCAGATCGACATCGGGTAGGCCCAGCGCCTCGGCCAGCCAGAACAGCATGGGGGCGCATTGAATGTGATTCCAGATAAAGGCGGCGTCGCGGTTTGCCCAGCCTTTGCGGCCATATGCCCCCGGCCCATCATATTCGCCAAGCCAGCCGTGCCAGTGTTCCTTTTGCGAGTGATACCACGCCTGCCCAAAGCCTACCCCCTCGGCCAAGGCGCGCTCTAGGGCTGTGTGGCGCGGGTTATCGGCGGGCAGGCTTGCGAGGCGTGCGCGCAGTTCTTGCGGGGTCATGGCGCGGCCTCGGCAGCCTCCAGCGTCATGGTGATGGTTTGCATGATGCGGTCGGTTTCGGACAGGATTTTCAGGATGCGTTGATAGTGCTTCACGTCGTCAAACGACAGTGCGCGGCCCTTGCGGTCTTTCAGCCATTTCTGCGCGGGCTGGTAGCCGCCGATGTAGAAGCCCCATGACACGGCGGGGGCGGCGTCGAAGTATTGGGTTTGGTTGATCCAGACCCTACCGTCTTCAAAGTGGGGTTTATCCACCATGGCTTGCACGTATTTCCGAGTGGCAAGCAAGAAACCAAAGAGCAACATGGTCCGCAGAGGCCCCAACAAAGCACAGTAAAATCGTTGAGTATGATGAGAGGCTCATTCTCGAGTGGAAGTATCAGCATGAAATTTGTAGAGAGGTCGCATCCGTCGAAAATGAGCCGGAATGTGTTTTGGGTGGACGATCTGTGCTAAAATGGACACTGGAAAGCGCAACTCAAGTAGTAGGAGCCATCGAAAGCACGGTCACTTCGCCCTTTTATGTGCGAGGTACATATCAAGTGCTGTCCATTGAGGGGAGTGTTGGCTGGCATCCCGAATATCGAACAAGGTTGGGGTTTGATAAGTGAGAGCCACTTATGACCTATATGCTGAAACCAACCCAGCATTCATCTCATTTCTTTTGTATCGTTTTATCGAGAATTACCAATATGACAATGGCCCCCCTCCGCACGTCAGCTTGGCATATCTCGTTGTTCCGCTCGCGTTGTCACAACGTTTGGAGCTGAGTTTTTCATCAACAAATGCCACCACCGGATTCCTTTCTTGGCTTAATCGTTTTCCTGATATTCGTGTTGGACTTCAACGCGACATAGACGTGTCCAGAGAGATTACTTCTCAAGGGTTACGTGTGGCACTTTACTGTCGAGTTCTGAAACTAGCTGAAAGCGGAACTGTTCACTTCGGCGATGCAAAGAGACCGCCAAAAAATACAAAGTCTAAAATGCCAATTCTCCCGCGGCAGGCGATTTCCAGAGCAGAGCGTCTTGGGCTTTGGATGTCGAATACTGGCGGGCCAGCCGCGATTCTTTCCGCATTGGAGGTTCAGTTATGATACGCTGGAATATTGCTGAAATTGCATTCTATGGAATGAATGGGCGCAAACGATCAATCAAGTTTAGGTTGGGAAAAGTCACCATCCTTACTGGCCGCTCTGGCACTGGCAAATCTGCAATCATTGCCGCAATTGACTACTGCCTCGGCTCAAAAAGCTGTGAATTGCCTGACTATGTGCGGCGACGCACCATTGGAGTTGCGGTACACTGGAAAAATCACAACGTTGATTTGGTTGTTGGACGCATTGTTCCTGACAGCGGCACGGGAACGGAAAGGATGTTTGTAAAGACCGGGCTCGATTTAAAGTTACCACCATCGTTCGAGCAACTTGAAGGCCCCGCTCCTAGGGCGACTGCTAGGACTGTAATAGAACGTGCGTTCCGCATTGCTGACATTGAAGATGCCGATACAGATGAAAAGTGGACGGTTGGTAAGGCTACCATTAGACACGTGACGCCCTATTTATTCTTGACTGCTGATGTCATCATCAGCAACAAAACGCTACTCCATGACCTCAATGATCCAGACAAGGCACAAGATATCAGGGCAACATTACCCTATTTTCTTAAAGATGTAGACCAAGAAACCGTATTGACGCAAAGGAAACTGCGTCAACTTGAATCCGCTTACGGACGTTTGGAACGTCAAGAAAAAGCTAGGCAGAAGAGTACATCACTTCTCACTGAACGCGCGATGGCGTTACTCACACAGTGCGCCGACTTGGGAATGGCCGAAACGCCTGCACCATTGCTCCCAGAGTTTCATTTGATCGGCCTTTTGAGAGAAGTATCGTCGTTCGATATCTCTAGGCTCAGGACTCATAGCCAGAACAATACGATTGCAGCAAGGGCGCATGCGGAGAGGAAGATGTCTGCGCGTCGGTCAAAGCGCATTGCGACCCTACGCCAATCCTTCATTCGGC
>JBKJTI010000005.1:0-5595 GCA_046590425.1 Cypionkella sp. | reverse complement strand
TTGCGCCACTCTTGGCCATACCTGAACCGACAGAGGCTCTGATTGCAAGGGGGAAAGCCTGCAATCGGCGGGGGGCCGTCGCCGGGGGTGAAAAATCTGTCGCAGCGGGGAAAGAATCTTGCGCTGGTGCTGCGATGCAGGCTTGGGATGTTGCGTCATGGTTGACCCTGCCGTTAGGTTCGGGCAATGACTCGATCAGCATTTTGCCCAGGTTTGCCAAGTCGGAGAGAAAGATGTCGCAGGAAATCGTGCGCGAGCAGATGGATTATGATGTGGTGATCGTGGGCGCGGGGCCGGCGGGTCTTTCTGCGGCGATCCGGCTGAAGCAACTCGACAGCAATCTGACGGTTGTGGTGCTGGAAAAGGGCTCTGAAGTCGGTGCGCATATTCTTTCGGGCGCAGTGTTGGACCCAGTGGGGTTGAACAAGCTGATCCCGGATTGGAAAGCCAAGGGCGCGCCTTTGAACACGCCTGTGGTCAAGGATAACCTCTATATCCTTGGTCCAGCCGGGCAGATGCGGATTCCGAATTTCCCGATGCCGCCGTTGATGAACAACCACGGCAATTACATCGTCTCGATGGCGAATGTCTGCCGCTGGATGGCCGAGCAGGCTGAGGGCTTGGGAGTTGAGATTTTCCCCGGCATGTCCTGTTCGGAACTGGTTTACGGCGACACCGGCGAAGTGCGCGGCGTGGTGGCGGGCGAGTTCGGCAAGAATGCGGACGGCACGCCGGGGCCTTCGTATGAGCCGGGGATGGTTTTGGCGGGGAAGTATGTGTTCCTGTCGGAAGGCGTGCGCGGGTCTTTGGCCAAGGAAGTCATCGCGAAATATGATCTGAGCCGCGGGCATGAGCCGCAGAAGTTCGGCCTTGGCATGAAGGAAATCTGGCAGATTGATCCGGCCAAGCACAAGCTGGGCACTGTCACGCATACGATGGGCTGGCCTTTGGGGTCCAACGCAGGCGGCGGCAGCTTTATCTATCACCTTGAGAACAATCAGGTCTATGTCGGCTTTGTGGTGCATCTGAACTACAAGAACCCGCATCTCTATCCGTATATGGAATTTCAACGCTTCAAGCATCACCCGATGGTGGCGGAACTGCTTAAGGGCGGAAAACGCGTGGCCTACGGCGCGCGGGCGATTTCCGAGGGCGGCTGGCAGTCGATTCCGAAGATGGTGGCGCCGGGTGTGGCGCTGCTGGGCTGCTCGGCGGGTCTGGTCAACGTGCCGCGCATCAAGGGCAACCACAATGCGATGCTGTCGGGGATTGACGCGGCAGAGGCGGCGTTTGTGGCGATCTCGGCGGGGCGTTCGGGCGATGAGTTGACCGAATATGAAACGCTGGTGCGCGGTGGCCCGATTGCAGCTGATCTGAAAAAGGTGCGCAACGTCAAGCCGTTGTGGTCGAAATTCGGACTGGTGGCCTCGCTGTTCCTCGGTGGTGCGGACATGTGGGCGAATACGTTTGGGTTTACCATTCTGGGCACCTTGAAGCACGGTAAGAACGACGCGGAATCGACCGGGCTTGCCAAGGATTACGCGCCGATTGACTATCCGAAGCCAGATGGCGTGCTGTCGTTTGACCGGCTGACCAACGTGGCGTTTTCGGCCACCAACCATGACGAAAACCAGCCGGCGCATCTGAAGCTGAAGGATGCCTCGATCCCGATATCGATAAACCTGCCACTGTATAACGAACCCGCGCAACGCTATTGCCCGGCGGGGGTGTATGAGGTGATTGCGGAAGCGGGCAAAGAGCCGCGTTTTCAGATCAACTTCCAAAACTGTGTGCATTGCAAAACCTGCGACATCAAAGACCCGTCGCAGAACATCGTCTGGACCACGCCGATGGGTGGCGGCGGGCCGAATTATCCGAATATGTGACGGTGGAGCGCGAACAGGACATCTTGCGGATGGTCGCCGACTTTAGGGGGCGGCGGCCAGATCAAGTTGACCGGGCTGATATTCTCGGGGCGGGAAAGTTGGCGGGGGATGATGCGGATGAGTTTCTGGACGCGTTCATCCAAACCTACAACATAGATTTCACCGATTTCCGCGACTACCTGCATTACGATGGCAACGGACCTCCGGGATGGTTCCGAACGTCATGGGGCGTCGGGACGGATGGCAAACGCCTCGGCATAATTCCGGTCAGCTTGACTGATCTGCTGCGCGCGGCAAAGAGCGGCAGGTGGCAAATGAAGTATCCAGAGCATCGGCTGGTAAATCGGGGCCGATTATTCGCTTGGTAATCTGCCGTTGTTGGTTGGCGGGATTATAACCGTGACCGCGTTTTGGTTTGCATGGCACCTCCCCTCAAACAAGTGATCTGACATTCCTTTTCAGATCAGCGAAGATATGCGGGCTGGGGGTGATAAACCCCCGGCCCGCATTGCGTATCGGCCCGCGCGGCTCTAGCTTTGTGGCAACGCTTACAGGAGCCGCCCCGGATGCCATTTCCCTTGCCAAAACGCACACAACTGCTGTTGGCCTCTGCTCTGACAGTTCTGCCGTTTGCCGCGCTTGCTGAAACCGCCAAGCCAAAGCCCGATGCAACGGAAGCCGCTGTCAGTGAAGGTCCTGTCAGTGAAGCCGGGGCTTATCTGGCGGCTGGGGTTGCTGCGTCGGAATCCGATTATGCGGCAGCGTTGGAGTGGTATGGTCGGGCACTTGCGGGCGATGCAACCAACCCTGCGCTGCTGGAAGGCGCCGTGATGGCGCATGTCGGTGTCGGCGATATGGAAGGCGCTGCGAAACTCGCGCGCGCTTTGCAAAAGGCGGGGGCGAAAAGCCAGACAGCAACGGTGGTTTTGATCGTCGATGATGCCAAGCGGCAGGATTATGAAGCCATCCTGCAAGAGCAGGCGGCGGGCGGATCAGCGGGCGCTGTGCTCGACGATCTGGTGAAGGCTTGGGCCAAGCTGGGCTTGGGGCGGATGTCGGAGGCCAGTGAAGGCTTTGACAAGCTGGCCAAAACCAAGGGGTTAGAGGCGTTTGGCCTCTATCACAAAGCGCTGGCACTCGCCTCGGCAGGCGATTATGAGGGCGCGGAAAACATCCTGTCAGGCAAGACTGCGGGAAGCTTTCCGCTGACCCGGCGCGGGCTGATTGCAACGGTGGAGATCCTTAGCCAGTTGGAGCGCAACCCCGAAGCGGTGGCGATGATCGAGCGCAATTTCCAGCCCGGCTCTGATCTTGAAATCGACGATCTGCGCCGTCGTCTGGCCGCCGGAGAACCGCTGCCCTTCACCATCGCGCGCAATGCCAGCGAGGGCATCGGCGAAGTGTTCTACAGCATGGCCAATGCGGTGAAGGGTGAGGCGGATGCGTCCTACACCCTGCTGCACGCCCGCGCCGCCGCCTATCTGCGCCCAGACAACACTGAGGCCGAACTGCTGGTGGCGGGGCTGTTGGAACAACAGGGCCAGCACGCCTTGGCGACAGCGGCCTATGCTTTGGTGCCGCCGACCGACCCGAATTTCCATGCTGCCGAAATTGGTCGCGCCAATGCAAGCTTTGCAGCCGGCCACCCCGAAGCGGCTTTGGAAATACTGCAAGGTCTGGCGCGGGTGCATGGCGATATTTTGGCGGTGCAGGTGGCTTTGGCCGATGGGATGCGGCGTGAGAAGCGCTATGACGAGGCCTATAAAGCCTATGATGCCGCGATCAAAATGGTGCCAAACCCCAGGCAGGGGCATTGGGTTTTGTTCTACAGCCGTGGTGTGGTGTCAGATCAGATGCGCCATTATGACGATGCCGAAGCTGATTTCCGCCGCGCGATGGCGTTAAGCCCGGATGAGCCGGAACTGCTGAATTACATCGGCTACAGCCTTGTCGATCAGGGCCGCAAGCTGGACGAGGCTTTGGGGATGATCAAGCGCGCGGTGCTGATGCGCCCTGACAGTGGCGCGATTCTCGACAGCCTCGGCTGGGCCTATTACCGCTTGGGGCGTTATCACGACGCGCTGTTGCCGATGGAGCAGGCATCTCTGCGGATGGCAGTGGATGCAACGGTGACCGACCACCTCGGTGATGTCTATTGGGCGGTGGGGCGGAAACGCGAGGCGGAATATCAGTGGCGGCGGGCGTTGTCCTATGGCCCGGATGAGAAGCTGGCAGCACGGTTGCGCCTGAAGCTGGAGAAGGGCTTGGATGCGGTTCTGGCCGCCGAAGGGGCGGCACCGTTGAAACCCGTCGAGGCCGCCGCTGCAACGCCGTGAGCTAGAATTGCGCGAATTTGCCCCAGCCAAGATCAATCTGGCGCTGCATGTGACCGGGCAGCGCGCTGATGGCTATCATCTGCTGGACAGTATCGTGGTCTTCGCCGGGATCGGCGATTGGGTAATGGTATCGCCTGCTGAGGCGCTGAGTCTGACGGTGACGGGACCGCAGGGGACGGGGTTGTCTGGCGAGGATAACCTTGTGCTGCGGGCGGCGCGCGCTTTGGGCGTTGATGCGGCGTTGGAATTGGAGAAACATTTGCCCGTGGCCTCGGGGATCGGTGGCGGTTCGGCCGATGCGGCGGCGACGGTGCGGGTTTTGTGTGCGATGGCTGGGATAGCCATGCCGGAGGCGGCGGCGGTATTGGCTTTGGGGGCGGACGTGCCGGTGTGTCTGGCGGGCGTTCCCGTGCGGATGCAGGGGGTGGGCGAGGTGTTGACTCCCCTGCCGCCGCTGCCCGATTGTTACGTCGTTCTGGTCAATCCGGGGGTGGCGCTGGCCACGCCAGAGGTATTCATGGCGTTGCCTCGCAAGGATAATCCGGCTCTGACCGCAATGCCAGCCTGCGGCTCTGCGATGGAACTGGCCGCTTGGCTGCGGGATCAACGCAACGATCTGGAGGTTCCGGCGATGGGCCTGGCCCCGGTGATTGCACAAGTAAAGGCGGCACTCGCGGCGCGGCCCGGCTGTTTGATCGCGCGCATGTCGGGATCGGGGGCGACCTGCTTTGGCCTGTTCGCCAATGAGGAACTGGCCAAAGCCGCCGCAGGGGCATTGCGTGAGGACGCGCCTGCTTGGTGGGTGGCAACAGGGCCGGTTCTATAAGATAAAACCCACCCACTCTACGTCACCCTGACTTGATCCGGGGCCTCATGCGTCTGAGGAGAGGCCCCGGTCCAAGACCGGGGCGGCGTGGGGAGAGGAGGCTCAGTTAATCCGCTCGACCACATAAGCGGCGAGGTCTGACAGCATCGCGCGCAGCGGGTGGTTGGGCAGGGCTTGTAGCGCGGTTTGCGCCCGCGCCGCCCATGCCAAAGCATCGGCCCGGGCCGCGTCCATCGCACCATGCTTCGCCATCAGCGCCAGCGCATGTTCGAGATCGCCGTCGCTCTGCTGGCCCTTTTCGATCACCCGCACCCAGAACGCACGTTCTTCAGGATTGGCACAGGCGACGGCTTTGATCACCGGCAGGGTCAGCTTGCGTTCGCGGAAATCATCGCCGGTGTTCTTGCCGATCGCCGCCGAGGTGCCGCCATAATCCAGCAGGTCATCAACGATCTGGAACGCCACGCCCAGCGCATCGCCATAGGTAAACAGCGCGCGCACCTGATCCTCCGGCGCGCCTGCGATCACGCCACCCACCTCGGTTGCG
>JBKJTI010000242.1:0-17119 GCA_046590425.1 Cypionkella sp. | reverse complement strand
CGCAAAATCTTCCGCCTCGCCATCGTCGTGTTTGCCCTGGGCTCCATCGCCTGCGCCCTCTCGACCAACCTGATCGAACTCGTCGCCGCCCGCGCCCTGCAAGGTCTGGGCGGGTCGATGATGACCCCGGTGGGTCGCCTGATCGTGCTGCGCGGCACCCCCCGCGCAGGGCTGGTGGGGGCGCTGGCGTGGCTGACCGTGCCTGCGCTTTTGGGCCCGGCGCTGGGGCCACCCTTGGGCGGCTACATCACCACATATTGGGACTGGCGCTGGATTTTCTGGATCAACATCCCCATAGCCGTTCTGGGCGTGATCCTCGCAACCCTGTTCATTCCCGACCTGCGCGAGCCTGAACCGCGCCGCTTTGACACCGCTGGCTTCCTCCTGCTAGGCCCCGGTCTTGCGGGCTTCCTGACCGGGGCGACGCTGATGGGCCTGAACCTCGCCAGCCCGCTCGCCGTGATCACCCTAACCGCCACTGGTGCGGCCCTGATCGCCCTCTACGTCCGGCACGCCCTGCGCACCCCCGAGCCGATGGTCGACCTGCGCCTGCTGGCGCTGCCGACCTTCCGCATCTCTGTCACCGCAGGCACGCTGTTCCGTGTCGGGGTCGGAGCACTCCCGTTCCTGCTGCCCCTCATGCTGCAACTTGGTTTCGGGTTGAATCCGTTCCAATCGGGGATGATCACCTTCGCCTCGGGCATTGGCGCGCTGGCGTTGAAATTCGCCGCCCAACCGATCCTGCGCCGTTTCGGCTTCCGAAGGGTCTTGCTCGTCAACGCGTTGATTTCCTCGGTGTTCATCCTTGCCCCGGCCGGCTTCACCCCACAAACGCCGTGGCTGTTGATGCTGGCGGTGTTGTTCGTGGGCGGGCTGTCGCGTTCGCTGCAATTCACCTCGGTCAACGCCATCGCCTTTGCCGAAGTGCCATCGGAACGGCTGTCCTCGGCCACCTCTTTCACCGCTGTTCTGCAACAACTGTCGGGGTCCATCGGCATCACCTTGGCCGCGATGACGCTGGAGGGTGCAGGCTATCTGCGCGGCACTTCGGCCACCGATCTGGGCAACTTCCCGGTTGTATTCATCGTGATCGCCCTACTGTCGCTGTCCTCAGCGGTGATCTTTGCCAGACTTTCTCCGCAAGCAGGCTGGCAACTGGTCCGCGCCGCCGATTGACAGCAGCCGACTTTCCGCCGACTCTGGTCAAAACGAAAGGCTCGCGCATGGACATCAACCTGACCTTTCAGCGCCCCGAAGAAGGGCCGAAATCTGGCCCGGTGACCATCGGCTGGTTTCTGACGCAGGACAAAGGCGCGGTGATGTATGATCCGCCCGAGCGGGTGCTGTTTCGCCAAACCAACAAGACCCATGCCAAATCGGCCAGTCGCTGTCCGGCGGTGATCCAGTTGGAAAGCCGTTATTTCATGATCAAGTGCCCGTTTGATATGCATCTCGGCTTTGACCGCGATGACAAGGGCAAGCCGCATCTGATCAACCGTGCCGGGGCCGCCTCGACCATCCGCGCCAACAAGCTGGGCGAGGTGATGACTTTGGTGTCGGAAACCGAATGGCGCTACCCGGATCGGCCAACCGTGCAAATGTCGCTGCCCTACTGCTTTATCGCTGATGAGCTGGTCTATATCACCCAGCTTTCGGCCTTCGCGCATTACCGCCGCGAACAGCTTCCCGGCACGATCTTTGGCGGCCGCTTCCCGCTGAACATCTGGCCGCGCCCGCTGATGTGGGCATTTGAGTGGCACGAGCCGGAGAAGGACATCGTGCTAAAACGCGGCGAGCCGCTGTTTTACTGCCAGTTTGAGGCGGAAGGGCCGGATCGTCCGGTGCAGGTGATTGAGGCCGAGAAAACCCCGGAGTTGCAGAAATATCTGGAGCAGATTGGTGGCGTGGTGAATTACGTCAACCAAACGTTCGGGCTGTTCAAAGCCGCTGAGGCGCTGCGGCCTAAGAAATTGCTGACACCGAAGGAACGCGGGTAGGGTGGGAGCGGCCACAGATCTGAGCGGTGCGCTAAAGCGCACCCTACGCCTCCCCTGAAAGGTTTGTGATGCGCAGCTTCTTGGAAATCTATGATCTCGCCAGCGCCACGTCTCGGGTGCTGCTGGAGACTGAACGCCATATCGAAGCGCCAAACTGGGACCCTTCTGGCAAAAGCCTGTTGATCAATGCCGAGGGCCGGTTGTTTCGCGTGGCCCTTGATACCCCGGCGCTGGCCCCGGTGGAAACGGGCGTAGCGGTGAAGCTGAACAACGATCACGGCATCAGCCCGGATGGCGGCCAGATCGTGATTTCTTCGCATCACGAGGGGCAAGGGTCGCAGATTTATCTGCTGCCTGCCACAGGCGGCGATCCGGTCAAGGTCTCGCCCGAGGCCCCGAGTTGGTGGCATGGCTGGTCGCCGGATGGCAAGGTGCTGACATATGTTGCCGCGCGGGGCGAGAAGAAGGTGATAGACGTCTATACTCTGCCGATGGGGGGCGTTGAGTCGCGGTTGACCATGGGCGAGGGGCATTGTGACGGACCCGACTTTTCCGCCGATGGAAGCCAGATCTATTACAACTGCGACCGAGACGGTCATGCCCAAATCTGGGTGATGGCGGCGGATGGCGTAGGGCAACGCAAGCTGTTTGCGGATGAATACGTCAACTGGTTCCCGCATCCCTCACCGGATGGCCAGCATCTGCTGTATCTGGCCTATCCGCCCGGCACTTTGGGTCACCCCTCAAATCTGCCGGTGGCGCTCTGCCTCTGCGACCCCAAGGGCCAGAACCGTCGCCGGATTATTGAGTTCACTGGCGGCCAAGGCACGATGAATGTGCCGAACTGGGCCCCGGATTCCCGCGGCTTTGCCTATGTGCGTTACGAACCCTGAACCCGGCTCGCCGGAACGGGGCCAGCCTGAACGGGCGCAGGGTGCCGCACGCCCAACATCCGATGAGTATTGCTCCAGACCGAGATGTAGACCTCTGCCGCACCGCTTGGTGCAAGATGCTCAGGCGTCAAACCGACGATTCGAACCCGCAAATGATCGCTGTGCTGCATGGGTTCGGTCATAACCTCGGTCGCGGCAGGCCCCAGATAGCCGAGATGCCGCAGACTGCGGCGCGGCAATATCCCCAGAAGCGGACGATTTGCCTGCGCGAAAATCCCAATCTTGCCATCGGGTTGCAGGTGCAACTCTGCCGCGTCGCCAATGCAGAGGCCGCTTTTACCGATATGCAGAAGCAAGCCTTGCACCGGGGCCTTGTGAATCAATACCTGCAAAATGTCCTGCATCTGCCCCGCCTTTTTGCTTTTCTGGTATTCGATTGGGCTGCAAACCGGTCGCAGGGCAAGACCGTTCGACACACTTCTGGTTGTAAGCCCCAGAACGGGCGGCATCGCGCCGAGCCTACCGACCCCAATCGGCGGATTCTTGTTCAAACCCTGCATAAATTTGGCCAGCTGTCCTTGATCCACAGCATTGCAAAGCTGCCCACAACTCCCCAAGTATCGCTCAAGGCCACCGTCGATGTGCTGGAGATCCGGGCATCGCAGGGGCGCTTAGCAAAAGGAGTGATACCGATGAATTTAGAGAAATTCACGGAGCGGTCGCGCGGTTTCATCCAAGCGGCGCAAACGATAGCCATGCGGGAGAGCCATCAGCGGCTGGCACCCGAGCATCTCTTGAAAGCAATTATGGACGATGATCAGGGGCTGGCGAGCAACCTGATCCGTCGCGCTGGCGGTGAGCCTGCACGCGTTGTGGAATCGCTGGCACTGGCGATGGGCAAATTGCCGAAAGTCTCCGGCGATGCGCAGCCCTATATGGACCCCGGACTGGTGAAAGTGCTGGATGAGGCGGAAAAGCTGGCCAAAAAGGCGGGCGATTCCTTCGTGCCGGTCGAACGTCTGTTGATGGCGATGGGCATGGTGAAATCTGCCGCCAAGGATGCCTTGGACGCAGGCGCTGTCAGCCCGCAAAAGCTGAACTCGGCGATCAATGACATCCGCAAGGGCCGGACGGCGGATTCTGCCTCTGCCGAGGAAACCTATGATGCGCTGAAGAAATATGCCCGCGATCTGACCGAGGCTGCCGAGCAAGGCAAGATCGACCCGATCATTGGCCGCGACGAAGAAATCCGCCGCACCATGCAGGTGCTGTCGCGCCGCACCAAGAACAACCCGGTGCTGATCGGCGAACCCGGCGTCGGTAAAACCGCGATTGCCGAAGGTTTGGCGTTGCGCATCGTCAACGGTGACGTACCGGAAAGCCTGCGCCACAAAAAACTGATGGCGCTGGACATGGGCGCTTTGATAGCAGGCGCGAAGTATCGCGGCGAGTTTGAGGAACGTCTGAAAGGCGTGCTGAACGAAGTGACCGCCGCTGCGGGCGACATCATCCTGTTCATCGACGAAATGCACACTCTGGTCGGCGCGGGCAAATCCGATGGCGCGATGGATGCCGCCAACCTGATCAAACCTGCGCTGGCGCGGGGCGAGTTGCACTGCGTTGGCGCAACCACGTTGGATGAATACCGCAAATACGTCGAGAAAGACGCCGCTCTGGCGCGGCGCTTCCAGCCGGTTCTGGTGTCCGAACCCACCGTCGAAGACACTATTTCGATCCTGCGTGGCATCAAGGAAAAATACGAACTCCACCACGGTGTTCGCATTTCCGATTCGGCTTTGGTCGCAGCCGCCACGCTCAGCCACCGCTACATCACCGATCGCTTCTTGCCCGACAAGGCCATCGACCTTGTCGACGAGGCCGCCAGCCGGTTGCGGATGGAGGTGGATTCCAAACCCGAAGAACTCGACCAGTTGGATCGCCAGATCCTGCAGCTGCAAATCGAGGCCGAGGCGCTGAAGAAAGAGGATGACGCAGCCTCCAAAGACCGTCTGGAAAAGCTGGAAAAAGAACTGTCGAACCTGCTGGAGCAATCCGACGCGATGACCGCAAAATGGCAGGCAGAGCGTGACAAGCTGGAGGGCGCGCGCGATCTGAAAGAGCAACTCGACCGTTTCCGCGCTGAGTTGGATCAGGTCAAACGCGACGGTAATCTGGGCCGCGCGGGTGAGTTGTCTTATGGCATCATTCCGGGCCTTGAAAAGCAACTTGCCGAGGCTGAAGCGCGCGAAGGTGATGCTTTGGTGTCCGAAGCCGTGCGCCCGGAACAGATCGCAGAAGTGGTCGAGCGCTGGACCGGGATTCCGGTGGCCAAGATGCTGGAAGGCCAGCGTGAAAAGCTGCTGAAGATGGAGGAAGAACTAGGCCAACGCGTGATCGGCCAGAACGCCGCTGTCACCGCCGTTGCCAACGCCGTCCGCCGCGCCCGCGCTGGGCTGAATGACGAGGGGCGGCCTTTGGGCAGCTTCCTGTTCCTCGGGCCAACCGGCGTGGGTAAAACCGAACTGACCAAAGCCGTCGCCGAATATCTGTTCGACGATGACGCGGCGATGGTGCGGATTGATATGTCCGAATTCATGGAGAAACACTCGGTCTCTCGCCTGATCGGCGCGCCTCCGGGTTATGTCGGCTATGATGAGGGTGGCGTTCTGACCGAAGCCGTCCGCCGCCGCCCCTATCAGGTGGTGCTGTTTGACGAGGTGGAAAAAGCCCACCCCGATGTGTTCAACGTGCTGTTGCAGGTGCTGGATGATGGCATGCTGACCGACGGTCAGGGCCGCACCGTCAGCTTCAAGCAAACGCTGATCATTCTGACCAGCAACCTTGGCGCGCGGGCTTTGTCCGAACTGCCGGAGGGTGCTGATCAGGCGGGCGCGCGGGTGCAGGTAATGGAGGCCGTGCGGCAGCATTTCCGCCCGGAATTCCTGAACCGCCTGGACGAGCAGATCATCTTTGATCGCCTGAATCGCGTCGATATGGCAGGTATCGTCGAGATTCAGTTGCGCAAGCTTGAGGCTCGTTTGGTCAGCCGCAAGATCACGCTGGATCTTGACCCGCAGGCCAAGGCTTGGCTGGCCGACGAGGGCTATGATCCAGTATTCGGCGCGCGTCCACTAAAGAGGGTGATCCAGAACCACCTGCAAAACCCGCTGGCCGAGATGATCCTGTCGGGCGATGTGATGGATGGGGCCACGATCAAGGTCAGCGCCGGGGCCGATGGCTTGATCATCGGTGATCGTGTGTCGGCCTCGCGTCGTGAGCGCCCTGCACAGGCCTTGGTGCATTAAAGCACGTCGGATTCTTTGAAGCTTCTGAACGCCCGCCCTTGTTGCCAAGGGCGGGCTTTTTCAATTCTGCCACACGCAGTGCCCAAAGCCCTTGCGGCGCGGCGTGTGGCAGAGTCAGATGGCTGGGCTGAACCCGTCTGGAGAATACCCAAAAATGATCCGTCATATCGTCGCGCTGCGCTTTCCTGCGGGCACATCTCAGCAAGCCAAAGATGATCTGTATGCCGCGTTGGCCAGGCTGAAATCTCAGATCGAAGGTATTTTGTCATTTCACGCTTCGCGGAATGTCACGGTAGAGCCGCTGTCGCGCGGCTTTGACGATGTGTTCTGGTTCGATTTCCGAGATACGGACGTCCGCGACGCCTATCTCGTTCACCCCGCCCATCAGACCATCGGCGCGAAAATTGTGGCTGCCACGGAAGGCGGAGCGGAGGGGGTGTTCGTGTTTGACGTTGAGGTGCCATGACACCCGAAGATCGCGCCTTTCTGACCGAGTTGTTCGAAACCGCTGTACGCGCGGCTGACCCGATTCAGGTCCTGCGCGGCCATCTGCCTGCCCGCCCCAAAGGCCGGGTGGTGGTGGTCGGCGCGGGCAAGGGCGCGGCGCAACTGGCGGCGGCGTTTGAGGCATTGTGGGACGGTCTGCTGGAAGGCGTGGTGGTGACCCGCTACGGTTATGGCTGCGCCACCCAGCGGATCAAGGTTTTGCAAGCGGCACATCCGGTGCCGGATCAGGCCGGATTGGCGGCCTCGGCGGCACTGTTTGAGGCGGTGCGGGGGCTGACGGCGGATGATCTGGTGGTGGCGCTGATCTGCGGGGGCGGCTCGGCTTTGCTGCCCTGCCCGCCGGGGGATTTGACGCTGGAGGATGAGGCGGGGTTGAACCGCGCCTTGCTGGCCTCAGGCGCGCCAATCTCGGTAATGAACGCGATCCGGAAGCAGGTGTCGGGCATCAAGGGTGGCAGGTTGGCTGCGGCGTGCTATCCGGCGCGGGTGGTTTCCTTGGTGGTCTCGGATGTTCCAGGAGATGATCCGGCGCAGGTGGCGTCGGGGCCGACGGTGCCGGATCGGGTCAGCCGTGAGGAAGCGCGGGCGATGGTGGCGGCCTGGCGGATTGAACTGCCTGCGAAGGTGGCGGCTTGGCTTGCTGGGGATGATGGCCGCGCGCCTGATCCGGATGATCCGGTATTTGCGGAGCATGAGGTGCGGGTGATCGCCTCGGCGCGGATAAGTCTTGAGGCGGCGGCGGTGGCCTCATCGGTGCCTGCGATGATCTTGTCGGATGCGATCGAGGGCGAGGCGCGGGATGTCGGGCGGGTTCATGCCGCGATTGCGCGCGAGGTGGCCAGCCGGGGGCGGCCGTTTCAGCGGCCTGTGGTGATCTTGTCGGGCGGTGAGACCACCGTGACGTTGCGGGGCAAGGGGCGGGGCGGGCGGAACTCGGAGTTTTTGCTGGCGTTGGCTTTGGCTGCGGAGGGGGTCCGTTTCGCGGCCCTAGCCGCGGATACGGATGGGATTGATGGATCGGAAAGCAATGCCGGGGCCTTCGCGGATGGGGGGTCGATGGCGCGGCTGCGGGAGCTGGGGATGGATCCTGCGGGCCTGCTTTCGGGCAATGATGCCTATTCGGCTTTTGAAGCCTTGGGCGATCTGTTCGAGCCGGGGCCGACCGGGACCAATGTGAATGATTTCCGGGCGATTTTGCTCCGGTGAGAGAGCGGTCCCAACTCGGGACCTTTTTTATGTGTTTTGATTCAATGGGATAGTGGTGCTGTTTTAAGGATTTGTTAACGTTTTGGGTGAATATAACACGAGTAACCAAGATGACGGCGGCCCAAACCCATAGGACGCAGGTGAGGTCGCCAATAACCCCTATTGCAAATGCTGCAGTGTTCACAAACGGCCGCATTGAGTGGGGCCGAAAACACTGTACTGTGCGGAGAGCGATAACCCCACCGACGCAGACTGCTCAAATGAAAGCCTGAAATTGCGCAAGCCACTGGGTCGCCTTACAGACATCTTCATTTTACCAAAAGATGGGACTGGGCAAGCTCGATCAGTTCTTATGCTCGACCAACTAACCCACGTTCCTGAAGCGGGGGATGTCCTTTTGGTGGCGGACTGTGCGTTGACGGTTGCTCAGGTCGACAAACAGCGAACGCGAAGCTGCGTGACAGGAACCAAACTGTTGGGCCGCGGCAGCATTGGCGTATTGGTCCATGAGTCCACAGACGAACTGAAAGTTCTGGCTCAGCACCCAAGCCGCCTTTGGGTCACCTGGACCCCAAAGCACGACCTGCCCTGGCACTTTAACACCGACGATGTGCCCAAATTCAAGCGCCTGAACGAGGATTGGAACGCACACCCCAATGCTCCAAACCTCAGGCTTGAACAAAGCGGCCAAACACTTCTGGCCCGAATGAAACCAAATCCCTACGTTGTCCGCCGATACGAGAAAATTGCAGAAATCACTATCACCTTTGGCGGTTGCGCAAAGTATCGCGTGACGCCCGTAAACGACGAAGCTTGGTACGGGGGGCAATGCCGTTTCAGCGGGCTTGCGCCGTCATGGGGAGAGTTCTACGAAATTTCAGGCAACACCCGAGATGACTTGGAGCCTTCGGCTTGGATAGAAATAGGTGGCTCGGGGACATGTCATTTTCATTTCTATCTGAAAGATGAAACCCTCGAAGTCAAAGCTGTGGGTTGGGCAATGAATACCGGAAACCTAATCCTCGATTGCCCGCCCGGTATGAGGGCAAAGTCCTCATTGCCGCCACTGACTTGAGTTGCGATCTCGGCTTTGCAGCGAGTTCCCTATGCACCAATGGCGGCATTTCAAGTGTTGCGGCAGCGGTTCCCAAACTGTCCAAACTATCTTGGTATCCCCGCCAATGCCGCCTTCAGCGCTGCAACCTTCGCCTTGTCTGTGCGCTTTTCGCTGCCGGACTGGAAGCCGAAGGCGCGGGCTTTGCCGCCGCTCGGCAGCGGGCTGGAGCACGAGGCGTGGATTTCGCGCAAAGGAAGATAGGATAGTTTTGGCAGCGCTTCCAGCGAGATGCCTGAGCCGGGCATGATGATCAGGTCTTCGCCTGCAACTTTCATCATCGCGGCGAGGGTTTCGGCCCCATCGGCAGCGGTCAAAGCCCCGCCAGAGGTTAGGATGCGGCGAAAGCCCAAGGCTTTGGCGGTGACGACCGCTTCGGGTTTGTTTGGGGTGAGGTCGATGCAGCGGTGCAAGGTGGCATCCAGCCCTGCGGCCTCGCCCAACAAGACTCGCAGGACGGCTTCATTCAGGCGGCCATCACGGTGGCTTGCGCCAAGGACAACGCCTTTCAGGCCAGCTTGCCGGGCGGCGCGGATGTCGGCGCGCATCACTTCAACCTCTGCCACGGTATAGGTGAAATCTCCCGAGCGCGGGCGGATGATCGGGTAGCAGAGTGCGCCGGATTGCGCGGCCATTTGCATCAGGCCGAGCGTGGGGGTGAGGCCGCCGAGGGCGAGGGCGGCGCACAGCTCGATGCGGTCGGCCCCGCCTGCGATGGCTTCGGTGAGGCCAGCGGGGTCGTCAACGCAGACTTCCAGCAGGATTTTAGCCAAAGCGTGCCTCCCCTGCGGCGGCGGCCCCGGCGAGGCCCGCATCGGCGGAGACACTGGCGGGCACCACCAGAGGCGCATCTGTTTGGCGCAGGATGCGGGCACGAGTGGCGGCATCGAGGGCTGCGATCAAGGTGTGGTCGTTGGCCAGACCGCCGCCGACCGGAACGATATCAGCGCCGATCAGGTTGACCACCATGGCGAGTTGGCCTGAAAGCACATCGAGCCAACGGGTGACGGTTGCGCTGGGGGCGGCTTTCCATCCCGCGATGATGGCTTCGACGCTGGCATCTTGCCCGGTGAGGTGTTTGTGCAGGCGTTCAATGCCACGAGCGCCGCCGATGGTGTCGAGGCAGCCGATCTGGCCACAACCACAGGGGAAGGCGGGATCGTGAACAACGGGGCCGTGACCCCACTCACCCGCGTAGCCGCCCGCTCCGGTGACGATCTGGCCGTTCAGCACGAGGCCGCCACCTACCCCAGTGCCAAGGATGATGCCGAAGACGTTGCGGTGACCTTTACCCGCGCCCATGGTGGCTTCGGCCATGGCAAAGCAATCAGCGTCATTCAGGATCAGCACAGGGCGGTTCAGGGCGGCTTGCAGATCGGCGGTGACATTGCGGCCATCCAGACAAGGGATGTTTGCGACCTTGATGCGGCCTGTGGCGGGGTCGACGACTCCGGTGATCGAAATGGCGATGGCAGATTCATTGGTGTGGAAGGCGGCGAGGGCGGCGGTGAAGGCTGCGAAATCCTGCGTGGGGGTGGCGGTTTCGCCCAGGATTTCAAGGGTGCCGTTGCGTACGCGGGCCGCTTTGATGCGGCTGCCGCCGATATCGAAGGCTAGGATCATGTGGCGCACTCCTTGACAGGCCCCTCTGTTGGCCGCATGACGCCGGAAATTCAAGGAGATCGCAATGTCGGATGCCCATTTTCCTGATGCCCATGTTCCTGATGATCGTTTGATCGTGGCGCTGGATGTGCCGAATATCGTGCAGGGGCTGGATTTGGCCGCGCGTCTGGGCGATGCGGTGTCGTTTTACAAGATCGGGCTGGGGATGCTGACCGGCGGTGGCTTTGCTTTGGCCAATGAGCTGAAGCAGGAACACGGCAAGCGGATTTTCCTCGACATGAAGCTGTTCGACATTGGGGCTACGGTAGAAGCGGCGGTGCGCGGGATTGCGCAATATGATCTGGATTTTCTAACCGTGCATGGCGATCCGCAGGTGGTGCGGGCGGCGGCAGAGGGGCGGGCCGGGACCGGATTGAAGATTTTGGCGGTGACGATTTTGACATCGCTGGACCGCAGCGATCTGGATGCGAATCTGATCCGGGCGGGAGATATTCGTGAGATCACGATTGAACGCGCGGCGCGGGCGTTGGAGGCTGGGGCGGATGGGGTGATTGCCTCGCCTCAGGAAGCCGCGGCGATCCGGGCCTTGCCGCAGGCTGTGGGCAAGTTGATCGTGACGCCGGGGGTGCGGCCTGCGGGGGCAGCTTTGGGCGATCAGAAGCGGGTGGCCACACCGGCGCAGGCGATTGCGGATGGTGTGGATCATATCGTAGTGGGGCGTCCGGTCTGGCAGGCGGCAGACCCGGCAGCGGCAGCGCGGGCAATTGTTGCAGAGATTCTATCATCGTAGGCGCGGATGCCAAATCGGTGATTTGGGCGGGTTAGGACCTTTAGGCGTGATGTGCTTGCAAGGGCGTACCGGGGGTTTCACACCTCCGGACCCCTGTGGAGTATTTTTGCCAAGATGAAAGCAAATTTTAGATAAGTTTTAGTGGGTGAACTCGGCGCTCGAGCCCCAGAGTTGCTTGATGCGTTCGTCGCGGCCACAGGAGTCACGGTAGAATTTGTAGGCGTTCTGCTTTTCCTTGGGGCCCCGGCGCGTCAGCACGATGTCGGTGCTTTTGTAGTAATCCTGATGATAGGCCTCGGCGGGCCAGAAGGTTTTTGCGTTCAGAACCAGGGTGACGATGGTTTGGCCCAGGGCGGCCTGAGCCTCGGCGATTTCATCCTTCGCGATCTTCTTTTCAGCGCTGTTAGAGACGAAAATGGCGGAGCGGTAGGCTTTACCGCGATCACAAAACTGCCCGCCTGCATCAACAACATCGGTCGAGCGCAGGAATTTGTCGACGATCTGCGCATAGCTGATTTTGGCATCGTCGTAGGTAATCTTCACCGCCTCATAATGGCCGTCGTGTTCGTCATAGGTCGGGTTTTGCGAATTGCCGCCGGTGTAGCCGGAGATCACGTCTTTCACCCCAGCGATACCTTCAAAGTTCGACTCGATGCACCAGAAACAGCCGCCCGCCAAGATGGCGGTTTGGGTTTTGGCCTGAGCGGCGCTGGCGAGCAGGAGCAGGGCGAGGGTGAGGCGGATCATGTTCATCTCCATCTGTTTGCAAAAGCCTGCGGCTTGTCCGCGATCCGGGCAATTCACCCCTCTGTGAGATCACGCCAAGGTGATGGCCCCCTTGGCCTTTGCGCAACGGCGCAATAGCCTAGCGGGCAAACAGGAGACCGTCATGACCGACCATGTATCGACCCATCAGGCTGAAGAAGACGCCCGAAACGAGGATATTCTGATCTATGTGAACGGCCAGATTGTGCCGAAAGCGCAGGCGACGGTCTCGGTCTACGATTCAGGCTTCATGCTGGGCGATGGGGTCTGGGAGGGGATACGGCTGTATAACGGCCGCTGGACGTTTTTGGACGAGCATATCGATCGGTTGTTTGAGGCGGCGAAGGCGATCGATCTGGATATCGGGCTAACACCGGAGCAGGTGATTTCAGCTGTGTTAGAGACGCAGAAGGCGAACAGTATGACGAATGATGCCCATGCGCGGCTGATGGTGACGCGAGGGGTCAAGACGCGGCCATTCCAGCATCCGAAGCTGTCGCAGCGCGGGCCGACGATGGTGATCATCATGGAGCACAGCCGCCAGAAGTTGCCGCGCCCGATCCGGTTGGCGACGGTGCCACATTTGCGGGGTCTCCCGATGACGCAGGACCCGAAGCTGAACAGCCATTCCAAGCTGAACTGCATTCTCGCCTGCATTGCCGCGGAAAAGGCCGGGGCGGATGAGGCGTTGATGCTGGATGTGCATGGATTTGTGAACACCACCAACGCTTGCAACTTTTTCATCGTGCGCAAGGGGGCGGTTTGGACCAGCACCGGGGATTATTGCATGAATGGCATCACGCGGCAGAAGGTGATTGACCTGTGCCGCGCCAATGACATCCCGGTGTTTGAGCGAAATTTCAGCCTTGTAGAGACGTATTCTGCGGATGAGGCCTTTTTGACCGGGACATTTGGCGCGCAGACTCCGGTAGGGTCAATTGATGGGCGGGTGATTGGGTCGGGGCAGATGGGACCAATGACGCAACACATTCGCGGGCTTTACAAGGCGATGGTGGGGGCATGACTTCTGCGGCTAAACGCATTGCGATGTGGTCAGGGCCGCGCAATCTGTCCACCGCAATGATGTACAGTTTTGCGGCGCGCGGCGATTGTACGGTGTGGGATGAGCCGTTCTACGCCGCCTATCTGGAATATACCGGCATTGACCATCCGATGCGCGACGAAATCATCGCGGCGCACGAGCCTGACCCGGATGTGGTGGCCTCGATCTGCAAGGGGCCAGTGCCGGGCGGTCACGCGGTGTTTTATCAAAAACACATGACGTTGCACATGATCCCGCAGTTTGATCGGCGCTGGATGCGGTCTTGCACGAATGTCTTCCTGATCCGGCATCCGGCGCGGGTGGTGGCCAGCTATGCCAAGAAACGCGAGGGCACGACGCTGGCGGATATCGGCTTTGTGCAGCAGGCGGAATTGTTTGACGAGGTGGCGGGGTGGTCAGGAAGCAATCCGGTGGTGATTGACAGCGACGATATTCGGGCCGAGCCGGAAGCGATGCTGCGCAAGCTGTGCGCGGCGATTGAGGTGCCGTTCACGCGGAAAATGTTGCACTGGCCTGCGGGTGGAAATGAGTCCGATGGCGCTTGGGCACCGCATTGGTATGCGGCGGTGCATCGCAGCACGGGGTTTGAGGCGGCCGAGGGGCCGTTGCCGAATTTGGGCGGTGTTTATGCCGATCTAGTTAAGCTGGCTTTGCCACATTATGAGCGGCTGGCGGCGTTCAAGCTTTAAATCGGCGCGCCGCTGTGCAGGGAGGCAAGCAATTGATCAGCCTCGCGCAGAACCGTGTCGCGGTGGGTTTCTGCCATCTTGTCCCACGTGCGATACATCTGTGCCATGCGGGGGTTTTTGGCGAAACGCGCGCGGTGGCGATCCAGGAACTGCCAATAAAGCAGGTTGAACGGGCAGGCATCAGGACCGGTGCGGTCTTTCACCTTGTAGGAGCAAGCGCCGCAATAGTCTGACATGCGGTCGATATAGGCCCCGGACGAGACATAGGGTTTCGAGCCCAACTGACCGCCGCAGGCGAATTGACTCATGCCAATGGTGTTGGGGGCTTCGACCCATTCGAAGGCGTCGATATAGACGGCCAGATACCATTCGTGGACAAAAACAGGCTCTATTCCGGCCAAAATTGCGAAGTTTCCGGTGATCATCAGGCGTTGGATATGGTGGGCATAGGCGAGATCGCGAGTTTGGGCGACGGCGGCTTTCATGCACGCCATTTTGGTTTTGCCGCCCCAATAGACGGCGGGCAGTGGGGCTTTGTGGTTAAGGGCATTCATCTGCGGATAATCCGGGCCATTCAGCGCCCAGATGCCGCGCATATATTCGCGCCAGCCGATGATTTGACGGATGAAGCCTTCGACTGCGTTCAGCGGCGCGCGGCCTGCGTGATATTCAGCCTCGGCGCGCTTGCAGACTTCCAGGGGCGAAAGCAGGCCAAGGTTGATGCAGGGCGAGAGGAGTGAATGGCTGAGGAAGGGGTCATCGCGCAGCATGGCGTCTTGTTCATCGCCAAAACGGGGCAGGCTGTGGGTGATGAAATGATCCAGCACCGTCAGGGCCTGGGCGCGGTCGGTGGGCCAATGGAAGGGGCGGAGTTTGCCGAAATGGCTTGGAAAATGCGTCTCTACAAGGCTTAAAACCATCTCGGCTTCCGCATCGGGCGTAAAGCGTAGCGGCTTGGGGCGAAGCAGGTCAGGCTTGGCGGCTTTGCGGTTTTCGGGGTCGAAATTCCACTGGCCGCCGATGGGTTGATCGCCGTCCATCAACAGCCCGGTGCGGCGGCGCATGTCGCGGTAGAACCACTCCATCCGCAACTGCTTGCGCTCTGCGGCCCAAGCGGTGAAGGCTTCGGGCGGGCAAAGGAAACGGTCGTCAGGTAGCATGGTGACTGTGAGGGGCGTGGATTCCAGCGCTTGCAACAGCCGCCAATCGCCGGGTGTGGTGGCGATCAGGTGATCTGCGCCATGCTGAGTAGCGCGGCGGAGGATTTCGGCGGGCAGCGAGGGGCCGGTTTCGGGATCATCCAACCGGGAATAGGCGACGGTGTAGCCTTGCTGCGTCAGGTGCTTCGCGAATTTGCGCATCGCAACCAGCACCAGTGCGATTTTCTGCGGGTGGTGCGGCACGGCGGTGGCTTCGGTCATCACCTCGGCCATCACGATCACATCGCGGGCAGGATTGGCCTGCCGCAAGCTTGCGAGTGTATCGGTGAGTTGGTCACCAAGGACGAGGATCAGGCGGGGTTTGTCAGTCATGGCGCGGAGATAGCGCGCAGTTTTGGAAAGTCAGGGGGTGGTGAGGCTAACCCAGCAGTTTTGCCAGACCCATCGCAACGACAGGGTTGCCGGAGAGCTTCAACTTACCCGTCGCCAGCGCGATCATCGGGTTCAGTTTGCCTTTCAGCAGGCTGACCAGATTGTCCTGGCTGAGGCGCAGGGTGCAATCGGTGTCCCGATCTTCGGTGCTGGCAGTGCCATCGGCCAGCACGATCAGACCATCGGCGCCGCAGTCGAATTTAAGACTACCGGAAAATCTTTTTGTTTGCAGCACTTTGCGCATTTCTGCTGCGATGTCGTCCAGTGTCATGCCGATCTCCCTTGGGTCCGGGTTAGGATAGACAGCGCAACATTACTGGCAAGTGTGCCGCCGCGTCACGGCGGCACAAGGGCGTTTCGATCCGTTAAGACTAGCCTTTGTCGGCCACGCGGGCGTTGCGGCTGGCGATCAGGCGCAGGCGCAGGGCGTTCAGGCGGATGAAGCCTTCGGCGTCTTTTTGGTCATAAGCGCCGGCGTCTTCTTCAAAGGTCACGTGCTTTTCGGAATAGAGGCTGTAATCCGACCAACGCGCGACGGTGCGGGCGGAGCCTTTATACAGTTTAACGCGCACGGTGCCGGTGACATGGGTTTGGGTGTGGTCGATCAGGGCTTGCAGCGCCTCACGCTCGGGCGAGAACCAGAAGCCGTTATAGATCAACTCGGCATAGCGCGGCATGATGCTGTCTTTCAGGTGGCCCGCGCCGGAATCCAGCGTGATCTGCTCGATGCCACGGTGGGCTTCCAGCAGAATGGTGCCGCCGGGGGTTTCATACAGCCCGCGCGATTTCATGCCGACAAAGCGGTTTTCCACCAGATCGAGCAGGCCAACGCCATGCTTGCCGCCGATGTCGTTCAGGCGGGCAAGGATAGTGGCGGGGGACAGGGTTTCGCCGTTGATAGACACTGCATCGCCATGTTCGAAACCGATTTCAACATATTCCGGGGTATCGGGGGCTTTTTCCACCGGGGTCACGCGCTGATAGACGAATTCGGGGGCTTCTTCGGCCGGATTCTCCAGCACTTTGCCTTCGGACGAGGTGTGCAGCAGGTTGGCATCGACCGAGAACGGCGCTTCGCCGCGCTTGTCTTTGGCGATTGGGATTTGGTTGGCTTCGGCGAATTCCAACAGCTTGGTGCGGCTGGTCAGATCCCACAACCGCCACGGGGCTATGACCTTGATCGCCGGATCGAGGGCAGCGGCGGAAAGCTCGAACCGCACCTGATCGTTGCCCTTGCCGGTCGCGCCATGCGCCACGGCATCCGCGCCGGTTTCATGCGCGATGCGCACCAGATGCTGCGAGATCAGCGGGCGGGCGATTGAGGTGCCGAGCAGATAGAGACCTTCGTACAAGGCGTTGGCGCGGAACATCGGGAAGACGAAATCCTTCACGAATTCTTCGCGCACATCGACGACATGGATATTCTCGGGCTTGATGCCCATAAGAATGGCCTTTTGGCGCGCCGGTTCCAACTCTTCGCCCTGCCCCAGATCGGCGGTGAAGGTGATCACCTCGCAGCCATATTCGGTTTGCAGCCATTTCAGGATGATCGACGTATCCAAACCGCCGGAATAG
>JBKJTI010000206.1:0-3602 GCA_046590425.1 Cypionkella sp. | reverse complement strand
GCGATGGGGCGTTGCTCTGTCGGATCAGATGTGGCAAGAGGAAAGAGACGCAAACTAGACTGGTGAGTTTAGCCATATGAGCGATTTTTCTGCCCGCCGCGTGATGATGGTCGACACCCAGGTGCGCCCCTCCGATGTCACAAAATTTCCAATTATCGCAGCTATGCTTGCGGTGCCGCGTGAGGCCTATGTGCCGCATTCGAAATCCGAGGCGGCTTATGTCGGCGAGAACCTTGAGATTGGCAATGGCCGGGTGATGGTGGAAGCCCGCACTTTGGCCAAGATGCTGGATGCGCTGGATGTGCAGCCCAGCGATCGCGCTTTGTATATCGCGGGCGGTTTGGGCTATGGCGCGGCTGTGCTGGGGCGGATGTTGGCCTCAGTCGTGATGGTCGAGTCCGATGCGGGCTTGGCGGGTGCGGCGCAGGCGACTTTCGCCGCGGGCAATGTTTCGGTGGTGACGGGGCCGCTGGAGGCTGGTGCGGCGGGGTCTTATGATGTGATCCTGATCGAAGGCGGCGTGCAGGATGTGCCTGATGCCTTGCTGGCGCAACTCGCAGAAGGTGGCCGGATTGCGGCGATCTTCATGCAGGGCGCACTGGGGTCGGTGAAGATTGGCCACAAGGCTGAGGGCCGGGTGACGTGGCGGTTTTCGTTCAATGCCACGGCCCCGGTGTTGCCTGGCTTTGCCAAAGCAGCCGCTTTTACGCTGTAACGGATAGACGGGGCGGCCAGGCCTGATCTGGCCGCTGACAACAAGCGCAAAATGCGCAGCTAAATATGAGGGCGTGATGCAGAAGTTCTGGGCAGCAGTGGCGGTGACGGCGGCAATGGTGGCGGCCCCCGCCGCGCGGTCCGAGACCTTGGCGGATGCGCTGATCTCGGCCTATAGATCATCCAATCTTCTGGATCAAAATCAGGCGGTGCTGCGGGCGGCGGATGAAGATGCGGCGGTGGCTTTGGCGCAGCTGCGCCCGGTGATCAGCTTTGCCACGCAGGCGACATGGACTAAGCAGGATTATGCGTTTCGGAACAACATCCTTGGCAATCCGGTTGGCTCACCCCTGTACACCGAATCTACCGAAGCTTCGGCACAGCTGAGCGCGACGTTCCTGATCTATTCAGGCGGGCGCGGCAAGATGGCGGTGGATGTGGCGCGGGAAAGTGTGCTGTCGACGCGTGAGTCTTTGGTGAACGTCGAGCAGCAGGTGTTGCTGGCAGCCGTTTCGGCCTATGTTGACGTACGCTTGCAGATCGAGACTGTGGCGTTGCGCGAATCCAACGTGCGCCTGATTTCGCAGGAACTGCAGGCAGCAAAAGACCGCTTTGATGTCGGCGAAGTGACGCTGACCGATGTGTCTTTGGCCGAAGCCCGGCGGGCTGCGGCGCAATCCGGTCTGGCTGCGGCACAAGGGGCGCTGGAAGCCGCGCGTGAGCGCTATAAAGCGACGATAGGCCATTACCCCGGCAAGCTATCGCCCCTGCCTAAGCTGCCGTTTGCCGCCAAATCGGAAGAAGCCGCGCGGGCGATTGCGGTTCGCAACCATCCGGTGATCAAGCAGGCTGGGCATGAGGTGAAAATCTCGGGCATTCAGGTCAAAATTGCCGAAGCCGCTTTCCTTCCCACCGTCAGCAGCTCTTTGACCATCAACGAGGATTGGCAGTCTGGATCTGGCAATACCGTGGCAGGGATCAGGTTCAGCGACACGATCTATCAGGGCGGCGAACGCTCGGCGTTGTATCGGAAGGCTTTGGCGGGCAAAGAGGCTACAGCTGCGGCGCAGTTGCAGGCAGTGGTCGAAGTATCAGAAGCGGTGGGCAATGCCTGGTCGAACGTGATCGTACAGCAGGCCTCGATCAAAGCCGGTGGTTTGCAGGTGACAGCGGCACAAAAGGCGTTTGACGGTGTGCGCGAAGAAGCCACCTTGGGCGCACGCACCACCTTGGACGTGCTGGACGCCGAGCAGGAACTGTTAAGCGCGCGGGCCGACAAACTGCAATCGGAAGCCAGCCGTTATGTCGGTGTCTATCAGTTGCTGTCGACGATGGGGCAGTTGACGGCGGATCAGTTGAACCTTGGTATCACCACCTACGATCCCGAAGCCTATTACAACGCCGTCAAGAAAGCACCGCTGACCTCGACGCGTGGCAAGCGGCTGGACAAGATCCTGGAGAAAATCGGCAACTGAGCCGTTTCAGATCTACTAAAGGTGCAAGCGGCCTCTGCCCGGATGCGGTGCGGGGGCCATTTTCATTAAATTCTGCGACAGTCTATCCGCTTGATCGTTCTCGGTAATGCGCCAATTCCTTGTCTTGTGCGGGTTCTGTCGCTAGACTGACGATCAATAGCTGAGTTTGAAATGCGTAGGGCGCCGTTGATGTCAGAGCCGTTGAGTTCGACCGAGATTGAGGATGTGCTGTCCTCTATCCGCAGGCTGGTGTCGGATGACATGCGGCCTACGCCTAAGGTGGCGGCAACTGCGGGGGATAAGCTGATCCTGACCCCGGCCCTTCGTGTGGTGCAGACCGAGGCTGAAAAGCCCGCCACCGTGGCAGAGCCTGTGCCGATGTTTGTGGCGGTGCCCCGGTCAAACCTGATGGATGCGCCGCGCAGTGTTTTGGGCGATGTCGTGGCCAGCGTAGGTGCTGCCGTGGATGCAAGCCCGGATGATTGGGAAGCCGAAATTGGCGATTCTGCGCCACAGCCGCAGATGGGCCCCGATATCAGCTTGGTCAATCCGTGGTCGCTGCCGGCTGCTGACGTTTTGAATGGCGCCGAGGAGCTTCTGGCGTTGGACGAGAACGGTGCTGATCCGCATGATCACTTTGAGTATCATACGGCTGAGGCCGCATCTGCTGCGCAAACTCCGGCTTGGGCGCAAGAGGATGAGATCGCGCAAGACGACGAGGTTGAGGCCGCCGCGGCCCCGCTGCATGGCACGGTCGAGCCTGATCCGGTCTGGGCCGATGCCGCCGAAGCCAGCGTCTTGGCTGCCCTCGCCGAGCCGGATACGGCAGAGGACGACGAGTTCGATCAGGGCATGCGATTTGACGAGGATGTGCTGCGCGAGTTGGTGCGCGACATGCTGCGCGAAGAACTGGCGGGCAAAATGGGCGAGCGGATTACCCGGAATATCCGCAAGCTGGTGCGGGCTGAAATCGCACGCGCGCTTGCGGCGCAAGAGTTTGAATAGGGCGAGCCGATTGTATTAAGTCAATGATCCCAAATAAAAAACGCGCCATAAGGCGCGTTTTTCTATTCTAGGGCAGAGGTGGCTTATGCCGCTTCTGCATGTTCCAGCTCCAGCGCATGACGGCGCTCGGATTCTTCGCGCGACAGCGCGACCGAAGTGCGCACGCCCTTCGAGACAAACTCCATCAGCCCTTTGACCACACGCTCATTCGGGTCAATGCCCGAACAGGACAACACTTCGCGGCCATCGCGCGAACGTGCCCAACGGGCGATCTGATCGGGGCCGTTGCCGTATTTCTTGTCATCTGCAATGGCATCATCCAAAGCAGCCAAAACCACCGCCGCAAAAAGCTTGCGCGCCCGCTGGCCTTGCTCAAAGTTGAAGGCTGTGCTGTCAACCGTATCCAAC
>JBKJTI010000171.1:0-6336 GCA_046590425.1 Cypionkella sp. | reverse complement strand
GGAAACTCCGGTAGAGGGAAAGGATCGGAGCCGGGCCAGGCGATCTCTCTCCCCCGGAAAAGCTCCAAATCCCCCCTGCCCTCCTCTGTCTCTCGGGCGTCACGCCGCGACCTGCAGCGCCCGGGCGGCAAAGGCGCGCCAGAGCGGATCGACAAGTCGGGCATCGAGAAGATCGGCGCGATGGCGCAACCGGAGCGCCAGATCGGGCTCGCCCCAGGCAGCCGCGCGGCCCGCCTGCGCGCGCAGCTGGCTCGCCTCGGTCACGATGCCGCGGGCCCCGGCCGCGCTCGTCACCGGGTGACACCAGGCTACGGCCCCGTCGCTGGCGGCCCCACCAAGCACAAGGCGTTCGTCGCGGTCGAAGATCGCCAGAAGCTGGGGCACGGCATCCGGGACAATCCCTTCGGCATGGTCAATCGCGCCCTGCATGGCCTCGGCCAACGTCGCGAAGCGGGCAACGACCAGCGGGGCGGCCTGGCCCGACATCAGATCGGCCGGTGCTCGGCGCGATAGAGTCAGGGCGAAGGGATGGTTGAAATCCGCATCGCAGGCCGGAAAGCCCGGCACGAAGTGCGCCGGGCCAATGGTTGGGTAGATGGGCAGGGACAAGTCGAACATAGACAAAATCTCCGACGGCGCAGGAAGCCGCTCTCCCCGCCTCATCCGTCAAAGTCCAAACCGCCGCCCTCTTCCTCGAAGGGGCGGCGGGCTCAACGTACAAACTGCCGGAGGCGCACAACTTGGCGCCTCCGGCCCACCCATCACCCGACTTGATCGAGGAGCTTCTTGGCCCGGCCTTCCATGTCCAGGCGGGCATCCTGCTGTGGCTTGTCGCGTGCCAGACGCGTTATTCCTTGGACAAAATCAAAGATGCTCGACGGCGGGTGGCCCTCGTCTGTCAGCACATTCTCGATGATCTTGCTGGTCTCTGCCTTGGAGAAGCCGCGCTTGCGCAGGAAATCATCACGGTCGTCATCCGTCCGTGCCACGATTTGTTGGCGTGCCGCCTTGATGCCATTCACAAAGCCCTGCGGCGAGGAATTGGCAAAACGCGTCAGTGCCGGGGCCGCCTCATGCGCAAAGCGCGAGGCCGCGTATTTCGAGTGGCGGATGCTGATTTCCTGAAAGTCCTCAACGCCCCAGAGGTTGCGGTTCTGGCACACGGCCCGCAGGTAAAAGCTGGCGATGCCAAGGGTCTTGGCCCCCACCTCGGAGTTCCAGCAATAGAAGCCCCGGAAGTAAAGATCGGGGGAGCCATCCGGCAATTTTCCTGCCTCGATCGGATTGTGATCGTCGACGAGGAACAGAAAGACGTCGCGGTCAGAGGCATAAAGCGTGGTTGTGTCACGGCTGATCTCGACATCCGGGTTGTAGACCCCGGTCGACCAGTCGAGCACGCCCGGTACCTTCCAGCGCGTGTCGCCGGTGCCATTCCCCGCGATACGCTGCACCGCCTCTACCAGTTCATGGTCAAAAATCCTGCCGAATTGAGCCCCTGTTACAGCCCGCAGTTCCGTGCGGCCATCCTCGGTCTCGAAGGTTTTGACCTGCTCGGCGCGGTGATTGGTCAGCCCGTATTGCAGGTTGATCCCCGCCAGCGGCGCGGGCAGCTGCCGCAGGTATGACGCCGGGGCGCCGACGATGCTGGCAAGCTGGCCGAAGGCCCAGTGCGTGGGGACCACCGGCACTTGCGCTTTGGGCAGCATAAGGTGCAGCCGCTCGCCATTGTCGCGCGATGCCTCGACCCGAATATCAGCCGTCTGAACCACGCGGCTGCGGCTGCGCTCTGACCGGCCCTTCACCGATGCCCAGAGATCATCCAGCGACAGATACCGCTCATCATCGGGCCGGTTGAACCATTCGGACGACACCCGCCCGTTCCGCTCGCCCCGGCTGACATCCACCTTCCAGCCACCAGCACGCGCCGGCCGCACCGGGTCCAAAACTTCCACAACACCCATCGGTATTCCTCCGTGACAGGCGCTGGAAGCCACTCTCCCAGCCTTCAACCTGTCACCGGGAAACCGGCACGCCTCTCACTCTCTTCGACGTAAAGGGCGGGGAGCGGCCTGTCGGCAGTGCAGACTTGCCCTAGGCAAAACGGTAGCTCACTAAGGGACAGCAACATCCCAAGACAAATGCAAGCGGGCGACAGTCCGCCCGCCAACAGTGCCAGTATTTCGACATAAAGGCTTCGAGCCCGGAACCTATCGTTCGCTCAACAAACCAAACGAAGCGCCGAAAACGACATGCTTTGAGACTGAGATGAGAAACCTACTCACTTCCTAAACATATTCATGCGGATGTCGTCATCGAAAATGCCACCTCGCCGCCACGATGAGATGAACTGCCGATCCTGTAGCCATGTTACAAATGCAACGTTAGCGTCGTTGCACGCAATCTTCGGCGTCGCGTAACCCGGTTTGATATCGGGGAAGGGATCAGGCAGGGAATGCAAAATATCTCCCACTTGCTGATCATCGAACATCTCGTGGAGCATGTTGAACAACGATACTTGATTGGCAAGGGGCCGGGAGTTCACGATGATCGCACGTGCGGAGTCGACTCCGAGGTCGGCAATCTTAAAGCCGGTTCTTGCGAGTATTCCGCCGACGATGGCTGCACGAGAGGATATGTTGGCCAGCAGGCTAAAATCCATCTTGCGAACTATCTTCAGCCGATTTTCATCGCTGATATGCGCTTTCAGCAGCTTTTGCCGGAAATCGTCGTCCAAAGCGCACTCGTCCTCAACTTCGAAGAACTCTGCAATGTTCTTCACTACGAAGGCCACGGCCAATGCGGGATGGTCGTTGAGATGCGACAGATTGTCGACAGAAAAACTAATCGTGCTCTGTTCGATCAGGATGCTGGTTTTCTCTACACTGACCTGCTGCGGGAAGGCGTCGAGTTTTCTCAGAAGCGCACCGACATAAACTGCATATGCGTCGACGCTCAAGGCGTCGTTCTCGATAATAAACTTGCGCAATGGTGCGGCCTGATCACCGTCAGGAACCTTGTGGTCAGCCAGCGCACGTAATGTGGCCGCGCTTTTTAAGAACTGGGTAAGTGTTTCCGGATCGAATTTTTCGCTCCTAAGAAAAGCTAGGCAGTTCTCCCAATTAGCCTCGATCTTTTCGATCTGGAAAAGCTTGCAATGGAGACTGTTGGGGACTTGATCCAAGCTTGGGACTGGCGTCGACTGCTTCTCGAGAAAATCTACAATTGCTTCAAATTCTACGTCGTCCCTTCCGATGACGCGATGAATTGCCGAAAGGCTCTCTAGGCAATTGTCAGGCAAACGGAGTAGGACGTTTTGCAAATATTCGCCGAAACGGTCATCGATCTTGGCTATAAGCGGTGCGCTCCCGGTCTCGAGCACCAATGTATAGTTTTGTTCGCGTAGCCTATCCGGACTCTCGATGCCGAGGACGACCCGGAATATGAAGCTTAAGTTGTCCATGGAAAGCACATATAGGCCTTCGTCGACGAGGACCCTTATGATGCCCGGGTAAGCCTCTACGGCGGCCAAGTCGGCGACTTCGACATCCATTGATTTCAGCCGTTCGGCGGGGAAATCGATACCTTGCGCCAAAATGTCAGCCAGCCTCTCGGATACGAAGTCGGATAAGGCCGGGTTGCCCTCGGTGATGCTATGCAGCTGCGCGTCTGAGAGATGGCGAATGGTGTGCGCCGAATGCAATAGATTTGCGGAACTATTAAGCGCCGTCGCGACAAACTCAGGCCACGACCCGGTTAATCCCGTAATGAGCGCAGTGATCGCCGTGCCTCGGGCGTAGTAACTCGCCAAAAAGGGCTCGCAATGGTCAAAATCGGATGCAATGAATGCGAGTAAACGTTTTGTCTGCGTCCCATAGGACGAGGGATCGGCAAGCAACCAGTCGACGATCTTCACGTTGAGAACATAGTCTCGGCTGAAGTCCTCGTCGCGCATGGCTGCGATGACCTCTTTCGGATTATCTATCTGAAAGTCGGGTTCTGGAGTTCTGAATCCGCGTATGTGGATCAGAAACTTGTTGTCGCTGGGCGATAGACGCCCTGAATGGAAGAGAGATGTATACTGGTAGTAGGTATCATCCAGATAGCCTTCCAACACAAGGAAGCGGGCAAGATCCGCGTCGTCTCCGAATGCGTCGAATAGCACATCAGTTTCACTCGAATTTTCTCGCATGACCTCGTTGAATTTTGTCATTCGCAAGGTGCCTAACTTGGTCCTCAGGTCTCGAATTTCTTTGAGTGCAAAATCTCTGAACGTTGCAGATTTCTTTTGGACGTCATCCTTGCGCTGTTGGAACGTCCTATGGGTATCAACTTTAGCCTGCAAGTTGCCTACCGGAAGGTTTTGCTGATGACCTTGTATTGACTTAGTTATCAGTTGGTTCGCCTCTAAAATGGTTTCAAGATGCTCATCTTTTGCAAGGTCGGTCAGAGCGATCATGGCACTATGGTTGAGGCCGACACGGCTGTGTCCTTCGGGAACCATCTCTACGATGGCCATCGCATAGATTCGGCGCAATTCGGTCAGATCATTCGGCAGTTGCTTCTCACCTTGATCGAGCTGCTTCTCGAGGCGGGATATCTCGGCCTTGAACCCGGCCTCGCTCGCCGCGATGTTTCGATCATGACTGCGAAGGACGTCTGCCAAGTTTCCCTTTCCGCGATGAAGATTTTCGAAGTCGCTTGGGAACACGTTCTTGTATATTAAGACTGCCAACAGCTTGTTGACGTCCAGATTGTTTTCGTTCTCAGTCTCGAGGTTGGCAATGTAGATAGCATATTCGTTGAAAATGTTTTGTATGAGTCTGAGGTCATTCAAATATCGCGAAACTTCCCGCAAAAACTGGTGATCGAGCCTGTCGTCCAAGGATAGCCTCTTGCCCTGCTCTAGCACCTTGTCGATCGAATTCGAGCTATTGATGATGGGGATAACTGGGACGATGAACTCGAAGAACTTCGTCCTATCTGTATTCATAAACATGTCGTCGCGAAGGGCGTAAAGAAACCGGATATGGCGTTTGCCGCGCAGATTGGCGTTAACCAAGCTGTTGATTTCGCGAAGCGTCACAAAGATGTCGGCATTGTTGAATCTGTCCAAATCTTCAATGATAACAAGATCATATTTAGTAGACTGGAAGAAGTATATGATCTCGTCGAGGTGGCGATTAAGGATCGATTCCTCGGTGGCCGCCTCGGGTGTAATCTCAATATCCTTCAGGGATAAGCTTTTCAGAGAAATACCAAAACTCGCGATATAGAGATTGTGAATAAACAGCCAAACAAACCCGACGCCGATTACGAAGGCAAGGAGATTGAACCAATTGGTTGTGTCGAACGGACTGAAGTAGTCGCCCGTCATGATCGCATCTCGCTTTTGGAAAAGATGCCAGCAAGCAACGACGCCAATAATCATGGACAGAGAGGCCAACATCGACCAACGGCCGGGCGACTGTATCCGCTTGAATCTCGAAAGCGGAAGCCGCCTGGCATCTGCGCCGTAGAGCATCTGTTGAAGGATGCTTCGCTCAATCTCCTGCCTGCCTACATTGCCGTTGGTGGACCCAGGCTCAGGAAGAGTATCTGGCAGAAACGCCGCCAATGATATTTGCAGAACCGGGCGCTTATATCCTTTCAGGAAAGACTGAATGATGCTGCTCTTGCCTGATCCATAGGGTCCGGTGAGAGCGATGTTCATCACGCGGGGGTTGTTGGTAGCCTCGATCAATGCGGTCGAGTAGGCGCCCGCCTGGTCCGCTTGGTCTGTCGGTGCGAGGTCGACATATCGGGATCCGGCGGCTAACTCCTCCGGCTTCCGAGCGAGCCAGTCCGCAGCCAGAGTGAGCCAGCCTGCCATTTTCGTTCGACAATAGAGCAAGTTCTTAAAACCTTCAAATCTTGTGTGACTAAGATTGCCTACCACAACTTAAAGGGTGAGATTACCCAGAGACTGAACTAGAAACACATTTAATTGCATTCTCAGACGATCTGGGAGGCTGCAAGGCGCAACTGACCTCGTCGGACTACGCCTTCATCGGGCAATTTCTGTTCACGAGGCCTATTTAGCCAGGCTAAGGCTGCTGCACTTAGCTCGATCGGTTGCGGTCGGGATCGCCGCGGTGCAGCAAAATCAAGCATTGAGCGGGAGCTATGGGCCGAAAGAGCCGAACCCGGCGAGTTTCCCCGCCGGGCCTTGGGGAGGCCCCGTTCTTTTCAGAACGGGATCTCGTCGTCGCGGTCGACCAGGCCGGCCCGATGGCAAACGCCACCATGCCGTAACGCGAGCAGCGGCCATAGGTCGGCTTGATGCCGGTGATGCCGGTC
>JBKJTI010000099.1:0-13403 GCA_046590425.1 Cypionkella sp. | reverse complement strand
CTCATCCAGCCCGCCCAAAATTGCAGTGTCGAGCGGCGTTTCCAGATCGCCTAGGTCAATCCCGGCGCCCGCGGCGATCCGGTCGATCCGCCAGGATTTATCGCGCAGGATTGCAGGTGCGGCAGTTAGACTCAGCGTCACATTGACCGCCGCCGCCGTCCCTTCATTCATCAGCCGCAAACTGCGCAGCACCGAAACGCCGTTCTGCGCGGACGCAAAGTTCACCTTGCCCGCCAAAACCGCCTTTAGAACGACCAGCGGCTTGGGCTCCGCAAGCTGTTGTTCGGCTTGGGTGGCATCGGTCACATCGGTGGACATTTCGGCTCCAGTTCAACGCAAATCAAAGGGCTTGCAAATCAGTCACCCGCACGTCGGAACAGGCAGCGCGGGCGATATCGCAGAGGTGGCGGTGGTGCGTGAGGTAAATCACCTGACCCGAGCGCGACATCTCGGCCAGCAAAGTGAAGGCCGCAGCGGCGCGGTCATCATCAAAGGTTTCCATGATGTCATCGGCGATGAACGGCACGGTGGGGCGACTTTGCGCCAATTCGTGATAGCCTGCGATCCGCAGCGCGAGGTAAAGCTGAAACCGCGTGCCCTTTGACAGATCGGCGGCCAGCTTCGCACCATCCGCCGCAGACAAAGCCACAAGCACCTCGGTTGCGCCATCGGGTTGGGCCGCAAGGCCAGTATAAGCGCCCCGGCTTAGGCTGTGAAACGCTGCCGAGGCGCGGTCAAGCATGGCGCTGCGGTGGCTGTCGCGGTAGCGGCGCAGACCTTGCTCCACCGCGATCAGACCAAAGCGGCGGGCAAGATGCGCCTGTGCGCCATCCCGCAGCGCATTCAGCAGATTGGCACGTTCGGCTTCAAGGCGCGCTACGGCATCATCGCCGCCCACGGCGCTTAGTTGACGCTTTGCCTCAAGTAGGAGGGCGAAAGCCGCCTGCGTTTCGCTGTGCCGCAGCTCCAACGCGGCCAGGGTCACAGCCTCTTGTGCTGTCAAAGCGTTGAAATTCAAGCCCTCGGTGGGCTGTGGACGATCGGCAAGATCAGCGCGCAGGCCGATAATATCACCTCGCAACTGCGCTGCGCGCTGGCAATCTGCGACATGGCTGCCAAGACTTGCACCACCCTCTACCCAACCCAGTGCCGCGCCCAATGCGCTCAATGCTACGGCATTCGCTTCAGCCTGCCGCTGATCCTGCACCTGCGCATCACGATCATCGGTTAGATTGCGCGTCAGTTCGGCCAGCTTGGTGCTGGCATCTTCAGCCTGCCGTAGCCGCGCAGGCAGTTCCGCCCAAGGGGTTTCAGGCCGCAGCTTGATCTCCTGCAAGATCAGCGCCACTGCGTCGCGAAAGCCTGCGCAGTTCCGCTCCATCTTGCCAATGCGGTCCGACAGTCCGGCGAGCAAGGCGGCATCGCGCCCCAGCGCATCCAGAAGCTCAAGCATATCGCCCAGACCTGAGCTGTCAGCGGGCAACCCTGCAAGCGCAGTGCTGGCACTAGCGGTCTGCCAGGCGGTCAGCCATGCCGCCGCGTTGGTCTCAGCCGAAGTGTGATCTTTGGTGCACTCGAGGAGATCGGCCTGCAATTCGGCCAGCTGTCGGCGGGCATCGCGGTGCTTTTCCGAGACGTCCACCCGTGCGGTGGCGATCGCCCAAAGCGCATCAAAACCGCCGTGATCGAGGCCAAGCCCAAGCGTGGCCTGAAGCGCCACTGTGGCAGTCCGCAAATCCGCATCAGCGCGGCCCAGAGTATCCGCGGCCTGCCGCAGCGCCGCGCGAACCCCCAACGCTGCAATCCGCAGATCAAGCCAGCGGCGCAAGTCTGCCAACGCGGCCCCCGGCAGCCCAAGGGCGGCACAAGTGGCGTCAAGCGTGGACACAAGCGCATCGCGTGCTGAGCAGGCCTGTGCCCAAAGATCTTTCGCCGCAGACACAGCGGCCGCCAGCCCCGCGCGACGGCTGGCCTCTGCCGCATCCAACCGCGCCCGCGCCATCGTGTCGGCCAAAAGCGCCGCAATCTGGTCGTCCTGCCGCAGCGCTGCTTCAAAGGCATCGGCGCTTGCAGACTTCAAATCAGCGCGATGGGTCGCCCAATGAGCTTCGCGCTGGCTGCGCGCCGAAGCCGCATCAGCCAAAGTGACACCCGCTGCTATCTCTGCCCCCTGCCCGGCCAACGCTTCGGCACTGTCACGGGCGGATTGCGCCTGTTGCAGCGCGCGCTCGGAATCCGTCACGGCTTGGCGAGTGCGTTCCGCATCACCAACCCAAGCCTCAACCTGCCAACTGGCTGGAACCGCCAATGCAGCCAGCGCATCGGCATCACCCTGCCACGGCGCAAGCGTTTGCAGAGCCGCTTGCATCTGCGCCGCGCATGCGTCTCGGTCGCGCAGCGCCACCCACAATGCCCCAGTTGGATCTGCCGCACGAAACCGTGTCAGCAAGACCTGCAAACCAGCAAGATCCTCTGGCGTGCTAGGATCACCAAGGCGATTTTGCGCAGCTTCCAGCTTGGCCCTAGCCTTCGCGGCCTCGCCTGTCGCGCGCTCAACGGCGATGAAGACGCCCGAGCGTTCGGCCAACAAGCCGCGCAGCGCGCTCAGCCGCGCCGCGTCAAGCAATAACGGTTCGACCGCGGCATCGGGCCGACCCAACCGAACAAGCGTTTCGCGCAACGCCGTCTCGACGCTTGCCGCCTCGTCGCGACGGCGCGGCAAATCCTGCACGGCGGTGTCATGCGCCGGACGCAGAGCCTCAGCCGACAGGATCGCATCCCGCGCGCCCAAGATCGCGGGGTCCGGCGTCATCTTGGCACTGCGGGCGTCCAGCATCTCGATCCGCTCGGCGCGGTCCGCGATCCGGCGGGCCAAAGTATTGCGATCCTCGTTCAGCGCGTGATGATTCTGCACCACCGCATCTTCGGCGTCAGGTAGATGCGCAAGCGGGGCATGATCCGCTTCCAGCCGCGCCAGACGGTCCCGCAATGGCAATACTGCCAGAGCACCTTGCAAATCGCGCAGGGTTTGGGAGATGGCGACTTCTGCGTCGCGCGCAGTGTGCCAGTCGCGCTCGGCCACCACCACGTCTCGCCCCAAGCGCTGATATGTCGCAGCTGAGGTGTCAAGCGCACGCCGCTGGCGATCGAGCTCGGCCAACCGAGCCTTTGCGTCAGAAACCACGCCCTTGCGGCCTCCGGCGCGGTGAAAGCCATCCAACTCGGCCCGGATCGCGGCCAGTTTCGGGCCAAGGCCGGCAAGCCCGGCGCTGGCCGAAAACAGCATCTCACCCAGATCGCCCCGGCTGGCGAGAATACCCTCGCCGCCCTTTTCCAGCGTGTCATCATCCAGCGAAAACATCGCCATATAGCCTTCGCGCGAAAGCCCCCCCAACGCTGATTGCAGCAAAGTATCCGGCACCGCAGCGCCATGCGCATCAAGCAAACTGGAACCGACGCGCTTTTGCCGTGCCAGATCCAGCACACCGCCGCCATGGCTGATCTGAGCCCCGATCCGCATCGTGGGCCCGGCATGTTTGAAATCGTAACGGCTGCGCGTCGGGATACCATAAAGGAAATCCAGCCACGCCGAGAACAGCGTCGATTTGCCAGCCTCGTTCGGCCCAAAGATCACATGCAGATCAGCACCACCGGGTGCGGGTGCGGGAAACGCCAGCTTTGCCTCAGTAAAGCGGCCATAACGGGTCAGATCAAAACCTTCCAAGCGCATCAGGCGACCTCATCCGGGCCAAGCCGGGCGACGATCTGCATGCTGCCCTCCGCCAGAAGCAAACCACTCGCGGCGGCAACAGCGGGTGCATCATCGCCCAATAGATCTCGCAACTCGGGCGGCAAATCGTGCATCAGCACGCGCGCAGCCTCGGCAAGGGCCGCCAGAAGTGCCGGATCATTTGGCAACTCTGCCATAACGATACCGACCAGATCGGCAGGCAACTGGCTGGTAATCCCGGCCCCCTGCGAGGTGGTGCCATTCTCCAGCTTGTCGATCCAGATCCCACCAACCGATGCCGCGATGGTATGGGCTTCCTCGGTCAAGCGGTCCAGATCCCGCGCAATCCGCCAAGCAAGCGGTGTCGCCCCCACCAGCATTGGGCGAAGCACCAGATGCGCCTCGGGGCGTGGCACATGGGCGACGTCACGCAATGCGGTGTGCAATGCCTGGATCACCTCGGACCAGTTAGACATTTCTGCCAGATCAATATGCAGCCGATCAAACCGCAGCGCGGCAACACTGCGCTGTTCAGTCACCGCAAAACCAGTGTCATCCACCGACACCAGCGTCACCGAACAGGCCCCGGCCTCACCAACATCGCGGCCCTGCGGGATACCGGGCATCACCACGGTCGCCCGGCCACGATGCTCTGATCTGCGATGAATATGGCCAAGCGCCCAGTAATCATAGCCATGCGCGTCCAGATCAGCGACGCTGCACGGCGCATAGACGTCATGCCCGGCGCTGCCGTTGAGGCTGCTGTGCATCATGCCGATGTTAAACGCCCCCGCGACCGCAACTGGATACAGCGGCAAGAGACTGCCCGGTGCCACAGGTTCCGCAAAGCTGACGCCATGCACCGCGATCAGTTGGCCGCCTGCCTCGAACGTTTCGGACTTTGCCTTCGGCCCAAACACCCGCGTCCCCGCAGGCGGATCAAGCTCGCGCGTGACCTTTGAGATCGCATCGTGATTGCCCCGAATGATAAAACAGCGGATGCCAGCCTCGCCCAACCGCAGCAATTCCTGCTTCAGAAACCGTGGCGTTTTTGCCGAACTCAGCCCGCCATCCCAAAGATCGCCCGCAATCAGCAGCGCATCAACGGCCTCGGCCAGGCACAAGTCAACAATCTTGGTCAATGCCGAACGGCTTGCCACACCCACCTGATCAGCAAGATCAGCGTTGCGCAGCGCTAGGGACACCAAGGGCGAGTCTAGATGCAAATCAGCGGTATGTATGAAGCGGAAAGCCAAACTTTGAAACACCATATATCAAATCGGGCGAGTGACTACAGCACGCGTCCCGCATTGCCTGACTATTCGCGGCGCCCGGCCCAAAATCAAGCACTATCGGTGCATGATCTGCCTTTTCTCTTTTAGCCGATCGCAAACCGGATTGCCCAACTCATTGAAACTAATAGCTCGTCGGACTTGAGCCGGCGAGCTATAGTGGTGCTGGGACGACCGATTTTAGGCAGCTTTCAGGTTGAGTTCCTCAACTTGATCGCCTGCAACCGCAGGGCGGTTTATGTCTGTATATTCAGATGTGGGCAGGGTGATCGCTTCAGGCGTCGTGGCCCTTGAGGCCACTGGCTCCGGTCTTGGGATCGAGTTCTCGGTTGCTTGCTTTCCGATGATAACTTCAGCGGCTGCGCCGATAGCGACACCGACGTCACATGCGCCGTATGATTTAACGGTGTCGAGAATTTCGGGGGCAAGCTCGACCATTCGATAAAGCCAAGACTTTACCAACAAAAAAAGACGCTTCTCCTCAAGTCGGTCTTCAGGCTTTACTTGTCCGACCTTCCGCTTCGCCAGTTTGACTTTCTGTGTTTGCGTGTCCTCGTCCACCAAGGTCTGTGGCTCTAAGTCGCTAGCCTTAGTTGCGAGTTTCGCCTGCGCTCGCACGTCACCGAGTCGTTTTTTGATCTTGGCAACCGGCGGATTTTCCGGGTCAGTAATAGACGCAATCAATTCTTGCCGCACCAAATCGGAAAGCGCCGGGGCCGCGAGTTCATAAATTGTCGTCAGTGGCAAATGCGAAACTGTTTCGTATTTTTCGCCAATGTTTCTGACCACGTTCATGTAGTTCTGCGCGGTCCTAATAGTCCACAGCACTTCCGCGTCGAGCCAGTTCTTAAATGCACCGTGCCCAAGTTCGTTCTTGACCCGAATAAGCAGCGCACCGATTTCCACTATGTCTTTCCGCGCTCGACTATCAAATTCGTGAATACGTTCGCGCACTTCGTCACAGAGTTGCCGCGTCGGCGCATCCATCCCAAAATTATTTTCAACTGTGGGCCCTTGCCGTGTTACCGATTTTGTCGTTTCGCTGTTCGTCATGGTAGTCTCCTTTGATGGCCCACGGGCCTGAATGTTGATTGGAAAGTCTGCGTTCACTCTCGCCTGCCGGGTGTTTCACCCACTTGGCAGGCATTTCTATCGGGCTATTCGCCCCTCAGCTTCCACTGTGGGAAGTTCCACCTGACCGGCTTCGAAAGCTGTTCCAACAGCTTGTTGAGCCGCACAACCTCACCCATCACCGCCTTTCGGGTCGCCGGGTCCGCGAGCGGTCCTTTTTCAATCTCGGTCAGGCGCTCGGTAATCTGTTCACGCTTGAAGTCGTTTACGATGCCAGACAGGCTGACAGTCGCGTCGATCAGTTGTTCAATCATGCTCTCTGCGCGACCCAGAGAACCCGTATAACCAAGGTAAGGGTTGTCGCCACGTTCGATATTCTCGATCTCACCCGACAAGGATTTGGGATCCGCGTTGTCAGTGAACTCTGGTGCATCCATCCCCATCGCGTCGAAAGCGACATGGAAGGTCGTATTGTCTCCGTGGTCGTTGAAGAACTCGTGAAAGGTTGCTGAGAACAACACGTCGATCTTTTCTTGTGCCAAGTGGTCGGCAGCTTCTTTTGCTGCCTTCTGGCGTTCACGGTAGCGCTTCTGCTTTTCTGCGGGTGACAAGACCATTTTCGACTCCAAGTTTGGTAACTAATATATTACCGTTACCGTTACCATTGGTCAAGCGACTTCTGCAAGGCGAACCAAAACAAACTCGCCATTGCCAGGGCGGTAGACGAATTATGGGGTGGGGTGACGGGATTACAGGAAGGCCAGCGGCGGTAGATGACCGCAGCGTCATCATCAGTTAGTGCGTCCGCAGACAACATCTGTCGCCGTCCATTCTAGCTCAGGCATCAGCAGGCCTACCGTCACTCTCGGTCTGTAACAGCCAACTAAACTACGGGTCATCAACACCAAAATTCAGCGCTGCGAATATCCGCTGCAGGCAGCTTTATCGCCCATTTGATTGACCACCACACTTCCGACCGCCGCGACCGTCAAGCTCCGTCAGTTAACGCGGTGTTTCACGCAAAACAGACCTATTCCGTAGAACAAGCCGTCGATTTGGTCTCGATTTTACCGCCCATTATGGCCCTAAATTGACGGATACTGACGCACGTTGACGTAGCCATGCGGAAAACGCCCGTCTTGAAAAAAAGCTGCTCGTGTCAACGTCTGAAGCGTAGGGCAAAATGGTTTCTGCCGGACTACGTTATGCAACCTTCGTCTCCACCACTTTACACGACCCAATGACCCGCTCTCGTGTCCTGTAAGGGGGGGGGTGCAGACCGTCGCAAAAGCCGCCACAGACCGCCAGAACATGAAAGTCACCAACGTCTGAAGCAGAACCCAGAGAGCTTCATTCTCGATGAGCGGTTTGATCAAGTGTTCTCAATCTGTGCCAACCAAAAGTGGGGCCGGTGACCATGGGTGAGAGCAGGGCTGTCGCGCATATTCCATGAACAGGTAAGAGGGAGAACACTTAATGATGCCATCAATGGCACACGGTTGGCGTAAGCCTGCCACCAACTGCTTCCGGCGAGCGGCTTGCTCAGTTTTCGGGACAGTAGCCCTCACTTGAGCGTCGCGCACCCTCGCCCACAGAATCCCAATTTTTCCGTGCTCCGCTGCGGTGCGCCGCCCATCGAGGAATGGCTGAACTTCCGTATGGCCGCAGCCTCCCGCTGACAAATCGCCATGGGCAGATAGACACCCCAGCACCCACGAGTTGGTGCCGCCTGCCGAATGAACCGAAGTCCTAGAAAAAACACTCGAAGTTCATGGGGGTGTCATCTGTTGCCGAGACAGTCGGGGCATGAAAGCTCCTCTATGATGCCGCGCGACAACGGCCGGTGTGCGGCGAACTCGACAGCATCGGCCCGCAGCCCTCTCTGCCCGAGTGCGGCAAAAGATCCTGTAAGAGGTGGAATACGCCAAAGGACTATATACAGTGGTATCGAGCAAATCGGCGTGCCCGCCGGTCACCACTTGCAGGAGCAGCCATGAAACTTCGCCGCCTGGGACGCACTGATATCGAGATCGCCCCGCTCGTTCTCGGCACCAATACCGCCGGATGGACAGCCGACGAGGCAACGTCGTTTGCGATCTTTGACGCGTTTGTCGACCATGGTTTCTCGGCGCTCGACACCGCCGATGTCTATTCTCGCTGGGTGCCCGGCAATGACAGCGAAAGCGAGAGGATCATCGGCCGCTGGATGAAGGCGCGCGACAACCGTGACCGTGTGCATGTTCTGACCAAAGTCGGATCAGACATGGGACAAGGCAAGACTGACCTCTCTGCAAAATGGATCGAGAAGGCTGTTGAGGACTCGCTCACCCGGCTCCAGACCGATTACATCGACCTTTACCAAAGCCACTGGCCAGATGCGACGGTTGGGCAGCAAGAGACGCTTGAGGCTTACGACCGTCTGGTGAAGGCTGGCAAAGTGCGCTGGATCGGCGCGTCGAATTATGATGCTGCATTACTGTCAGAGGCGCTCTCACTTTCCGCCAACCATGGTTTGCCGCGTTACGAAACGTTGCAGAACGAATTCAACCTCTACACGCGCGAGAAATGTGAAGGTGCGGTGCAGGAACTTGTGGTCAAAGAAGGGTTGAGCCTCATCCCCTATTACTCGCTGGCCGCAGGGTTTCTGACCGGAAAATATCGCAGCGAGTCTGATCTGGACAAAAGCACCCGCGGTGAAGGCATCAGGCGATATCTCGACGCGCGTGGCCTGCGCATCTTGGCGGCGCTGGACGAAGTTGCCGCGAACACTGATGCAAGTCCAGCAGAAGTGGCGCTCGCGTGGGTAAGTGCGCAACCGGGGGTGGTCGGGCCGCTGGCCTCCGCCACGTCGGTGGCACAACTTGAAAGCCTTGTTCGCGGCGCCCGGCTCGCACTGACCTCCGTTGATCTGGCTACGCTAACTGCCGCAGGAAGATGAAGCGCGCGGTTTCAGCGAGGCCAAAGGCTGCAAGCAACTTGGTGGGCGTGCTGAAACGTCGCTCGACAACCCTGGCAGCCCCTCACTGGGGCACGCAACAGCAACGCGGCGACGATCATGATGGCGGCATCAAGGGCGTCTGGCGGCCTTCCTATGAGCCCTGCGTTGACGTCAGTCTCCACTATCGCCCAGTAGACCTTTCGCGGCGGGTCGCGAGCACCCAAACTGCTGGACGGAACGCGGATTTGGTAGTGCAGATGACACGCCAAAACGAGGCATTCGGTCCGTGGTTTGCGATGAGATCCGGCCGTAGCTTCGACTGGCGCGAGCCTGCCATATGGAAGATTATCAGCAGCGTCTTGATTATCTTCACTGCGCACCATAGTTTTGGGTAGTCAGAACGACAGCACAAAGCACAAAGCAGTCAGGTTAGAGCCGACACCCTAGTGGAAAGACGCTCTCCGACACCAAATACCAGCCATATCTTGAACGCCTGCACCGGGAACATGACCGGGCGGCGAGTCGCCTAGCTGGAAGGTGCAGGAAAGATCGTTCTGGATCGCTCCCCGATGGAAATCATCGGACGCCCCAACGGTTGCCGCCGGTCTTCGGACGATATGGCACAGAAAGACGGTTGCAATGTGCAGGGGGCTTTAGTTCTTGGTCACGACAACCGATCACACCCAGGTTGAAGGTAAGCCAGGTGTGATGTGCAGTCGAAAGACTGCGACCGCTTGGTTGAAAGACCGGGAGCGGGGCGCTGCTAGGCCAATGGAAGCCGCCTAGTGTTGGAAGCCCTTCACCAACTGTTATATGCAGAAATCCCCCCAGGACGACACAGATTAGCTTGTGTGCCGTCCTGGGGGGAAAGTCCTATTTCTCCGATAGAATTCATTAAGCATTAAGAGCAGATTAGATGAACCTTCGGGATGATACGGAACTGAAAAAGTAGTTGAGCGCGAAGCTATCGGCAACGAGGCCGAAGGCCGAGGCGCAGGGAGCCGCCAGAGGCGGTCAGTATCTGAGCAACGGTGAAACTTGCCGCGCTGACATCGCCGACCGATGTTCACCGCCTTCAACTCCATTTTACCGAGCGTGATCTGTCGAGAGCAGAACGGCGAGCCGCGGCGATGCCTGGCCACGACAGAAATCAGTTCCGGCTAATGCTGTAGCTGACCCAGTGCTGCGCGTGCCGATCTGACTGTCCGGCGCGCAGCGACGCTTGGTTTCAGACTATCTGGGCGGGGTTCTTTCCAGTCCACGCGAAGGGCTGCTCATTTATTGTTGCTGCGACAGCCGTGCCGCTGTGCCGCAAGTCGGCTTTCCGCCCCCTGCGTTCATGGCCTCAATGAAAATCCCGACTCGGGAACAGCTTCTTTGCTTGCTCGCGCGGGTGGTTGGCTGTGGATCGCACTTTGCCGCCGACAGGTCGCTTGGTCTCGTCGGCGCGGCCGTCGTTGAATTGGAGCATCACGGGACGGCCAAGGGTGGTCAGCAGGGGCGAGACATCTTCGACGTGTTCCGCGATCAGGTGCATGACCGGGCCGTCGCGTTCGATCCGACCACGCACGCGCACCAGACGGCCAGCGATGACTGCTTTGCGGAACGCCTCATACACACGTTTCCAGACCACCACATTGGCAGTGCCGGTTTCATCCTCCAGCGTCAAGAAAATCACGCCTGAGGCTGTGCCGGGGCGTTGGCGGGTGATGACGAGTCCTGTGATGGTGACGCGGCCCCTCGCTTGCATCAAGCGATCATGCGGCAGGCTTTCGGGCAGACGCGGACGCAGCAGTTCCATCGGGTGGGCGCGCAAGCTGAGGCGGAGGGCCAGGTAATCTTCGATCACCTCTTGGCCCAGGGTCATCGGCGGCAGGGTGACGCTGGGCTCAATACCGCCCTCGCCATCCGGGCCGAACAGCGGCAGCGGCGCGGGCGCGCGGAGGGCTTTGCTTGACCACAGAGCGTCACGCCGGGTGAGGCCGATGGCCGCGAAGGCATCGCCTTCGGCCAAGCGTTCCAGCGTGTCAGGTTGCACGCCCGCACGCCGCCACAGGCTTTCCACATCAGGATAACCGTTGCCACGCGCAGCGGTGATCCAGGTGGCATCCTCTTCGCGCATGCCCTTGATCTGGCGGAATCCCAGTCGCAGCGCCAAGGCGCCGTCGGCACGCGGTTCTAACGTGCAGTCCCATGTCGAGTGGTTGATCGACACCGGCCGCACCTCGACGCCATGCGCGCGGACGTCTTGCACGAGTTGGGCGGGCGCATAAAAACCCATCGGCTGGCTGTTCAGCAGTGCGCAGGTGAAAATTGCCGGGTGGTGGCACTTCAACCATGCTGAGATGTAGACCAACCGCGCGAAGCTCGCAGCATGGCTTTCTGGGAAACCATAGCTGCCGAAACCTTCGATCTGCGCGAAACATCGCACGGCGAAATCGGCGTCGTAACCACGCGCGAGCATGCCCGAAACAAAACGGTCGCGGAAACCGCCAATGGTGCCCATGCGCTTGAAGGTGGCGAGCGATCTGCGCAACCGGTCAGCCTCAGAAGGGGTGAATCCTGCCGCCACCACGGCGATCTGCATCGCCTGTTCCTGGAAGAGCGGCACGCCATAGGTGCGCCCCAACACCTCCATCATCGCGGGGCCGAGGTCTTCGACCGCCTCTTTACCTTGGCGGCGATTGATGAACGGATGCACCATGCCGCCCTGGATCGGACCGGGCCGCACGATGGCGACCTCGCAGACCAGATCGTAGAACTCACGCGGCTTCATCCGGGGCAGAAAGTTCAACTGCGCGCGACTTTCGACCTGAAACACCCCGATCGCATCCGCGCGACAGAGCATGTCGTAGATCACGGGGTCTTCGGCGGGAACGTTCGCCAAGGTGCGCTGCTCGCCCCGGTGATCGGCCAACAAGCTGAAAGATTTGCGGATGCAGGTCAGCATCCCGAGGCCAAGGATGTCGACCTTCAGCAGACCCAGCGCGTCAATGTCATCCTTGTCCCATTCGATCACCGTGCGTTTGTCCATCGCGGCGTTCTCGATGGGACACATCTCGTCCAATCGACCATGGGTGATCACGAAACCACCGACATGTTGGCTCAGATGCCTTGGAAAGCCGATGATCTGGCCGATCAATTCGGTGGTCAAAACCATGCGCTGGTCGGTGAGATCCAATCCAGCATCTCGCATCCGGTCGCTGCCGGGTGCGGATGACGACCAGCCCCAGATCTGCCCGGACAGGCGGGCAATAACATCCTGGCTCAGCCCCATCACCTTGCCAACCTCGCGGATGGCGGCGCGGCTGCGGAAATGGATGACGGTGGCGGTCAGGCCTGCGCGGTCGCGACCGTAGCGGTCGTAGATCCACTGGATTACCTCCTCGCGACGCTCGTGTTCAAAATCGACGTCAATGTCGGGCGGTTCGCCGCGTTCTTTCGAGATGAACCGCTCGAAGATCAACGTGATGGACTCGGGCGGCACCTCGGTTATGCCCAGCAGATAGCAGACGACCGAGTTGGCAGCAGAGCCGCGCCCCTGACAGAGGATGCCTTCGGAGCGGGCGAACTGCACAATGTCATGCACGGTCAGGAAATACGGTGCATATTCGATCTCGCGGATCAGGGTCAGTTCTTTGTCGACGCGCGCGATGATCTTGGGTGGCGGGCCGTCAGGATAGCGCCAGTGCAGGCCGTTGCGGGTCAGACGCTGCAACCGGGTCTGCGCAGGTTCACCGTCTCGCGCCTCATCGGGGTATTGATAGCGCAGATCGTCGAGACGGAACGCGCAGCGGCTGGCGATCTCGACCGTGCGACGGATGGCAGCGGGGTAGCGGTGAAACAGCCGCGCCATATCAGTGCCGGATTTGAGGCGGTGTTCGCCATTGGTCAGGCGGTGTTCCCCGATATTGTCGATGGTGCAGCCGATGCGCAGGCAGGTCAGCACATCGGCTAGCGGTCTGCGCGCGGCGCGGTGCATCAACACATTGCCGACCGCCACCAAGGGCATGGCTGAGACCTGAGCCAAGCTGGCAAGTCGATCAAGTCGGGGCTGGTCGCGACCATCGTAATGCGGTGCCGCCCCAACGAAGCCTTGGCCGGGAAAGGCTTTGGCCATGCGGATGATGTCGCTGCGGATGGTTGAGGTCTGCTGGCTGTCAGCCTCCATCAGATCAGGCGGCAGGGCGATCAGGATCAGACCTTGACCCCATTCCAGCAGATCGGCGCGAGTAAGATGACATTCGCCTTTGGGTGCCCGCAGCTTGCCAAGCGACAAAAGCCGGGTCAGCCGCGACCATGCGGTAAGATCGGTGGGCAATGCCAACCATTCCACCGCGCTGTCGGTCAGCACCAGACGCGCGCCAGCGAT
>JBKJTI010000274.1:0-5632 GCA_046590425.1 Cypionkella sp. | reverse complement strand
CACAAACCGCGTCAGCGACGCCTTTTTGCGCGCAAAACTCATGCCGCTATCAATCCACAGGCTGAACTCGTCATAGCCCATCGCCTCGTAGCTTTTGACGCGGGCGATCACTTCGGGTGCTTCGCCGACGATGTTGTTCTTGCGCATAGCCGCGGCCGAGTAGAACGGATGCGCCGCGACTTCCTCGGGCGTCAGGGTTTGGATCAAGCCCTGCGAGATCGGGCGTTTGTTCAGGAACCAAGCACCGAAGTAGTTGTAAAACAGGTTCAATTCGTCGGCCCCCTGCTGCGCATCCGCCTCACTCTCCGCCACATAAGTATGGCGCAAAACCATGATCTTCGGGCGCGGCACCTCGGGGTGCGCGCCGCAGGCAGCATTAAACCGCTCCATCAAACTAACGACTTCTTCGTCGCCCATATGCAGCGGCGTCACCTGCACGTTGCAACCATTGGCCACCGCGAAATCGTGGCTGTTCGGGTCACGCGCAGCGACCCAGATCGGCGGGAACGGTTGTTGCACCGGTTTCGGGGCCGAGGTGGTTTTCGGAAACTGCCAATGCTCACCGTTATGCTCGTAATCCCCGGCCCAGAGGCCTTTGATCGCGGGGATCAACTCACGCATCTTCTGCCCAGCGGTCCAAGCGTCTAGGCCGGGGCTCATCCGGTCATACTCAAACGTGTAGGCCCCCCGCGCGATCCCCAGATCAAGCCGACCATCCATGATGATGTCGGCCATCGCGGCCTCTCCGGCCAGTTTGATCGGATGCCAGAACGGCGCAACCACGTTACCAGTGCCAAGCCGCACATTCTTGGTGCGCCGTGCAAGATCGACAAGGTTCAGAAACGGGTTCGGCGCGATGGTGAAATCCATGCCGTGATGCTCGCCCGTCCAGATCGCGTGCATGCCATTTTCGTCAGCAATCTGGCAGAGTTCCAGCATTTCCTCATACAGCCGCTGCTGCGGCTCATCGGCACTGACCCGCTCCATATGCACGAACAATGAAAATTTCATGGCTGTTTTCCTTCGACTTTTGGCGCAACCGGGGCGACCCGGCCCGTGTTCTGGTTTCCGAAATAGATGCCGTAATCACCGACGCGGGCCTCATCGGCCAGCCGCTCCAGCATGATCCGCATCGCGGGGTCGGTCACATCGTCAAAGCCGTTGGGGCTCAGTTCAACAAAGCCGCCCTTTGCAGGTGTACCGCCCGTACTGGGGCACAGAAACGCGATATGCTGTTGACCCGCGCCGACATCTTCGTAGACCGAATAGATGAAACCCGGCATCGCCTGCACGCCAGCCGCCTCAATCAGTGCTTGCAAGGTCGCCGTGGCCCCATTCGCCCCAACCCGCGCGGTTGGAAGGCTGAGCCCACCGCGCCCGTCGTCTTGCAACAGCACATGGCCGTCCTGCTCGATCAAAGCCGAGACCACCACGGCAGGCCCGCTTGCCAGCGCCGCCCCCGCTTGTGCCGGCGTGAAATAAGACCCGCGATAATAGCCCAAACCCGCCTGACCCAATGCCTCGAATGCCTCGACCTGACCGATTAGAATGGCATGATCGCCAGCCTCGATCACCTGATGCAGACGGCAATCGAACCAAGCTGAAACCCCGTGGAGAATGGGCGCGCCCTGCGGGCCAAGCTGCCATTGCACGCTGGCAAAACGATCCTCCACCGGTTTGGCGAAGGTGTTGGAGACATCCTTCTGGCTTTCCGACAGGATATTGATCGCAAAGCCTTTTACCGCCATGAACCGCGCATAATTGGCGGAGGTTTTCGCGATGGAAACCAGTAACAACGGCGGGTCCAGCGACACTGACGAAAACGAATTCGCTGTAAAGCCAATCGGCGCGCCCGCCTCATCCAGCGCGGTTACAACGGTCACGCCCGTCATGAATGTACCGAAAGCATCGCGCAGCAGTCGGCGGTTTTCCAATGTCATGCGCGTACCCCCTTTTTCGCGGCGCGCAGCGGCACAGCCAACCATGTCGCTAGTGCTGCATTGACCTGCGCCGGAGCCGTCAGATTGACCATATGGCGGTGGCCCTCAATCACCACAGCCTGCCCCATTGGTGCCGCTTTCGCCATTGCCTTTGCCATGGCGGGGGTAGAGTTCGCATCCCCCGAAGCGGTCAATACCAGCGCAGGGCTATGGATTTCATGCCAAGCCTCGGCATAGGCCATGTCGCCATTGGCAAAGGCACGGTAAGCCGCCGCATAGCCTTGCAGATTGACCGTTTTCAGCCAGCCCGCCACTTGAGTCCGCACGATTTGATCGGCCGGGCTGTCGGAAAACCAGCGCGTCAGCGGCACGTCAATGTCATTGGCACCATTGGCCAAAGCCGCCGCCCGCGCCTGCACCGCAACCCGCGCGTCGGGCGTGCGGCAATAGACGCTGTTCAAAACCGCAAGCCTCAGCACCAGATCGGGATGATCTACCGCAAGCCCCGCCGCGATCAACGCACCCATCGAGTGTCCCGCGACATTAACAAAGCTACAGCCCAGCTGCCGCAACGCCCGCGCGGCCCAAGCCACATATTCGTTGAGATCGGGCTGGCCCGGCAGCAGGTCGGAAAAGCCATGCCCCGGCATATCCAGCGCAATCACCCGGTTGGTATTGGCGAAATGCGCGATCTGCGGCCCCCAGGATTCGGCACACATCCCTACGCCGTGCAGCAGAACCAAAGGCTCACCCCGTCCAAACTCCAGATAGCTGATTTGCTGTCCGTCAGACAGCCGCAGGGTTTGCAGCGTCATGGCCCAGATCCTTAAGGTCTTGATAGCGATCACCAATCCGATGGTGCGGGCGGCCACCAATCGAGGCACCCAGCGCCACCAGAATCTCATCCCCAGCGGGCGCATCCGGTATGGCGAAATGGATCGTCAGGTAATGCGAGCGACGCCCCTCATCGTTCTTATCCATTAAAGGGATCATTACCGGCGTATTCGCCCCCCCCCGGATATTGGTGAACGCCAGATACGATTTCGCCCCAACCGCCGTGCGATAATGATTGCCAAACCGCAAGGTGTGAATCAGCGCCGAGGCGTGCTCGATCTCGCCATCCAGACCCACAATCGCCGCTTTGCCATAGGCCTCAATCACCTCGCCCGAGCCTGCGGCCTCTAGGATCATCGCCGTCAGCAGCGCGCCCAGATCGGGGGCAACATCATGGATCGCGGGCTTTAGGTTTTCGACAAACCCCATCCCGGCCCAAGGGTTTTTCACCACCGCCGCCGCCGCGATCAGCTTCAACGGCAGTGCTGCCGCCTTACCGCCTTCGATCAGCGTGGTTTGAACGTGGAGCAGGGTCTTGCGGATAACGGCTGGCATTGGGGCCTCAGAATCGCTGGATTTCTCTGATGGTATGTTGGTATACCATATGACCGCATGTCAAGAACCAGTTGCGACAACCGCTTCCTTTCGATACAATCTGTCCATGACACAGCTTGATGACCTGAAAATCACCCACCCGCCGCAAACCCTGCGTGAAATCGTGCTGGAACGGATGCGCAGCGCGATTCTGTCTGGTCGTTTTGCCTCGGGGGAGCGTTTGGTCGAACGCACGCTTTGCGACCAACTCGGCGTCAGCAGATCCGTGGTGCGCGAGGCGATCCGTTATCTTGAGGCCGAAGGTCTGGTGGAAATCATGCCGAACAAAGGTCCGATGGTGGCCCGGATGGATTGGGCGCAGGCCGAGCAAATCTATGAAATCAGACAGCTTTTAGAACAAAACGCCGCCGCTGCTTGTGCTCAAGCCGCTGACGCCACGGTGAAAACCAACCTGCAAGCCGCGACCCATGCCATCGACGCAGCCTCCGCCGCCAATGAAAACCCCGCTTTGATTGCGGCCACCACCCGGTTCTACGAGATCATCTTCACCGCCGCAGGCCATCAGATCGCCTGGGAGGTGGTGCAGCGCCTGAACGGCCGGATCAGCCGCCTGCGCGCGATGACTTTGGCCACCACCGACCGCCGGGTTTCCGGACCGGTGCGGATGGCGCGGATTTGTGCGGCGATCTGCGCCAATGACCCCGACGGGGCCGCGCAAGCCGTATTTGATCACCTCGATGAAGCCGCCAAAATCGCCTACCGTCTCCTGAAAGAGGCCAAATGATGCCCGCTTATTGGATCGCCCATGTCACGGTCACCGACCCCGCACGTTACGCCGGGTATCAGGCACTTGCGCCAAAGGCGTTCGCCAAATTTGGCGGTAAATTCCTTGCCAGAGGCGGAGCGTCTGACAGCCCCGAAGGCGCGGGATTTGAGCGCCATGTTGTGATCGAGTTTCCCGATCTGGCAACGGCCCGCGCCTGCTACGCCTCGCCCGAATATCAAGCCGCCAAAGCAGAGCGCGATGGTGCCGCTGAAGTGATGATCACCATAGTCGAGGGGTTTTAGCCAACGTGCCGCCCCTGCGGCACCCTTGGCAAAACACACAGCATTTCATACAGCAAATTCGCCCCGATCAGCGCAGTATTGCCCGACAGATCATAGGGCGGCGAGACCTCGACCAGATCACCGCCGACCAAGTTCAAGCCCGCGCATCCGCGCACGATTTCAAGGCCTTGCCAGATCGTAAGACCACCCGGCTCGACCGTCCCGGTGCCCGGCGCAAAGGCGGGATCAAGGCTGTCAATATCAAAGCTCAGATACACCGGCGCATCGCCAATTTTCGCGCGAATTTCGGCCATCAATGGCTTCAAAGACTTATACCAACACTCCTCGGCCTGCACTACTGTCCAGCCATTTTTACGGCCCCAGTCGAAGTCATCAAGGCTGTATCCGGTGCCGCGCAGCCCGATCTGAAAAACCTTGTCATTCTGCAAACAGCCATCTTCCCACGCCCGCCGGAACGGGCAGCCATGCGCCACTTTCTCACCGAACATCGTGTCGTTGATATCGGCATGGGCATCAATGTGGATCAACGCCACCGGGCCATGCTTGGCCTTGATCGCGCGCAAAATCGGCCAGGTCAGGGTGTGATCGCCGCCCAACGTCAGCGGCAAAGCGCCATGCGCCAGCACGCCGTTATAGTAGTCGGTGATGATATCGACCGACTTTTTCAGATCAAAGGTGTTGATCGGCACATCGCCAATATCGGCGACTTGCAGATGATCAAACGGTGCCGCCCCCGTCGCCATATTGAACGGCCGCAGCATCCGGGATTCGTCTCGAATTTGGCGTGGCCCATGCCTTGTGCCAGATCGGTTCGAGGTGCCAATATCCATCGGTATCCCAATGAAGGCCACATCCAGCCCTGCCGCCGAGTCTTGTGTCGGCAGCCGCATCATCGTTGCAGGACCGCCAAATCGCGCCATCTCATTGCCGCCAAGCGGTTGATTGAATTTGGACATTTCCGCGATCTCTCCCAATGTTTGACCTCAGCATAACGCCAAGCGGCAATAACTGGAAAGGGCTTTGTCTCTCAGATCTTTGCCGATTCTTCAGGCAGGCCGAAAGATTCATCTCACTCATCTTTTTCCCAACAGGAATATAATTTGACATGAGTAAGCCACTGTCGCTAGCCTGTTTCCAACAGGAATGCAGCCCGAACCGGGCGCGGACAACTCGGAGGAAGATATGGCAAAACGTGTGGCAGTGATCGGCGCAGGGCCGTCTGGTCTGGCCCAACT
>JBKJTI010000105.1:0-36928 GCA_046590425.1 Cypionkella sp. | reverse complement strand
TGCAACCGTCACTTCGCCTTTGTCATTCACCTCGGCCACGAGGGTCTCCTTCTGCTTCAACCGCCGCAACAGCACAGACGTGCGCCGGTCAACAAATCGTTGCGTCAAGGCGCTGTGCAATGCGTCTGACAATCGGTCTTCTACAGCGCGAGTCTCGGCGCGCCAATGGCTTTCGTTCTCAACCCAAGCCCTGCGTTGCGCAACATAGGTCCAGGTTCGGATATAGGCCAGTCGTTTCGAAATGGTATCTATATCTCCGCCCGCTTTATCTATGCGCGCGATGGCCTTTTCCAGCCATTCTGACGGGATGCGGGTTTGAGCTAAGCCACGACCGGTGAGAAAATTGAAAATTCGGGCGAGCAAAGTAAAATGTTCATTGCCCGCCGCATTGCGAAAATCAGGGATACGGCAAACCTCCCACAGCAATTTGATGCGTTGCGGAGTGTTCAGCTTTTCCTTCACCTCGGGCAGTTCAGACAGATATTTCAGCGCCAGCACATCACCGGCATCGCGCGCGCGGGCCAACCATTTGTTTTGCGTCGGCGTTTCCAGACTGCGGATCAGGCGATCTACGCTGCCAAACTCCAGATCATGATTGCGCCATTCCAGCTTGCGCACAGGGTCAAAGCGATGCTCTTGAATCGCCTCGACGGTTTCCTCATCGAGTGGCCGCACCTCACCCGTCACGCCGAAGGTGCCGTTTTCCAGATGCCGCCCTGCCCGCCCGGCAATCTGCGCCAATTCCTGCGGATACAGCGCGCGCATCCGGCGGCCATCGAATTTGGAGGTCGCGGAAAAGGCGATGTGCTTGATATCCAGGTTCAACCCCATGCCAATCGCATCGGTGGCCACCAGATAATCAACATCGCCGTTCTGATACAAAGCCACCTGCGCATTGCGGGTGCGTGGGGAAAGCGCACCCATCACCACAGCACAACCGCCCTTGGTGCGGCGGATCAGCTCGGCAATCGCATAGACGTTTTCCACCGAAAACCCAACGATGGCAGAGCGTTCCGGCATCCGGCTGATCTTTTTTGAGCCGGTATAGGTGAGTTCTGAAAACCGCTCTCGTTTGACAAACTGCACATTCCTCACCAGCCCCGCAATCGCCGGCCGCATGGTTTCCGCGCCCATGAACAACGTCTCATGCAGCCCCCGCGCCCGCAGCAAGCGGTCGGTGAAGACATGGCCGCGCTCAGGGTCGGCGCAGAGTTGAATCTCGTCCACCGCCACGAAATCCGCGCCGAGATCCAGCGGCATCGCTTCGACGGTGCAGACCCAATACTGCGCGCGATCCGGCACGATACGCTCTTCCCCCGTCACCAGCGCCACCACCGAAGGCCCGCGCGAGGCGACGATGCGGTCATAAACTTCACGCGCCAGCAGCCGTAGCGGCAAGCCGATAACGCCGGTGCGATGCCCGAGCATCCGCTCGATGGCATAGTGGGTTTTCCCGGTATTGGTCGGCCCAAGGACCGCCGTGACCTGTCCGGCAGCAGTCATATCTTTGGCCCTGTCTTAGAGGTCTTTACCCTGAAGCTCGGTTTCAATCCGGCTGACGGCTTCAGTCACCCCCGGCGCATGGGGATCTATGGCCAGCGTCGCCTTGTAGACCTCTAGCGCCTGTGCGGGCTTGCCAAGTTCTTCAAAGATCGACCCCAAGCCCGACAGCGCCCCGAAATGCCGTGGGTTCAGCGACAGCACCCGGCCAAGATCGGAAATTGCAGGACCAAACTCGCCCAGCTGATAATAGGCGGTGGCGCGGGCGTTCCAGCCTTCGGCAAAATCTGGCGCATGATCAACCAACGCGGTGAGATGCTCCACCGCGATATCCGGCTGGCCATTCGACATCGCCTCTTTACCGCGTTGCAGCAGCAAATCCATCGCCGGAGAGCCGGATTTCGACCATTCCATCCAGATATCAGCTTCGATCTGGCTTGCCTCTGCCTCATCGGCTTTTTGCAAACGTGCAAAAAGCTCGTCCAATTTGGCGGTTTGAGCAGCAACCGGCAGGCATGACAGAAAAACCAGCATAAATGCCGCAACGATACGATTGTGTAACCAATGATGCGCTTTCATAAGGATAGGGTAACGCAATGGGCAGGGAATTCCAGTGCTGCCTGTTCACGAAGGAGAGTGTGATGAGCGATGTGATCTCGACCGCCGTTGAGGCATTGGCGAAAAAGCTGCCGAACGGCTTTGACGGCGTGGCAAAGTTTGTGCTGGTGGGCGAAGGTTCGATCATGGTCGACCCCAACGGGGTGCGCGTGGGCGATGAGCCTTCGGATGTGACGATGACCGCCGAGCCGGGAGTGTTTCAGGCGATGTTGGCGGGTGAGATGAACCCGACCACCGCCTTCATGACCGGTAAGCTGACGGTAGAAGGCAGCATGGGCCTTGCCATGCAGCTTGGCGCGGCGATGTCGTGAGCGAGGCTCCGCTTTACGACATTGCCGAAGGGCCGACAGGCGGGCGTGGCTTCTGGCTGACCGCAGGCGACGGCGTGCGGTTGCGGGTGGGACTTTGGACACATGACGGCGCGCAAGGCACCGTGCTGCTGCTGCCGGGCCGGACGGAGTATGTCGAGAAATATGGCCGCGCGGCGGGCGATCTGCGCGCGCGTGGCTTTGCAACTTTGGTGATCGACTGGCGCGGTCAGGGTCTGGCGGACCGGGCTTTGGACGACCCGATGGGCGGCCATGTCGGTGATTTCGCCGAGTACCAGTTGGACTTCGACGAAATGGTCAGCTTTGCCCGCGCCCAAGGTCTGCCCGAGCCCTATTATCTTATGGCGCATTCGATGGGCGGCTGCATCGGTCTGCGGGCGCTGATGCGCGGCGCTCCTGTGAAAGCGGCGGCATTTTCAGCCCCGATGTGGGGGATTTTGATCGCCGCTTGGATGCGGCCGATGGCTGTGGCGCTGACCTCCGCCTCACGCTGGTTCAAGTTTGATTACCGCTATGCACCGGGAACCGGGGCAAAAACCTATGTATTAACCGCGCCCTTCAGCGGCAATTCACTAACCACCGATGCCGAGATGTGGGAGTACATGCGCCAACAAGCCCTGGCGCATCCCGAACTGAGCTTGGGCGGCCCCAGTCTTGGCTGGCTGAAAGCGGCGCTGACCGAGTGTCATGCACTGACGCTGTTGCCTTCGCCGAAAGTACCGACTCTGACCGCCCTTGGTGCGCAGGAAAAGATTGTCGACACTGCGCCGATCCATGCCCGCATGGCGATCTGGCCGGAGGGCAGGTTGGATCTTTACCCCGGCAGCGAGCATGAAGTTCTGATGGAACGCGCCGCATCGCGCAGCCGATTTTTCGATACTTCAACAGCGTTGTATCTGAAAAACCGCTGACGCCGCGCCCGGATTTCTTTCAGGGTCCGCCGGGTGTTTCTTCAAATATCTAGATTTCTTCAGTGAAATCGGGACTTTCACCTCACAAAGTGATCTGGGTGAACCCGTCGCGCAAAGCCTTGGACCAGGCTTCGGACATCGCCCGAAAACTCTCATCTCCGGCCTCAATCCGCCGCTTGCGGCTGACCCGGCAGGCGTCCTTCTCCATCACGCACAGATCCAGCGGCATCCCAACCGACAGGTTCGAACGCAACGTCGAATCCATCGACAGAAGTACGGCCTTTTCGGCATCAGCCAAAGACGTGCCCGGATTCACCACCCGGTCCAGAATCGGTTTGCCATATTTATGTTCGCCGATCTGCAGGAACGGCGTGTCCTCTGTGGCTTCGATGAAATTGCCCTCAGGATAGATCAAAAACAGCCGCATCGCCCCGCCCCGGCGCTGTGCCGCCACGATCATGCTGGCCGAAGCACTTTGCTTCATCGTGGCCATTTTCTCATCAATCTCTTGCCGCACGCTGGACAGCGTGTTGCCGATGATCAACGCCACCTTCAGCATGGTCGGCGCTTTCATGATCGAGGTGGCCTCAGAGGCGTCCGGGTCGTCAATCGCCTCACGCAGCCGCGCAAGGGTAGTTTGCGTCACCGACAAAGACCCTGCGGTGACGATGGAGATCACCCGCTCGCCAGGTTCCTCAAAATGGAACATCTTGCGATAGGTCGCAATGTTGTCCAAACCCGCATTGGTGCGGGTATCCGACAGCAACACCATGCCCGCATTCAACAAAAGTCCGACGCAATAGGTCATGGCACACTCCGCTTTTCAGGGCGGACCCTATTGCTCCTGCGTCTGGACCGCAACCGTCACCGACAAGATTTCCGAGCCTGAACCGCGTGAAATCCCCCGAATTGGCGCTGCATCTTGTGCGTCGAGCCCCGATCCCAGCCGGATATAGCGATCATCCGGGCAGCAGCGGTTTGCTGGATCAAAGCCGATCCAGCCGATGCCCGCGATATACAACTCGCCCCACGCATGGGCAGCCTCGTGATCCACGCCGTCTTGCCCCGATTGCAGATAGCCCGAAACATAGCGCGCAGGAATCCCGCCGGCCCGCGCCGCCGCAATCAGCGCCTGCGCATGATCCTGACAGACGCCTTCGCCTTGCGCCAAAGCCTCTGCCGCCGTGGTTCGCGCGCGGGTCGAGCCCGGTTTGTAGGCAATCGCATCCGAAATCGCATCCATCAGGTTATGGCAGCCCGCCAACGGCGACTCGGCAGCGCCGATGATCTGCGCCAAGTCCAGCAAGGCGGCATCGGCGAAGGTGGCTTCGGTGTCGCGCAGATAGGCTTCTGGCGGCACGATTTCCTTATGTCCGCGCAAAACGCCTACCAGATCCGTGGTTTGAACCAAGCCCTTGACCCGCACCTCGATCTCATCCACCGGACCCGCCACCGTCCAGCCCTGCACCCAATCGCCTGCGCCATCGCGAAACGCGCTGCCCATGGTGCCACCGGTCATCGTAACCGTCCAATCCAGCACCTTTTGGCCGTCAAATTTCGACGGCATCAAGCGATGGCTTTGCACCACCCCGCGCACCGGGCGGTCATAGCGATAGACAGTGACATGATCGACGCTGAGCAACATTATTGCATATCTCCCGAGAGATAAGAATTGTGGATGATCGCGCCCAATCCAGCCGCTTCGCCGATAAAGCGGGTCAGAAATTCGTGCAGACCTTCCTCAAAAATCTGCTCGGTCGACTGCTTCTCCAGATCATGCAACAGCCGCGCCGCCACCGTTTGCGCCTCTGTCTCACGCCCGTAAAGCTTGGCCAGCCGGGTCAAATGGTTGTTCATCCCCGCCATACAAGTGATCAGACTGCGCGGGCATTGCGGATTCAAGATCAGGAAATGCGCGATTTTAGCCGAGGTGATCTCACCACCGTAGGCCCAATGAAACGCCCGATTGGCCGACATCGCCCGCAGCAGCATCGACCACTGGTCATTGTCTAGCCCCGAGCCCACGTAATCGGATCGCGGCAACAGCACATAGTATTTCACGTCCATCAGACGGGCGGTGCTGTCGCCACGCTCCAGATAATAGCCGATATTCAATACGTTATAACCGTCATTGCGCAGTTGCGTCGCGTCAATCGCCCCGCGCACCATCGCGGTGTGCCGCGTCACCCAATCGGTCAGCCGCGACAATTCACGCACGCCCTTTTGCATCTCAATCTGGCGCAATTCTTGAAACGCGGTGTTCAGCGCATCCCAGACTTGCGTTGTCAAAGCGGTGCGGATGATGCGGGCATTTTCGCGCGCATTGGTGATGCAGGAGGCCACCGAGTTGGGATTGTCGCGGTCGAAAAACAGATAGGATTCGATCTTCGACTGCGCAGGCGCACCGTATTTCGCGACATAGCCGTTGGCATTGCCCGACGCACGCAGAAGGCTGTCCCAATCATTGCGATAGCCTTGCGCCGAGGGCAGCAAGGATATGCGGGCGCCCACTTCAAGCAAGCGGGCGGCGGTTTCCGCGCGCTCCATATTGCGGGCGATCCAGTAGAGATTGTCGGCGGTTCTTGAAAGCATGATCTACTCCGCCAATACCCAAGTGTCTTTGACGCCGCCACCTTGAGAGGAGTTCACCACCAGCGACCCCTCGCGCAAAGCCACCCGCGTCAGCCCGCCCGGCACCAGCTCAATGCGCTCGCCGACCAGACAATAGGGGCGCAGATCGACGTGGCGGGGTGCGATGCCCTCCTCGACAAAGGTGGGCGTGGTCGAAAGCGCCAGCGTCGGCTGGGCGATGTAATTGCCAGGATCGGCTAGGATCAGCGCGCGGAAATCCTCGACTTGTTGTTTGGTCGATTTCGGCCCCACCAACATGCCATATCCGCCCGAGCCGTGAACCTCTTTCACCACCAACTCGTGCAGGTTCTCGCAGACATATTTCAAATCCGACGCGTCACCACACTTCCATGTCGGCACGTTGCTGAGGATCGGTTCTTCGCCCAGATAAAATCGGATCATTTCGGGCACATAGGTGTAGACCGCCTTATCGTCAGCCACCCCTGCCCCCGGTGCCGAGCAGATCGAAACCCCGCCCGAGCGATAGACATCCATCAACCCCGGCACGCCCAGCATGGAATCGGGGCGAAAGCACAAAGGGTCAATATAATCGTCGTCCAAACGGCGATAGATCACGTCGACGCGCTTCGGACCCTCAGTGGTGCGCATATAGACAAACGCGCCATCGACGAACAAATCCTGCCCTTCGACCAGTTCCACCCCCATCAGATCGGCGAGGAAGCTATGCTCATAATAGGCCGAGTTGAAATGCCCCGGCGTCAGGATCACAACGGTCGGGTTGCGATCACATTTGGCGGGGGCCACCGAAGCCAAGGTGCGACGCAGCTTGTCAGGATAGCTGTCGATCGGCTCAATCCGGTTCTCGCGGAACAAATCCGGGAACATCCGCATCATCATCTCGCGGCTTTCCAGCATATAGCTGACCCCGGACGGCGTGCGACAGTTATCCTCCAAAACAAAGAACTCACCCGGCCCGGTGCGCACAATATCAATGCCAACGATATGGGAATACACGCCCTTAGGTGGGATAAAGCCGCAAACCGATTTCTCGTAGGCGTCATTCTGATAGACCAGCTTGCCGGGAATACGCCCCGCCCGCACGATCTCACCGCGGCCATACACGTCGACCAGAAACGCATTCAACGCCCGCGCGCGTTGCTTGATGCCACGCTCCAGCTTCGCCCATTCATTGGCGGTGAACACGCGGGGAAACATATCAAACGGGATCAGGCGATCCGGGTCGCCGCCCTCGCCGTAAACCGCAAAGGTGATACCGATGCGACGAAACAACGCTTCTGCTTCCGCCTGCTTGGCCAGCCGGATGTCGGCGGGCATATCCGCGCTCCAGCCTTCCAGCCCGGCATAAGGCGGGCGCACCGCGTTATTCTGGAACATTTCGTTGAAATAAGGGGTCATGCCGTGCCGCCTTTTCGATCTGATTGGTGCAATTAAATGCCGCTGATTCCGCGCCGTAAAGGGCAGAAGATTGAAAGCGCTTCAATTTTCTCATATCCGCCCGAAATTACCGCTAAATGCCGCCTAAATTATAGGCAAACCGCTTTGGTCACCTTTCCGCGGGCGACCTTGCACAACCCCTGCTTTGCCCCCTAGATACGTTCAACAAGCAAAGAGGTCCCCATGTCGCTTCCGCAGTCACTCCCGATGGCCCGCCCCGGCCAACAGCGCCCAGTCTTTGATGCCCGCAGCGGCTCAAACACGTTTGGCGATCTGCCCGATTGGGATCTGAGCGACCTTTACCCCGCCCCCGACGCGCCCGAATTGCAGCGCGACATGGCATGGCTGGACAACGCCTGCGCCAATTTCGCCACGCAATATGAGGGTAAGCTGGCCAGTCTCACCGCCGCCGAAATGCTGGCTTGCGTGACAGCTTACGAGAAGATCGACGTGATCGCGGGGCGGATCGGTTCCTATGCAGGCCTGCGCTATTATCAAAACACCATGGATTCCGAGCGCGCCAAATTCATGGCCGATGTGCAGGACAGCATCACCAATTTCACCACGCCGTTGGTGTTTTTCAGCCTTGAATTCAACCGCTTGAACGACGATCTTCTTGCAAAACTTACTGCTGAAAACACCGCCCTCGCCCGTTACAACGCGGTGTTTGAGCGGATGCGCGCAATGCGGCCGCACCAGTTGTCAGATGAGATGGAGAAATACCTCCACGATGCCTCCGTTGTTGGTGCTTCGGCTTGGAACAAGCTGTTTGATGAGACGATGGCGGGCCTGATGTTCACCGTTGCAGGTGAAGAGGAAGAACTGAACTTAGAGGCCACGCTGAATCTGTTGACCGATGCTGATCGGGCCAAACGCGAGGCCGCTAGCCATGCATTGGCAGCCGTATTTGACAAACATATCAAACTGTTCGCGCGGGTCCACAACACCTTGGCGAAGGAAAAGGAAATTGAGGATCGCTGGCGCAAGATGCCCAGCCCGCAATATTCCCGCCACCTCGCCAACCATGTCGAACCCGAGGTCGTCGAGGCCCTGCGAAATGCTGTGGTCGCGGCTTACCCGAAGTTGAGCCACCGCTACTACAAGCTGAAGGCCAAATGGATGGGCCTTGAGCGCCTTCAAACCTGGGACCGCAACGCGCCTTTGCTGACCGAAGCGCCGCGTCTGGTGAACTGGGCTGAAGCCACCGAAACCGTGCTGTCGGCCTACGCCGCCTTCGATCCGCGCATGGCCGAAATCGCCAAGCCTTTCTTCACCGACGGCTGGATTGACGCAGGCGTCAAGCCCGGCAAGGCTCCGGGTGCGTTTGCGCATCCGACCGTCACAACGGTCCACCCCTATGTGATGTTGAACTATCTTGGCAAACCGCGCGATGTGATGACGCTTGCGCATGAGTTGGGCCACGGCGTACATCAGGTTCTGGCGGCTGGTCAGGGCGAACTTCTGTCCTCTACCCCCCTCACCCTCGCCGAAACGGCATCGGTGTTCGGCGAAATGCTGACCTTCCGCAAACTGCTCGATGCGGCCAAGACACCGGCGGAACGTAAAACCCTGCTGGCGGGCAAGGTTGAAGACATGATCAACACCGTGGTCCGCCAGATCGCCTTTTACGATTTCGAATGTAAACTTCACGCCGCCCGCGCAGAGGGTGAGTTGACGCCGGATGACATCAATGCGCTCTGGATGTCTGTGCAGGCGCATTCTCTCGGTGAAGCCTTTGATTTTGCAAATGGATATGAGACCTTCTGGGCCTATATCCCGCATTTCGTGCACTCGCCATTCTACGTCTACGCCTATGCTTTCGGCGACGGCTTGGTGAACGCACTCTATGCCGCCTACGCCGATGGGCTGCCAGATTTCCAAGAGAAATACTTCGACATGCTGAAGGCCGGCGGCTCGAAACACCACAAGGAACTGCTGGCACCTTTCGGTCTGGATGCCTCTGACCCGAAATTCTGGGACAAAGGCCTGTCGATGATCGCGGGCTTTATCGACGAATTGGAATCGATGGAAGACTAAAGCCGATCAAAATAGCCTGTCGCTGCAATCTTGGCCAAAACATCCCGCCCCAGACTGCGAGATTTCAGCGACAGGCAATTTTCCTTGTAAAACCAATAGAGAAACGCGGCATGTGGCCAGTCGCGGGCCTCGGCGCGCGCGATGGCGGCGTCGAAACCGTCTCGGTGGCGGACAACTTCGGTGCAATGGTGAAAATCCGCCTTTCCACAAGTGATCACCGGGCAGCCATGCACCATCGCTTCAATCCCAACGGCGGAGTTGATGATGACCACCAGCGCGCAGGCCGCAAGAATATCGTGGACATTGGCAAAAGTGATCTGCAGCCGCGCGTCTTTCTGGCTATGGCGCAGCAACCATCCCAAGCTGTCGAAATCAATATCCCGTGGATGCGGCTTCACCACAATCGGGCGTGGATCATCGCGCGATAACAAGGCCTTCACCATCCGCCGCATCGTGACGTAAAGCGTCTCACTCACCCCGCGATGGCTTTCGGCCTGCAAAAACACAGCAATGCAGCCCTGCGGCACAGCCAGTTTTTCCGAGGGTTGCTCATAACGAGATTTGCGCTTGGCAGCGGTGGCCGCATAAAGTTCTGCCTGAAAAGCATCAGCCGCGGCGGGATCAATCGCGGCCGGATCAAAAGTCACCGCCCCAATCGACGACAGATAGCGCGTGCCTGCGTGGTCAAGAAGGTAAAACGGCGCGATATAGGCAGAGCCAAAGTTCAAGGCCCTCGGGTGGCGGATTTGCCCGCGGTCAAAGATGTGAAAGGCCCGATCGGCCGCCACTTCTGCCAGCGCAGTGTCACGGTTGTGCGGCACCAGCGTGCAAATCGCCCCCAAAGGCGTCAGTGCCTCGATCAACGGCCCATACACTTGTCTGCGTTCCCAATCAGACTCCAACACCCGTTGCGGCACATGGAAACTGAGGGGAAACGCGGGAAATGTACTCATAAAGTGATTTCAACACCCACGCGATACACCGTGTCCATCATGGCTTGGGTGCCTTTCACGAATTCCAGCGGGCACGGATAGGCGCCCCCCTCGCGCACAGACTGCCCAAACGCCTCAACCTGCAAAATATAGTGGTTAAAGGTCGGGAATCGCTCGGTCGTCACCCGGTTGCCGTTCTGATGCAGCTCAATCTCGGCAATGTCGTTGGTATTGGCATTGAACGGGCCGCCGTCCAGCCGGATCATGCCTTTATCACCTTGGAAAGTCACGGTTTGACGGTTGTAAAGCCGCATCGAGGTCATCGAGGCATAAGTGAAGCGGCCATACGGGCCGTCCATGATGCCTGCCACCTGTGCAAACGTATCGACACCATTTTCCATAATCAGACGCGCCGAGATATCCACCGGCTCTGATCCGGTCACAAAACGTGCCGAGCCAAAGGTATAAACGCCGATATCGCGCAGCGAGCCGCCACCTGCATCGGGACGGTTGCGGATGTTGGTCATATCTTCCAGACAGAAGCTGAACGAGGCATCGACATGCCGCAACTGGCCGATCTCACCCGCCTCCAGCCATTTTTTTGCCAACTGCCACTGCGGGTGATGCACGATCATATAGGCCTCGGCGGCGAGCAGACCGCTGGCATCACGAGCGGCGATGATCTGGTTGATCTCGGACGCCTGCAGCGCAATCGGTTTTTCGGTTAGCACGTGTTTGCCCGCCGCCAGCGCCTTGAGCGTCCATTCGACATGCAGATGGTTCGGCAGCGGAATATACACCGCGTCAATCGACGGGTCGGCCAGCAGCGCCTCGTAAGTCGCGTGGATCTTCAGACTGGGGCAGAACGACTGAAACCCCGCAGCCTTTTCGGGGCTGGACGTCGCCAAAGCCGCAAATTCCGCGCCTTTTGCGGCATGAATGGCTGGCGCCATATGCTCTTTGGCAAAATTCGCAGCACCCAAAACACCCCAACGCACTGGCTTCATCTCATCAATCCCTTATGCTTCGCGGCGAAACTAGCGGGCCTGACATGTTAGCGCTATCGATTAGGCCACTGGCGGGATATCCTCCGCCGCTTTGCGCGGTTTTTTGATGAACGTGTAGGCCAGTGCCGCGAGATAGACGCAATCGACCAAGGCCAGCGTGATCCAAGGATAGGTCAACAAGGCCGCAACAAGGCCGACAAAGGCCAGGAGCACAAAGCTGACATTCTCGGCATAGATCGTCGCGCGCTTGAACGACGGGGTGCGAAACCGCCCCACCATCAGCGCGCCGACCAAGGCCATCCAGAGGGCGACCAGTCCGGTGGCATGAGGCTGACCATCGCCCAGCGCAAAGGCCAGAAACATCGGTAGCATCACCAAAAGTGCGCCGGCTGGCGATGGCACACCTTGGAAGCTGTTGGCATCATTGTCAGGTTGCCGATTGCCGATATTGAAGCGCGCAAGACGCAAAAGGCAGGCCACGGCATAAATCAGGCAAGCGATCCAGCCCTCGGCCCGCATGCCCTGCAACGCCCAAAGATAGGTGATCAGCGCCGGCGCCACGCCGAAATTGACCAGATCACAGAGGCTGTCGAGTTCCGCACCCATGTCGGATTCACTTTTCAGATAGCGCGCAAGGCGGCCATCCAGACCATCCATCACCGCCGCTGCAATGATCAGCGCCACGGCAAGGCCAAAGCGCCCCTCAATTGCAAAGCGCACGCCCGTAAGTCCGGCGCAGAGCGCCGCCACAGTCATGAAATTCGGAATCAGTTGTACGATATGCAGCTTTTTCCGTGGACGCCGCCCGGTTTTCGCGGGCTGAGGTTCGGCAGGCACGTTCATTCCCGCACAGCCGAGCGGCGCAGCATGTCGCGGTCCAACTCGGCTAGGACAGTCTCGCCGCCAACCATGGTTTGACCCAAAGCCACCAAGGGTTCCACGCCGTCGGGCAGATAGACATCAAGGCGAGACCCAAACCGGATCAAACCAAACCGTTCCCCCGTGCGCAAAGATTGACCTTCCGACACGAATGGCACGATCCGCCGCGCCACCAGCCCCGCGATCTGCACCACGATCAGATTGCGACCATCCGGCAGTTCCAGCAGCAGCGAGTTGCGCTCGTTATCTTCCGACGCCTTATCCAGCGAGGCATTAAGGAATTTGCCGGGACGATAGGCCATTTTGGCGATCCGGCCCGCAATCGGCGCGCGGTTCACATGGCAGTTGAACACCGACATGAACACCGAAACCCGCGTGAGCGCATCATTGCCCGCGCCCAGCTCCGGCGGCGGCACCGCGCGCTCGATCAAGCTGACCACGCCATCAGCGGGTGAGACAATCAGGCCACGCCCCTGTGGGACCGAGCGTTTCGGGTCGCGAAAAAAGTAATAGCACCAGATGGTTGCGCCAACGCCAAGCCAACCCAGCGGATCGCATATCCAAAACAGCACCAAGGTGATGGCGGCGAAGATGCCGACAAACTTGTAGCCCTCGCGGTGCATCGGTTTCAGAAAGGTTTCCAGCATGGTCATCGGTTGCGCCCTTTATGGCTCGACAGTTTGATCCAACTGTCTAGCCTTTGCACGCGCGTGGCGCAACCTTTGGGCGCAAGTGACGCCCAAAGGAGATTGCATCAGGCCGGGATCACCATACCCTTGCCGACGGCCAAGGACCGCATCCGCTCTTGCAGCTTTTCAAACGCGCGCACTTCGATCTGGCGAATCCGCTCGCGGCTGACGCCATAGCTTTCCGACAGTTCTTCCAGCGTGATCGGGGTTTCCGACAAACGCCGCTTCATCAACACGTCTTTTTCACGATCATTCAGCGCTGACATCGCCTGATGCAGCAGGTTCATCCGAATGTCGAATTCGTCGCGGGCCTCATAGTCCCCAGCCTGATCGCTGTCTTCATCCTCCAGCCAATCCTGCCATTGCGTCGTGCCTTCACCGTCCGAACCGACCGTTGCGTTCAACGAGGCGTCACCTCCCGACAACCGCCGGTTCATATCGACAACTTCATGCTCCGACACGTTCAGATCGGTGGCAATGCGGGTGACGTTTTCGGGGCGCAGATCACCTTCCTCCAACGCGCCAACTTTGGCTTTCGCCTTGCGCAGGTTGAAAAACAGCTTTTTCTGCGCGGATGTCGTGCCCAGCTTCACCAAAGACCACGAGCGCAGGATATATTCCTGAATGCTCGCCCGGATCCACCACATCGCGTAAGTCGCGAGGCGGAAACCTTTTTCCGGATCAAACCGCTTCACCGCCTGCATCAGACCGACGTTGGCCTCAGAAATTACCTCGGCCTGCGGTAAACCGTAGCCACGATAGCCCATGGCGATTTTGGCGGCCAGACGCAGGTGGCTTGTGACCATCCGGTGTGCTGCGGGGCTGTCTTGGTGATCAACCCAGCGCTTGGCCAGCATGTATTCTTCTTCGGGTTCCAGCAGCGGAAATTTGCGGATTTCCTGCATGTAACGGTTCAACCCCTGTTCAGGGCTGGGTGCTGGCAGATTTGCATAGGTGCTCATATTTGACGCTCCCTTATTGGCCCGGTGCAGTTTCGCCCCCGGGCAGACGAATTTATGTATGCCAGACGCCGCCTTCAAGCATCATAGACATAACTTCTTTAACGAAAGATGGTTCCACTTCCGTCGCAGTGGAAGGTTTGTAACATTCCGGTCACGGGAATGTTAGCAGATCAGCGCAGCGGCACCCGACGCAGCGTCATGCCTTGCTTCTCGTCCGCATCGAAACCCAGCTTCGCGTAAAATCCCAAAGCCCCGGCACCGCGGCCAGTCAGCAGCATGATCTTGTAAGCATCTTGCCCCCAAGCCTGCACAATCACCGCCTGCATCACGGCGCGGCCAAGCCCCTGCCCGTGATAGGCCCGCCGCGTCACCACGTTTTCGACCAGTGCATAGGGCCGCCCGCCATAGGTCAGGTTTGGCAAAAGATGCAGCGTCGCCATCGCCAGCACTTCACCACCACGCTCGGCCCCGATCAGGCTGGTGCCGGGATGATCCAGCAGAGTGCGAAACTGCGCCCGCGCCAGATCGTGGGGTGCCATACGATCCGCGCCGACAAGATCGGTGTAAAGCACATAGGCATCCGCGAAATCCGCAACCCCAAGCGCGCGGCAGACGACCTCAGGCGCCACGACGCAAAGCATCCAGCAGCGCGGTCAGATCAGCCGGTAAGGGTGAGGTGAATTCGAGCATTTCCCCCGTCACCGGATGCGCGAACCCCAAGCTTGCCGCGTGCAAAGCCTGACGCGGGAAACTGTTGCCGAGTTCTGCCACTTGCGGGCCGAACAGCTTGGGTGAGACCTTTTTCTTGCCACCATAGGTCTGATCGCCGATCAAGCCATGCCCGGCATAGGCCATATGGACCCGGATCTGATGGGTGCGGCCAGTTTCCAGCCAGCATTCCATCAAGGCCGCACCGCCCTTGAAATCCTCCATCATCCGCGCGCGGGTCACCGCATGACGGCCCGAGTTCCACACCACCGCCTGTCGTTGGCGGTCGGTCTTGTGACGCTCCAGATGCGTGGCGATCTTCAGGATGCCACCGGCCTCAAACGTAATGCCCTTCAGGCCGCGGATGCGCGGATCATAGGCAGAGGGAACCCCATTCACCACCGCCATATAGTGACGGTTAACAGTATGAGCCTCAAACTGCGCGGCCAATCCGTGATGGGCGCGGTCGGATTTGGCGACCACCAGCAGGCCGGTGGTGTCTTTGTCGATGCGGTGCACGATGCCGGGGCGACGCTCGCCCCCAATCCCCGACAGCGTGTCGCCGCAATGATGCAGAAGCGCGTTGACCAAAGTGCCCGAGGGCGTGCCGGGGGCGGGATGCACCACCATGCCCGCAGGCTTGTCGATCACGATCAGATCGCCGTCTTCCCATATCACCGACAGCGGAATATCTTCCGGCAAGGTCGCCACATCCACCGCCGGCGCCAAGATCAGCGTGTATGCCTCACCCTCTTTCACCTTGGTCTTGGGGTTTGTCACCGCCACCCCGTCGCGCAAAACATCTCCCTCGTCGATCATCTTCATCAAACGCGAGCGCGACAGGGCCGCTTCCTCTGGCACTGCCGCCGCAAGCGCCTTATCAAGGCGGGGCGCTGCGTCTTCGCCAATCACGATGACCAGACGATTGCTCACCGCCACGTCGCCATCCACAGCGTCTTCGTCTTCATAAGGGCTCGCCATGTCTGACACTCCGATCGAGCCGGGCTTGCCGCCCTCGCTCCGCTTGCTGAAAGTTCTGGTGATCGTGCTGATGATCACCATGATTGGCGGTGTCATAACCGTGGTCGGCCTGCTTGTCACCCGTATGCCGAATGCAAACAGCTTACCCCCCGCCCTGCCTGCAAGCCTGCAAATGCCCGCCGGGGCCATGGCACAGGCCATCACCACGGCACCCGGCTGGATCGGCATTGTCACCACCGACAACCGTATCCTGATTTTCACACCTCAGGGCGCATTGCAGCAAGAGATCACCATAGCGCCGATTCCTGCGCCATAAACCAAGCTTTGTCTTGACCAGATACGGTCAGTGATCTTTGCTGAGCCAGAGAGATTGAGGATACCCGCGCGATGAAGATGTTGCGGTACTTAAAGCCGGGCCCCGATGCTGCTGCACAAATCAGCACTCAATTACAGATGCTTACTGCCGTAGAGCCCACACGCCTGCTTAGCACATCCGTAGCTTTTGGCCTGATGGCGCTGTTTTTGCCACCTTGGCTTGTGCTGGCCGCGCTGGGGGTGGATATGGCTCTGGAGGGCCTGAATTTTCAACTGTTGCGCGGGCTTAATCCAACCACCCAGCCGCGACGCTATCTTGCGGCTATGGCGACGGTGTTTCTCACCGAGACATCTTACACATTGTGTTGTGTGCTGATCTGGCAGCAGGACACCGAGTTTGCCAAAGCGGCGGCGGCGGGTCTGCTCAGCATGACTTTGTTTCAGCTGAGCACGGTGCGGGCGATCCATCTGCCCGTCGGCATCGCAGGTTTGACAGCAGTGGCTCTCACCGCCCTGATCGGCAACGGATTTTTTTGGCTGGAGCAACAGAACTGGATCGGCTTTGCCGCCTCGACCATAGCCTTTCTGGCAGCGTTTCTTTATGGCTTGGGGGCGATGCGATCCAATAATGCGCTGCATCTGGAAATCAGCAGTCGCGGCATCAGGGCAGATGCCGCAAACCGCGCCAAGGGGCGGTTTCTGGCGCAGATGAGTCACGAGTTACGCACCCCACTTAACGCCATTGTCGGCATGGGTGAGGCCGAGCTGCTGCACGCGCCAAGTCCCGGCACACAAGCGCGAATGCACACATTGGTCGACTCGGCGATGGATCTGGCGGCCATCCTTGACGACATCTTGCAAATGGCCGCGATTGACGAAAATAAACTGCCACTCCGCCCGGTCGTGGCCCGACCGAAAGAGGTGATCGAGGCCACGGTGGCGCTGTTTCAGCCGGTCTTTGCCAAAGCCGGGCTTTGGCTGCGGTTGGAGTTTATCCCCCAACGACTGCCCGGTGGCCGCCTTGCCCCCGATCTGCCAGAAACCGCCGAGTTTGATCCGCAGCGCTTGCGGCAATGTCTGTCAAATCTGTTGTCCAATGCACTGAAGTTCACGGAAACAGGTGGTGCGACCGTGTTGGTCAGTTACCGCGAACAGCCTTTGCGCCGCGCGGGCGAAGCGGCGGGCGGCCATTTGCAGATTGATGTGGCGGACACCGGCAGAGGCATTCCCGCGCATGAACGCGACTTGCTGTTTCAACCGTTTCAACGTGGTGCTGGCGCGCACAGCGGCTCGGGCCTTGGCCTCGCGATCAGTCGCAGCATAGCCGTACAGATGCAGGGCGATCTGGAGCATTTGCCCAGCCAGAGCGGGGCGCTGTTCCGGCTAAGCGTGCTGATCCGCCCGGCAGCGTTGCCCGTGCCTGCGCCTCCAAACACACTCAATCTGGCAGGGCAGCGCATCTTGGTGGTCGATGATATCGCCACCAACCGCTTGGTCGCCGCGACCTATCTGCGCGGGATGCAGGTGCGCGTTGACGAGGTGGAAAGCGGCAACGCAGCTCTGCAATCCATCTCAGCACACCGCCCCGATCTGGTGCTGCTGGATCTGCACATGCCCGGCCTGTCCGGCATCGAGACTCTGGCCGCGATCCGCGCCTTGCCGGGTCCGCATTTGCCGGTGGTAGCGATGACGGCGGATGCTTCTGCCGCCGACCGAGCGCTCTATATGTCTGCCGGGCTGGATGGCTATCTGACCAAGCCGCTGACCATGGAAGCGCTACGGCTTGGCCTTGCCAAACATCTGACAAGCGCCGCGCCCGCGCCATAACCGATGCCTGTTTGCGACATCGCTGGTCATCCCGGACGGGACGCAATCGCTTTGTCGGCGTCAACTGCCCCAAACAAGCAGGAGAATCGATATGTTGGGTGATCTGGGTGCGCGCGATGCGACCGAATTGGCAGGGATGGTGGCATCGGGGCAAGTGACGCCGACCGAATTGCTCGACGCAGCCCTTGCAGCCGTTGAGGCGCGCAATCCCGCGATCAACGCCGTGGTGCTGGTGCAAGAAGCCGCCGCCCGCCGCGCCATCGCAGACGGCCTGCCGCGCGGTCCGTTCCGCGGCGTGCCGTTCCTGCTGAAAGATCTTGGCTGCGAGGCGGTGGATTTCCCCGGCCACAACGGCTCGCGCCTGCTGATGAACACCACCTACGCCCGCGATTCCGCGATATGGGAGCGTATCCGGGCCACCGGCGTGATCAACTTCGGTCGCACCACCAGCCCCGAGGGCGGCGTCGGCACCGTCACCGAAGCCGCCGTCTATGGCGGCCCCACCCGCAACCCGTGGAATTTCGATCATACCTCGGGCGGCTCATCCGGTGGCGCGGGCGCAGCGGTGGCCGCCGGGATCGTCGCCTTCGCGCATGGCTCGGACGGTGGCGGCTCCGTCCGTATCCCGGCCTCCAGTTGCGGGTTGTTCGGCTTCAAATCCACCCGCGCCCGCTTGCCCGACGGCCCCTATTCCGGCGAAGGCTGGGCGGGGATGGCGATTGACGGCTTCCTCACCCGCTCGGTACGCGACACCGCGATCATGCTGGACGCCTGCGAAGGCCCCGATCTGGGCGCGCCCTATGTCGCCCCGCCCCTCACGCGCGGACATGCGGATGCGATCAGCCGCCCGCCGCGCCGCCTGCGGGTGGCGATGTGTGATACCACTTTTACCGGAGAGGCGATTGATCCAGAAGTGGCGCAAGCCGTGCGCGACACCGCCAAACTGCTGGAAAACCTCGGCCACCATGTCGAACCCGGTCGCCCCTCCGCTGATGTCGCGATGATGATGCGGGCATGGACCGATATCGTCGGCGTCGGCACCGCTTTGTCGATCCAGAAAGCCCTGAAGGGGCGCCCGCTGACGCCAGATCTGGTCGAAGGCATCGGACGTTCCGCCGTCGCCTATGCCCCCACCCTGCCGCCGATCCGCTATCTGGAAGCTGTGGGTGAGATTCACAGCTTCGGCCGTCAGATGGCCGGATACTTCGCCAATGGCCCCGATATCCTGCTCTCCGCCACACTCGCCGAGCTGCCTGCCCGCGTCGGCCGCTATCATCACGACCGCGACGACTATGTGAATTACCGCATCGGCCCCGGCGGCATATTCTCGTATTCGCCATTCTGTGCGGTGTTCAATGCCTCTGGTCAGCCCGCCGCATCGCTGCCTTTGGCACAGTCCGCCAGCGGTCTGCCGATCGGAATCCATCTCGCCGCAGCCTATGGCGGGGACGAAGAATTGATCGCCCTCTGCGCCGAACTCGAATCCGCAAACCCTTGGGCCGCCCGTCGCGCGCCGTTGGCTTAAGCCTTGCCTAAGCATTGGCAAGGCTAAGTCTCAGCCTAAGCCGTTGCAGATGTTATCATCCTGCCGCAGACTTAGGCATTTGCACAACCTAGGCGGCACCTGCCTAGTCTTTCGGCACAAGGGGCGAAGTTTATGTTGCGCCAAGGCTTGCCTGCGGCACAATATGATCAAAACCAACGGGAGCGAGTCACCTTGAGCCAAACCAACGCCGTCGAGGCCCGCAATGCCGTCAAGGCCTTCGGACAGGGCGATAACGCCGTCCGCGCGCTGAATGACGTGTCTGTCGAAATCCGCAAGGGCGAGTTCTTCACCCTGCTTGGCCCCTCTGGCTGCGGCAAGACCACGCTTCTACGCCTCATCGCCGGGTTTGAGATGCCGACCTCCGGCACCATCTTGCTTGATGGACAAGACATCACCTACCTGCCGCCAAACAAGCGACCGGTGAACACGGTGTTCCAAAGCTACGCTCTGTTCCCGCATCTGACCGTGGCGCAAAACATCGGCTTCGGGCTGGAAATGCAGGGCCGCCCGCGCGCCGAGGTCAAGGCCACGGTGGACCGGATGCTGGCACTGGTGAAGCTGGAGGCGATGGCCTCGCGCAAAACCTCTCAGTTGTCGGGCGGCCAACAACAACGGGTGGCCTTGGCCCGCGCTCTGGCACCTTCACCAAAAGTGCTGCTGCTGGACGAACCGCTGTCGGCGCTCGATCTGAAACTGCGCCGCGAGATGCAGGGCGAGTTGAAACGCCTGCAAACCGAAACCGGCATCACCTTTATCTTCGTCACCCACGATCAGGAAGAAGCCCTGACGATGTCTGACCGCATCGGCGTCATGTCGGCAGGCAAGCTGCAACAGGTCGGCACCCCGCGCGAAATCTACACACGCCCGCTGAACCGCTTTGTCGCGAGCTTCATCGGCGAGACCAATTTCATGCCCGCTACCTCGGATGGCACCACCCTGACGCTGGCAGGCGACTACCAAATGCCCGCCCCGGCCTCGACCAAATCCGGCGTTGTCACCGTCACCGTGCGCCCCGAGCAGGTCAAACTGACGCCAACGCCCACGCCCGGCTCCCTGCCCGCCACCGTGCGCGGTGTGGTCTATATGGGCACCGATATGAACTACCAACTGCATCTGGCCGATGGCACCGAGATTGAGGCTTGCGTGGTGTCAGACGTGACTGGCGAGGCCGCCCTGCAAGCAGGCCAAACCGTCGGCGTCACCTTCACCCCCGGTTCCGCCCAAGTGTTGGAGGATTGAATGAGCGCCGCTGAAAAAGCCCAAGCCGCGCAATCCACCCGCAACGGTTGGCTGCTATCCACCCCCGCGCTGATCATTCTGACGCTGTTTGCCGTTGGCCCCTTGATGATCGTGGTAGTGTATTCATTCCTCGCCGCAGGCCAATACGGCAATGTCGAATGGCAATTCTCGCTCGACGGTTGGCGTGGCATCCTGTGGACCAAGGATATCTTTGACGACACCTATGGCCTTGCCGATGCCAATATCAGCATCTTCTGGCGCTCGATCAAACTGTCGGTGCTGACCACCATTTTGACCTTTGCGGTAGGCTTCCCCACCGCTTGGTTCATCGCCACAAGGCCGCAGAAATCCCGCGCCTTGTGGCTGTTTTTGATCACCATTCCGTTCTGGACCAACCTCTTGATCCGCACCTATGCAATCAACGAAGTGATCCGCAACGAAGGCCTGATGAACACCGTGCTGATCAAGATCGGCCTAATATCCGAGCCGATCCGGCTGATCTACACCGACACCGCCGTGTTCATCGGGATGGCCTATGTCTACCTGCCCTTGATGGTGCTGCCGCTGTTTGCCGCCATCGACCGGTTCGATATGAAACTGCTGGAAGCGGGCTATGACCTTTACGCCAGCCGGATGCAGGTGTTGCGCCGGGTGATCCTGCCGATTGTGAAACCGGGCATCATCGCCGGATCCATTCTGGTGTTCGTGCCGTCCTTGGGCGCTTACGTCACCCCGCGCGTGCTGGGCGGCGGCAAGCAGATGATGATCGGCAACTTTATTGATCTGCAATTCGGTCAGGGCCGCAACTGGCCTTTGGGCGCGGCGCTATCGCTGACGCTGTTGGTGATCGTGACGGTGGCCCTGCTGATCTACGTGAAATACGCAAACCGGGATACCGCTCATGGCCACTAAAACCTTCTCAGTCGCCAAACTGCCCGGCTTCACGACCACAGCCATTGTCGTCTTCATCGCACTCTATCTGCCGATCCTGACGCTGGTAGCCTATTCCTTCAACGCCAGCCAATCCGTCGCAGTCTGGGGCGGGTTTTCATGGGATTGGTATGTCAAGGCCTGGAACAACGACAGCGTTAAGGACGCCACCATGCGCTCGCTGTTGATCGCGGTCTGTGCGGCGGTGATCTCGACCGCTGTTGCCACCATGGCGGCTTTGGGCACCACACGGCGCAAAGCCTTCAAGGGCCAGACCTTTATCTATGTGATGATCAACCAGCCCTTGATGGTGCCGGAAATCGTCACCGCTGTGTCCTTGCTGATCTTGTTTGGCATGGTGAAACAGGCGACAGGCATCCAAGGCATCGGCTATGTGATCTTCGCCCACTCCGCCTTCTGCATCCCGTTCGCTTATCTTCCCATCCGCGCCCGGCTGGAGGGCATGGATATGACGCTGGAAACCGCCGCCGCCGACCTTTACGCCACACCTTGGCAGACCTTCCGCCATGTCACGCTGCCAATCCTGCTGCCCGGCGTGATCGCAGGCGCGATGCTCGCCTTCGTGATCAGCCTTGATGACGTGGTGATCACCGAGTTCACCAAATCCGGCGGCCAAGACACCCTGCCCACCTACATGCTCGGCCAGATGCGCCGCCAGCTCACGCCGGAAATCAACGCGATTTCCTCGATGCTGCTGGCGCTGACTGTCGTGTTGCTGACCGCCTTCTTCTTGCTGACCCGCAAAAACGACTGAAGCAACGATAAAACCAAAAACGTCCAACACCGGAGACTCCCCGATGCAAAAGCCCCTGCTCGCGCTTGCCTTGTTGCTATCCTCGACCTGCCTCGCAGCAGCCGAAGGCCAGTTGAACCTTTTCAACTGGGGCGACTATACCTCGCCCGAACTGCTGGAAAAATTTGAAAAAGAGACCGGTATCAAGGTGACGGTCACAGACTATGACAGCAACGATACGGCTTTGGCGAAAGTGTCAGCGGGCGGTTCGGGCTTTGATCTGGTGGTGCCTTCGGCGCATTTCGTGCAGATCTATGTTGAGAAGGGCCTGATCCAGAAACTCGACCTCACCAAACTGCCCCACCACAGCAACATCGCCCCCGAGTGGATGGATGTGGAATGGGACAAGGGTCGCAACTACACGATCCCGTGGCAGTGGGGCACAACGGGGATTTCGGTAGATACTTCGGTCTATAAGGGCGATCCCAACACGTCGGAAATCTTCCTGAACCCGCCAGAGGAACTGAAGGGCAAGATCAACGTCGTCCCCGAGATGAACGAAATCGTTGGCCTTGCAGTGATGTGGGCGGGTGGCAAGCCCTGCACCGAGGACGTGGCGGTGCTGAAAAAAGCCCATGACGCGCTGATCAATGGCAAGCAATACTGGACCTCGATGGATTACGGCACCACCGAACACATGGCCAACGGCGACTGGGCGGCATCGGTGAACTGGTCAGGCGAAACCTTCCGCTCGCGGCTGAAAAACCCCAATGTGGTCTACGGCTACCCGAAAGAAGGCTATCCTTTGTGGATGGACTCGGTCGCACTTCTGACCGAAGCTCAGAACGTCGATGAAGCCTATAAGTTCCTCGATTTCATCAGCCTGCCGGAAAATGCCGCCTTGGTTTCGGCCTTCGCGCGCTACCCCAACGGCATCACCGGATCGGAAGCTTTCATGCCGCCAGACATGGCAACGGCACCCGAAGTCAACATCCCGGCCGAATTCAAAGCCGCAGGTCATTTCATGCCGGCCTGCTCGGGCAAAGCGCTGGAATATATGACCGCGATCTGGACAGATCTGCAAAAATAACGACAAGAAACCTAGGGAGACGACAATGAAAAAACTATTCTCTGCTACCCTCCTGTTGCTCGCCAGCACCACGCTGGCAAGCGCCGAAGGCACGCTGCAACTGTTCAACTGGGGCAACTACACCAGCCCCGAACTATTGGCGAAGTTTGAAGCCGAGACCGGCATCAAGGTGACTGTCACGGATTACGACAGCAACGACGCGGCCTTGGCCAAGGTTGAAGCCGGTGGTTCGGGATTTGATATGGTGGTGCCATCAGCCAACTTCATTCAGATCTGGGCCGAAAAAGGCCTGATCGTGCCGCTGGACGACAGCAAGCTGAAAAACAAGGGCAATATTGCCCCCGAGTGGCAGGATGTCGTCTGGGATCCGGGCCGGAAATTCTCGATCCCGTGGCAGTGGGGCTCCACCGGCGTTGCGGTGAACACCAAAGTTTACAGTGGCGATATCAACACCTCGGACATCTTCCTGAACGTGCCGCCAGAGCTGGTTGGCAAGATCAACGTCGTGCCGGAAATGACCGACATCGTGAACCTTGCGATCATGTGGGCAGGTGGCGAGCCTTGCACCGAAGACACCGAAGTGCTGAAAAAAGCCCGCGATGCGCTGATCGCCGCCAAGCCGAACTGGGTATCGATGGATTACGGCGCCACTGAAAAGCTGTCCAACAACGATTGGGCGGCCTCGGTGAACTGGAACGGCTCGACCATGCGCGCGCGTCTGGCAAACCCGGATGTGGCTTACGGTTATCCGAAAGAAGGCTATCCGCTGTTCATGGATTCGATCACCCTGCTGAAGGATGCGCAGAACGTCGAGGAAGCCTATAAGTTCCTTGATTTCATTATGATCCCGGAAAATGCCGCGATGATTTCGGCCTTCGCGCGCTATGCGAATGGCATTTCAGGCTCGGATGCATTCATGCCGGAAGACATGAAAACCGCCCCAGAAGTGGTGACGCCTGAACAGTTTAAGGCCTCGGGCAAGTTTTTGCCAACCTGCTCGCCAAAAGCGCAGGAATACATCACCGCCATCTGGACCGAGTTGCAGAAGTAAGCAATGCGTTCTGCGGGGGGTGCGGGGGGTGAAGACCCTCCGCATTTCTCGTTGCAGGCTTGCGCAAGAATGGAGAGGGCTATCCGCCCCCTCCAAACCTCACCCTCCGCCCTACCTCGTTTGGGGGAGTTGAGCACAGAGGATGATCCCTTGGCACTACATGAATTGTCGGCTTCCGATCTGTCGCGGATGATCGCGGCGCGCAAAATTGCTCCCTCTGAAGTGATGGCCGCCCATCTTGACCAGATCGCTGCGGTTAATCCTGCGGTGAACGCCGTTATCTCGCTGCGAGATCCAGATGAATTGCTGGCCGAGGCCAAGCGCGCCGATGATGCCACCCCAAAGGGCTGGCTGCATGGCCTGCCGCTGGCGGTGAAAGATCTCTGCGCCACCAAGGGCTTGCGCACCACCTATGGCTCCCCGCTGTTTGCCGATTTCATTCCCGCGAAGGATGATCTGCTCGCCGCCCGGATGCGCGCGGCAGGGGCGATTTTCATCGGCAAGACCAATACCCCGGAATGGGGCCATGGCAGCCATTCCTTCAACCCGGTGCATGGCGTCACGCGCAACCCCTATGATCTGGCCGTCACGGCAGGCGGTTCTTCCGGTGGCGCTGCGGCAGCTTTGGCTGCGCGGCTGGTGCCTGTCGCGGATGGCTCTGACATGATGGGCAGTTTGCGCAACCCGGCGGCGTTCTGCAATGTCTACGGTTTTCGCCCGTCCTGGGGCCTCGTGCCCGGAGACGCCGAGGGCGACACGCATCTCGCCACCTTGGCCACCGAAGGCCCGATGGGGCGCACAGTGGAGGATGTGGCGAATCTGCTGACGGTGCAGGCCGGGGTGAACCCCGAAGTGCCTTTTGGCCGCGATGGCAGCAATTTCGCGAGCCAACTGACCACCGACCTGAAAGGCAAGCGCATCGCGTGGCTCGGCGATTGGGGTGGCGCGTATCCGTTCGAGCCGGGGATCCTCGATCTCTGCGAAGTCGGCCTGCGCGTGTTCACTGATCAGGGTGCCAAGGTTGAAGCCATCGCCGCCCCCTTCCCGGCTGAAAAGCTGTGGCAGGCGTGGACCATCCTGCGCGCCATGCTGAACGCAGGTGGCATGAAGCCGCTTTACGACGATCCGGCCAAGCGCCTGCAGTTGAAAGCCGAAACGATCTGGGAAATCGAGCAGGGCCGCGGCCTGACGGCGCAGGCGGTCTATGAAGCCAGCACGATCCGCAGCCGCTACTATGCCCATATGACGCGGCTGTTCAGCAAATATGACGCGGTTATTCTGCCGACCGCGCAAGTCTGGCCCTTCCCGGTCGAGGGACGCTGGCCGCAAAGCATCAACGGCACCGCGATGGACACCTATCACCGCTGGATGGAAGTGGTGATCCCGGTCAGCCTAATCGGCCTGCCCGCTCTGAATGTACCTGTGGGGTTTGGTGCCAATGGCCTGCCGATGGGGATGCAGATTGCGGGGCCGGTGGGCGCGGATGCCAAGATTTTGGCGATAGGGCAGGCTTACCATCTGGCCACCGATTGGCCCGGCAAACGCCCGCCTGCGCTATAGTATGCGCCGCTGCAGGAATTCCAGAATATCCGCCTGCACCTGCGGCGATGCCTGATCCAGACTGTTGACGCAGATGAACAAAGCATCCTCGCGCGCCTCGGCTTCAGCGATCTTTTCACGCACCCGCGCGGGCTTATCCACATCCGCGCGGAAATAGACGGTGTTATTGGAAGCGGCTATCGTGGCCGTCCCCGCCGCCAGTTCCAGATGATTGGCCAAACTCGCCGGGTTAAACTGGCTGCCATGCCGAAAGCGCGGCGCCATATTCGCCCCGATCACACCCGGATGTGCCGCCTCAAACCGCTGGAAGGTCGAGCGGCGCAAAGGATGCGGCGTGTGGCCGATGCTGAAAAACCGCAAACCCCAGCCGACCAGCCGCGCCGCGCGCAACTGTTGCAGCTTGAATCCCACCGGCTGCCAATTCTTGCCCCGGCGTTTCAGCCGCCCGACCGCCAGTTGCAACCACGGCACCAAACCGTAAGCCCGCGTCATCCAATGGCCGCGCAGGACCGGGCCGGAGTCCGTAAAGAAATCCGAAGCTTGCACCGGGCGGATGAGAAAGAAATCATCGTTCAGATAAAGATACCGCTCGGCCAGATCAGGGATACGATAAAGAGCCGTCTCAATCGTGCGGCCCGAAAATATCGGCAACAACGCCTCTTGCCCGCGATAGATAACACTGTGATCAACGATCTTCACTCTGCGGCGCATCGCAGGGTCCGACGCCCACAGCTCTTGCACCACGCGCGGCACTTGCCCGTCCGTTACGATGTGAACGCAGCACAACCACGGAGCGAATTTGAGCAAGGCCATCAGGCTAAACCTGATCTCATCGCGGCTGGCAAAACGTGTGGCCTCAACGCCTGCAGCCCCAAACCCCGGATCATAGGAGCGCCGCTTGGCCAGATGCACAGGGTCCTCGCCATCCACCCATGTCAGCACCGCATCAATCGGATCGCTCAAAGCACCGCCCTCAGCCGCTCCGGAATGATCACCACTGGCGGCCCCGGCAGTTTCGCGGGCTTGTTCCATGCCAAGGGCCTGCGCACCCAAGTCATGCGCCGCCGGGCGCTGTCAAACAAAGGCTCACCTTCCACCGCAGTCGCCGCTTCGACCATCCGAAACAACACCTCGCGGCGCTGCATATGCGGGCCCCAGCCTGCCGCGATCAGGTTGGGATCATTCGCTCGCCCCATCGCGGTCTCATAATCAATCATACCAAAATGGAACATAAACAGGTCCGGATGAATGTGGAAATTCCGCCGCTTCACCCGGTGCAGACCCGCGCCCCATGTTACAGGTTTGAACGCCAGAACCGGCTTGGTGTAGGCGTTTGACACCACGGCCACGCTGCGCTGCGCCAGAAACGGCTGCGACGGATCAATCGCAGGTTCCGATTTCAAATCCTGCACCACATCCAGCCCCAGCCCCGAAAGCGTCGAGGTCCGCGCCTGATGGCCCTGAATGAACGCGTTCAGACTGGCGTGCCGCGCCGGGTCTGCCACCAGAAACTCATCCACATCCGTGGCAATCACCGCATCGTAATCATAGCGCCACAGCGTACGCGCCAGATCGGAAATCGCGCGGCTGCGGTTATGCTCCATCACCACCCGCCGCATCGGGGTGTTGCTGATTTCCGCCGCCCAATCGCGGTGGCGCAGATGCAGAAAATTCACACCCTCAAAGCCGGCAGGGATCGTCTCATCCAAGCCGTCAATGATCACGAACAGCGATTGCCGCCCGAAATTGCCGCCGTAATATTCGATCCACTTGCGCAGAAAAATCCGGTCATTGCGCACCGTGGTGATGCAGGCGACCTTCACGCGCGGGGCGGGCACAGCAGTTTCTGACACGGGTTTCTCCGGCTAAAGCTCAGTTTGGCTTTAGCGCAAGGCCAGACAAACCGCAACGTGACCCACCCATGCGGCGCGAAACCCAGCCTAGGCCCGCGCCAAAACCGCCAGCCGCCCGCGCAACTCATCGCGGATCACCCCCTCGCGCGGCGGGTCGCGCAAAGTGGTCAGCAGCGCAGGCAAGGGCAAAGGCCGCCCGCCACCGCCCCAACTTAAACCCCGCAGCACCGCCTGCGCCGCAGCAGGCAAAACATCGGGCACCTCCTGGCCCGACAACTCCGCCCACAACAATGTCCAGCACCGCCCCACCGACCACGGATTATAACCACCGCCGCCCAGCAGCATCAGCCGAGGTGCCATCTGCCTGATCTCCCGCAATGCCTCGACATAAGCGTTGTTCGACAAGGCCAGCCGCGACAACGGGTCTTCCAACAACGCATCCGCCCCGGCTTGCAGCACGATCACCTGCGGCCCAAACTCCTGAAGGCGCAGCAAGATCAACTCGTGCAGCACCAACCGCGCCTCAGAGTCATTGTACCCCGCAGGCACTGGCAGGTTGACGCAATTCCCAGCCTCCACCCCCAAAGCCCCGGTATACGGCCAGCGCGCTTCTTCATGCACCGAGATCAACAACACCTCGGGCACGCCCGCAAAGGCAAACTCCACGCCATCGCAATGATGCGCGTCCAGATCAACATAGGCCACCCGCAGCCCCATCCGCCGCAGCGCCATAATCGCCAACACCGGATCGTTCAGATAGCAAAACCCGTTGGCGCGGTTGGGCATCCCGTGATGCGTGCCACCCCCCGGCACATGCACCGCACCCCCATCCGCCAACAACTCCGACGCCAACAACACCCCACCCGCTCCCGTCGCCGGACGGCTGTAAATCTGCGGAAAGATCGGATTGGACAGGGTGCCAAGCTGATGCCGCGCCATCGCCTTCGCGTCGATCTTTCCCGCCTCTGCCGCCTGAAGGGCCGCGATATATGCCGCGGTGTGAAACGCCAAAAGCGCCGCAGGCTTGGCGCGCGGGCTGGTCCGGTAACGCCCCTCCAACCAACCCAAAGCCCGCGCCATATCCATCAAAGTAGATACCCGCGGCACCCGCAACGGATGCGCCCCACCATAGCTGGAGCCGCGATAAATCTCTGATCCGATGAACAATGCGGCACCCACTGTCATTCCCGCCTTTTTGATCGACGCCATCAGTTTGTAACACTTTTGTAACAGGTGTTGACCGCAAAACCTGCTGCGATGCTATGCAAATCATACAGAATATGCGATAGATGCTCTTGAATGCGGCTCTGAAGAACCGCAATTTTATATTGTACGAGTGAAGGCCGATGCAGATGAACCAAACCCTACCCCTGGCACCTCTGGACGAGGCTGCCGTTCACCCGGAACAATACGGTGCGATCTGCTGGCGGATGCACCGCAGCAAGGTCGAGGTGTTGTTGATCACCAGCCGCGACACCGGGCGCTGGGTGATCCCAAAGGGCTGGCCGATGGACAAACGCTCGCCGTCTGAGGCGGCACAGCAAGAGGCGTGGGAAGAAGCCGGTGTGCGCGGTGACATCGCCGACACCCCGATCGGGCACTTCAACTACGTCAAATTGCTCACCCCCAAGCGCAGTTGCGAATGTGTGGTCAAAGCGTTTGCGCTGCGCGTCTCGGAACTTGTCGATAAATTCCCCGAACGCAAGGAACGTCGGCGCAAATGGTTTGCCGCCGAGAAAGCAGCCCGCATGGTGATGGAGCCTGAATTGCGCCAGCTGCTGGTTGGGCTCAGCGCCAATCTTTTGGCGGCGATGCCCGAACTTGGGGCCGAGCAAGCGCTTGCAACGACTTGAAAAACGGCGCAGCCTGATTAAGTAAAGAACTATTCAGTTTTGGCCCAAGCATGATCAGCTATTCCCTTCGGTGCAGCAAGTCCCACGGTTTTGACAGTTGGTTTCAGTCTGCCGATGCCTATGAAAGCTTGGTGAGCAAGGGCCGGATCAACTGCCCGATCTGCGGCGATGGCGCTATTGAGAAAACCCTGATGACTCCGGCTGTGCGCCCCGCCCGCAAGGCAGGCGATGCTCCAGCCAAGCCGAAACTCAGCGAGCCTGCGTCCGAGCTGGAAGCCGCTATGGCCGAGATGCGCCGTCAGGTCGAGGCGAACTCGGAATATGTCGGGTTGAACTTTGCCGCTGAGGCACGCCGGATGCACGATGGCGAGATCGACCCGCGCGCGATCTATGGCGAGGCCAAGCCCGCCGATGCCCGCGCTTTGATCGAAGATGGTGTGCCCGTCGCCCCCTTGCCCTTCATGCCGCCCAGAAAGGCCAACTGATGACCACCCTGATCACCGGAGCCACCCGAGGCATCGGTCGCGCCTTGATGCAACATTACCAAGCGGCGGGCGCGGTGGTGATCGGCACCGCCCGCACGCCTGTGCCGGGGCTGGTGACACTGGATGTGACCGACCCTGCAGGTCAGCGCGCCTTGGGTCAAAGCATTGACACACTTGATCTTTTGATCTGCAACGCCGGAGTTTACCCGGATCGCGGCCAGAAGCTGGATGACGGCTATGCGCCCGCCCTTTGGGCCGAGGGCTTTAACACCAATGTCGTCGGCGTGTTCCTCAGCGTGCAATCCCTGCTGCCCGCCCTACGCCGCGCGGGCGGCAAAATCGCGATCATCTCGTCGCAAATGGCCTCTGACACCACAGCCCCCGGTGGCAGCTATATCTACCGAGCTTCCAAAGCTGCTGCCCTGAACCTTGGCCGCAACCTTGCCACTGATCTGAAATCGCAAGGCGTCGCGGTCGGCATCTACCATCCCGGATGGGTGCAGACCGATATGGGCGGCACCACTGCCGATATCACCGAAGCGCAATCCGCGCTGGGTTTGGCCAACCGGTTTGCCGCCCTATCACTGGCGACAACCGGATGTTTTGAAACTTGGGACGGCCGGGCGCATCCATTCTGAGCGCCCGCCTCTTCTAAGCGCAATCCGAAATTCATAGAAAGACGAATTTCATTGGGGGCTCGCCCCCAAACCCCCAGAGTATTTCCAAAAGAGCAACTCTCAGAACGTGTCCAAGATTTCAGTGGAAAACCCTAAGCTTAGATCTGCTTCTGCGGCATCTGCACGCGCAAACCATCCAAAGCATCACTCACCTTGATCTGGCAGGTCAGCCGCGAGCGCACGGGGTCAGGCTGCCAGGCGAAATCCAGCATATCTTCTTCCATCGCGTCTTTCGCAGGCAAGCGGTCCACCCAAGCCGGATCGACATAAACATGGCAGGTCGAGCAGGCGCAGGCACCACCGCAATCGGCCTCTATGCCCGGAATACCGTTGTCGCGCGCACCTTCCATCACCGTCAGCCCGTTTGCGACGTTGACCACGTGCTCCTTGCCACCAAATTCGACGTAAACGATCTTCGCCATGCTGCTGTCCCTGTTTCTCGTGCCCAACGGCTCTGCCGCCGACATAGGCGAAAGCCGCAGCATTTGCCAGTGCAGCACCGTCACAGTTCGGTGCAATTCCGTCACCCCCGCCGATCCCCCGCAGCACCCCGCGCCCCAAGCATCTTTGCACAGCCCTGGTTTGCGGTTAAGCTTGGCTGCAACAGGGCCCGGAGCAACCGGGGCGCAATACGGGCATGGCATGATTTTTCGTCTGATTTTTGGCTGTGCGCTGATTTTGGCTGGCTGTGCCCAGCAGGTCACGGTAACGGCCCCCGTGGTCGGTAATCTTGGCATTGATCTGGTGCGCCTGAAAGAAGGCCAGCAGCCGCCCCAAGCCGAGGGTGCGTGCTGGGCCAAAGACATCACCCCCGCCGTGATTGAGACCACTACCGAGCAGATCGTGGTGACTGATGAGCAACGCGATGAGGTTGGCAAGGTCACCGCCCCCGCCACCTATCAGACCAAAACCCACCAACGCCTGCTGCAAGACCATGAAGAGGTCTGGTTCCGCGCGCCCTGTCCGCAAGACATGACGGTGAACTTCGTCGCCACCCTGCAACGTGCGCTCAAGGCGCGTGGGTTGTATATGGCTCCGGTCACCGGGGTAATGGACGCCACGACGTCCGAGGCGGTCAGGCAATTCCAAGCCGAACGCGGCCTCGACAGCCCTGAACTTTCGCTTTCAGCCGCCAAAGAGCTTGGCATCATCGCAACGGATGTATCCCGCCTATGAGCCTTTCAGCCGCCCAATCCCGCTACGAGGCCGAAGTGACCCGGCAATGGTCCGCCCATCCTGCCGATGGCGCGCATGATCTGGGCCATCTGCGCCGGGTCTGGGCGCGCGCCAATCTGATCGCGATGGACGAGCCTTGCGATCTGGAAATCCTGCTCGCCGCCTGCGTGTTTCACGATCTGGTCAACCTGCCAAAATCCCACCCCGAGCGTGCCCGCGCCTCCACCCTGTCTGCCGAGGCCGCCTGCCATTTCCTGCGCTTGGATGGCTTCCCCGAGACCAAACTGTCTGCCGTCGGTCACGCCATTGCCGCGCACAGCTTTTCCGCCGCCATCACCCCGATGACCGCCGAGGCCCGCGTGCTGCAAGACGCCGATCGGCTAGAGGCTTTGGGGGCGATCGGCATCGCCCGGATGTTCCATGTCTCGGGGGCTATGGGCGGTGGCTTGTTTGATGCCGACGACCCGATGGCGCTCAACCGCCCGCGCGACGACCGCGCCTATGCTCTGGACCACATCGAGACCAAGCTCTTGAAGCTGGTCGACACCATGCAAACCGCCCCCGGTCGCGCCATGGCCATCGAGCGCGCCGACTGGATGCTGTCGTTCCGCACCCGCCTGCTGTTTGAGATCGGCTGAGCCTTGGCCACCCAGCTTTCCCTGCGGTTCATCCTTGTGCTGGTGCTGACCGCCGCTGCAACCATCGCCTTGCTCACCATGTTCGAGGCGGTAATCCACGCGCAACTCAGCTTTGGCACCGCGCTGGTGGTGGTGCTGCCGCTGCTGGTCGCCGCCCGTTCCTGCGGCAGCGCCTGGGTCAGCCGCCAGCAAACATCCGCTGGGATCAAACCGGTGCTGACCTATGGCGCGTGGTTTGCTCTGCTGGCCATGATCATCTTCCTGCTGCACGGCATCACCCTGCGGCTTTGGATCGGGCAAGATCCTTCCGAAACCGCGCGGATGCTGGCCCAGCGCCCCCTGACTATCCTGACCGTGGCCGCCCTCGCCTATGCCACCTGTGCTTTGATCACCTGCACGGGTTTTGTCCTGGGTGCGCGTGCGCAGACCCGCCTGCTGCCGCGCCAGTAGAAAGGCGGCAGGTTTCCCCGCCGCCCCTTGTTCTCAGAGTCTGAACGCTTACTCGACTGACAGCGCCACAAACCGAGGATCGCCCTCGCGCCGCACCAACAGCAGGATCGACTTGCGCCCCGCCGCTTTCGCCTCGGACAACCGGTCTTGCAGGTCGCTGATACTTAGGATCTTCTGCTGCCCCGCCTCGACAATCACATCACCCGGCATGACACCTTTTTCAGATGCTTCAGATGCACCATCGACACGCGTCACCGCAAGCCCGGTCGCCCCTGCACCCAATTTCAGATCCTTGGCAACCTGATCATCCACCGGCACCAAAGTCAGCCCCAGCACTTCGGCCTTCTGCGGCTCGACCGGGGTATCTTTTTGCGCCGCAGGCACTGGCTTGCCAGCCTCATCGGTCTCACGACGCCCCAGCTTGATCTGCAAGGTCTGCTGTTTGCCATCGCGCAACACCACGGCAGGCACTTCCTCGCCGATCGGGCTGTCCGCCACCGTCCGTGTCAGGCTGCGCACATCGGTGATTTCCTTGCCGTTGAAGGTCAGGATCACGTCGCCGGCCAACATCCCGCTGACTTTCGCCGGGCCTTCCGGCACATCGGTGATCAACGCGCCCTTGGCCTCGGTCAGACCCATCGCTTCTGCGACATCCGGCGTCACATCCTGAATCCGCACCCCCAGCCAGCCGCGCCGGGTTTCGCCGAACTCTTTCAGCTGGTCCACCACATGCGACACGACGTTAGAGCCCATCGAGAAGCCGATGCCAATCGAGCCGCCCGTCGGCGACAGAATGGCGGTGTTCACGCCGATCACCTGACCGTCCATATTGAACAGCGGCCCGCCCGAGTTGCCCTTGTTGATCGCCGCATCGGTCTGGATGAAATCGTCATAAGCGCCGCTCAACTCGCGCCCGCGCGCCGAGACGATCCCGGCAGACACCGAAAAGCCCTGCCCCAGCGGGTTGCCCATCGCCATCACCCAATCGCCGACCCGCATCGCATCCGAATTGCCAAACGCCACAAACGGCAGCGGCTCGGGGCTTTCGACTTTCAGCACTGCGATGTCGGTCTTCAGGTCGGTGCCGACCAGTTTGGCCTTCAGACGCTTGCCCGAGAAGAACTCGACTTCGATCTCATCCGCCCCTTCGATGACATGGTTGTTCGTCACGATATAGCCGTCAGCCGAGATCACAAAGCCCGACCCCAACGCCTCGGATCGTTGCGGCTCGTTGCCACCCTGGCCGTTCTGGTCCATGAAATCCTTGAAGAAATCCTCAAACGGCGAGCCCGGCGGCACCATCGGCGCGCCATCTGTGGCCGAGGCCACCATCGACGAGGTCGTGATATTGACAACCGAAGGGCTGATCTGTTGTGCCAGATCGGCAAAGCTATCCGGCGCGCCAAACGCCAGCGCCTGATGCGCAGGCCCTGCGGCCAGCGCAAGCGACAGACCCAAACCAAGCGCCAGCATCAGCCGGGGACGCTTGGCAGTGGCGATGGCTGGAACCGTCAGCGCAGGCCCAGTCAAAACATTACGGGCATTAGATAGTTGAAGCACGTCCAAACTCCTTTTCGTAGTGCGGGGCGCGATCTGCATCGCCCGCCGCATCGGATTACATCCGCATATTCATTTAGGGGCCAAATTGTGCAATGCAAACCAGATCGCGCCGCCTCAACCCTGCGTGAATGAATTTGTCACCTGCGTAAGGCTCAGGGCAAGCGCCATCGCCACATTGCGCCAATCCTCGCCACAAAGCAAAAGGGCCAGCGCAGGCGCCAGCCCTTTCAAGTCTATCGGGTCAATCCCCGCTTATGGCTGCGCCGCGGGCACAGCCGGGGCAGCAGGCGCCGCAACCGGCGGCTTCTCGCTGCGCAGATATTCAAAGAACTCGCTGTCCGGCTGCATCACCATCGACGAATTGCCCGCCTGCAACGCCCGCTCATACGAGGTCAGCGACCGCGTGAACGCAAAGAATTCCGGGTCTTTGCCGAACGCTTCCGCATAAATCGCGTTGCGTTTCGCATCGGCTTCACCGCGGATCACCTCGGCCTCTTTACCCGCTTGCGAGACGATCTCAACTTTCGAGCGTTCCGCCGCTGCCCGCACCCGCTGGGCGGCCTCGTTACCACGACCAATCTCATCCGCCGCTTCGCGATCCCGCTCTGCGCGCATCCGCGCAAAGGTGGCTTCAAGGTTCTGCTCGGGCAGATCGGTGCGCGTCAACCGCACGTCGATCACATCTACCCCAAGCCCCGCCGCCTTGGCGCGCGAGTTGTCGCGGATCTGGTTCATCAGCGAGGTGCGGTCTTCCGACAACACCTTCTGACTGTTCACCCCACCCAAAACCTCACGGATTTCAGCGTTGATGATCTTGTCGAGGTTGCTGCGTGCAGCCTCGATCCCGCCCGAACCCACGGCCCGGCGGAACGCTTCCAGATCAACGATCCGCCAGCGCGCAAACGCATCCACCACCAAACGCCGATCATCCAGCGGAGTCACCTCCAACGGCTGCGTCGGCAAGCCCAAGATGCGGTCGTCATAGCGGAAGACTTCCTGCACGAACGGGATTTTGAAGCCAAGGCCGGGCTTGTCCACCACCTGCTTCACTTCACCAAACTGCAAGACCAGCACTTTTTCACGCTCGTCAACGATGAACACCGAAGACAGCAGCAACGCCCCCGCAAGGATCAGGCCGGGAAGAATATAAATCGGGCGCATCAGTTCGACCCTCCGGCAGGTGTTGCAGGTTTCGCCAGGCCCTCAAGCGGCAGGTAAGGCAATACGCCCTGCCCATCCTTGCCAGAGACGCCATCAAGGATCACCTTGTTCATCCCGCCCAGCACTTTCTCCATCGTTTCCAGATACATCCGCTTGCGCGTGACTTCCGGGGCTTTCACATATTCCGCATAGATCGACGAGAACCGGCTCGCTTCACCCTCGGCGTTGTTGACAACCTGCGCTTGATAGCCGCGCGCGTCTTCCAACAACTGCGCCGCCTGCCCGCGTGAGGCAGCACCAATGGTGTTGGCATAAGCATCGGCTTCTTTTTCCAGACGGTCGCGCTCTTGTTGCGCTGCCTGCACCTTGCGGAAACTGTCGATCACTTCGCGCGGCGGGTCGGCCTTGTCGAAGTTCACCCGGATCACATTGATCCCGGCATCATAGCTGTTCAGCGTGCCCTGAATCGCCGAAGTGACTTCCGAGGCAATCACCCCCCGGTCGCGGTTCAACACCGGCGACAGTTCGGACCGAGCAATGATATCGCGCATCGCAGATTCGGACACTGCGCGGATCGTGTCTTCCGGGTCAGCAAGGTTGAACAGGAATTTCGCCGGGTCAGCGATGTTCCAGACCACCTGAAACTCGATATCGACGATGTTCTGATCGCGGGTCAGCATCAGACCATTGTCCAACTCGCCCGCCACGCCGTTGCCGATATCGGTAGTGCGCTGCTTGCGCGCCTCGACGATTTCCGCCGTCATCACCGGCCATGGCGCAAAGTGCAAACCTTCTTCGGTCACACCACTGAATTTGCCCAGCATCAGAGTCACGGCCTGTTCTTCTGGCTTGACCGAATAGGCCGAGGACCAGACCCAAGCGCCCAGCACAACAACCGCCGCCAAAGCCAAGCCTTGCTTGCTGAACATCGGCCCAGCGCCACCTGCGCCCGCAGGCCCACGGCCATTGCCGCCACCACGCCCGCCCATCAGCACGCGCAGATGTTCCTGACCCTTTTTCATCAGCTCATCAATTTCGGGCATCTGCGGGCCCTCGCCCGGTTTGCGCCCACCCGGACGTTGACCCGGACGGTCGCCCTCTGGCCGCTGGCCATTCCGGTCATCCCCACCAGAACCGCCATTTCCGCCCCAAGGGCCGCCACT